>CBDUMN010000037.1:0-32371 GCA_965368335.1 uncultured Rhodospirillales bacterium
CCTTGGTTTCGCAATGGGCTGGACGTGCGGCCTTTGAAATGCAATATTGTCGCCGCCGTGACCTCCCCTACTGAAAGGGCGGCCCGGCGTGACTCGGGAAACGGGATAAACGGTTATATCCCCAACGCTCGGAGAGCAAATCAGACATGAGCCTTAGCACGACGTTGTTCACACTCCTTTATGGAAAGTTGGTTGGAACCGACGAGTTCGGCAACAAATATTATCGTAACACCAGGAAGCGGTTTGAGCGCCAAGGCCGCGAGCGCCGCTGGGTTATCTATAAAGGCTCTGATGAAGCCTCCAAGGTGCCGCCTGAGTGGCATGCTTGGCTGCACCACACGGTCGATGAGCCTTTGACCGAACAGGCGGCCCAGGCTAAGGAGTGGCAAAAAGTCCACCTGCCCAATATGACGGGTACGAAAACGGCTTACCGACCATCGGGGCACGACGCCATGGGCGGACGCCGCGCTGCGGCAACGGGTGATTACCAAGCCTGGACGCCAGGCAGCTAGCCGGGACGGGAAAGCGCGGTCTTGGCCGCGCTTTTTTTTCGGGGGGCACGACGGATGATCAGACGCGAAGATATTCTCGAACCGGTAGTTGGCGGCTTTGTCGTTTTGACCGTATTTCTTGCGATTATCCTTTCTTACGGGGGCAAGAAGGTCGAGGGAGAAGTCGCCGGAGGTTACCCGGTTTTCGCATCCTTTGGTAAAATTGACGGTTTGGGCGAAAACGCCTCGGTGATGATGGGCGGTATCCGAATCGGTTCTGTCGTTCGCCAGACGCTGGCTGACAACTACAGGGCTAAACTCACCTTGATGATTGATGAAGGGGTCGAGTTGCCGCTCGATACCTCGGCGGCCATTCACACCGATGGCGTTTTTGGCGGTAAGTTTATCGCTCTCGAACCAGGGGGCGAAATGGACATGATTGAGGCTGGAGGGGTTATCGACTTTACCCAGGACTCGGTGGTCGTTGAAGATTTGCTTGAGTTGATTATCGCCCAGGGCAAGGCCAGACTGGCCGAGGCCAAGGAAAAGCAGGAATAGAGGCTAGAGCTATGGGACGTTCGCTGGTTGAAACCGTTATGGGGGCTGTGGTGCTGGTTGTCGCCCTCGGCTTCGTTGTTTTCGCCTATGAAATGGCGCAGGTGAAAACCATAGAAGGCTATCATGTCAAAACGGCTTTCGCCAAAGTCGGTGGGCTCAACAAAGGGGCCGATGTACAAATAAGCGGCATCAAGATTGGCAATGTGGCTTCTATTGAATTGGATCCTGTGACTTATGATGCAGTGGCCATATTGAGCATTCGGCCCGATGTTAAGCTGCCGGTCGATACCGTTGCCTCAATTGCGAGCTCGGGCATGTTGGGTGACAAATACGTTCGTCTTGAGCCGGGCAATTCAAGCGAAATGATCGCTGCCGATAGTTCGATTGCCAAAACCAAGGATTACCGCTCTCTGGAAGATCAGGTGGGCGATATTATTTTCCTCGCAACCGGTGGCGAGGAGTAAGAGCCCTAAGATGCGCCATCGTTTGACCGCAAAAAGAAATCATAAAGCGATATGATGCGATTTTCGTTGGTCCTTCACGCCACCTTTTTGATCTCCGTTCTGTCGTTATTCTGGTCGGAGGCAGTCCAGGCCGAAACCTATGAAGTTGCGGTGTTGCAGGGGCTCGATAAGGTAACGGCGCGGGTTGAGGAATTCCGTGCGCCGGTCGGCCGGACGGTACGCTTTGGGACCCTTGAGATTGTTGCGCGACATTGCGATAAGCGACCGCCGGAAGAAGCTCCGGAAAGCGCCGCCTTTCTCGATGTATGGGAAGTCCGTCCCGGCGAACCGGCACGGAGCGTTTATCGGGGATGGATGTTCGCTTCAAGCCCTGCTTTAGCGGCGATGGAACATCCGGTTTATGATGTTTGGGTGCTTGATTGCGACAAAAGCCAATCAAGCTTGCTTTCCAATTCCGGGGTTACCGGGCCCGAATAAAAAGTGCAGGGTTGACTGAGGGCCGATTGGAGCTTCTCCCGGTACTGGCTGCGCGGAATTTCTATGGCTCCCAATCTTGTTAAATGATCGGTCACGAATTGAGCGTCGAGCAGGGAATAGCCTCTGAGGCGGAGCCGGGCAACCAGATGAATCAGGGCGATTTTTGAGGCGTCTGTCATACGCGAAAACATGCTTTCGCCGAAAAAAGCGCCGCCCAGAGAAACGCCATAAAGCCCGCCGACCAATTGCCCGTCTCGCCAGCATTCGACACTATGGGCGAACCCCATTTCATTGAGCGCCGTATAGAGCCGCATGATCTCGGTGTTGATCCAGGTTTCTTCCCGGTCCTCGGCTTCTGCCGCGCATTCTTCCATGACTGCGCGAAATGCAGAATTGCAGCGAACTTCGAAAGGCTTTTTGCGGAACGTTTTGCGCAGGCTGCGTGAGACATGAAGACCGTCGAGCGGGATGATCCCCCTCTCGTCAGGGTCGACCCAGAACAGGCGCTCGTCTTCGCGACTTTCCGCCATGGGAAAGACCCCGGAAGCGTATGCGTGCAGCAGAAGTTCTGGGGTCAGTTCCGACATGAAAACCTAATCCGGAGCCGAGGTTAGTCCTTACCGTCGACGAAACCTTCGAGCCAGTGAATATCGTAATCCCCATTCATGAAATTGCCATTGTTCATCAGGCGTTGATGAAGAGGGATGCTGGTGTCCAGGCCGCCAATCACGTACTCGCTCAATGCCCGGCGTAGCCGCATCAAACATTCGTTGCGAGTCGAGCCATGAACGATCAGTTTGGAGATCATGCTGTCGTAATGAGGAGGCACCCGATAGCCCGAATAAAGCGCCGAATCGACACGAACGCCCAGCCCGCCGGGGGCGTGGTATTCGTCGATGGTGCCGGGGCAGGGCATAAAGGTTTCCGGGTTTTCCGCATTGATCCGGCACTCGATGGCGTGGCCGTTAAAGGTCACTTCTTCCTGGGTGAAACTCAATGGTGCGCCAGATGCGACGCGGATCATTTCTCGGACCAGATCGAGGCCGCAGACCATTTCGGTCACCGGATGTTCCACCTGAAGACGGGTATTCATTTCGATGAAATAGAACTCACCGTTCTCATAAAGAAATTCGATCGTCCCGGCGCTGCGGTAGCCGATCTTCTTGACTGCCGTGGCGACCACATCGCCGATTTTGGCTCGCTGCTCGGCATTGAGCGCAGGGGAAGGGCATTCTTCGAGCACCTTTTGGTGACGGCGCTGCAGCGAACAGTCCCGTTCGCCTAGATGGACGACGTTGCCGTGACTATCGGCGATCACCTGAATTTCAATATGGCGGGGCTGCCCGAGATACTTTTCCATATAACAGTCGGGATTGCCGAAAGCTGATCGAGCTTCCGTCGAGGCGGCCTTAAATTCACCCATGAGGTCGGCTTCGGATTGCGCCAGCCGCATCCCGCGGCCACCGCCGCCGGCAGTCGCCTTGATGAGAACAGGAAAGCCGATTTCGCGCGCCACATCGAGAGCTTCGTCTTGCGAAACCGCGCCATCGGAACCGGGTACGACGGGAATGCCCGCTTCTTCACAAACTTGTTTGGCGGTGATTTTGTCGCCCATCATGCGAATATGCTCGGGCGCGGGACCGATAAAGGTAAAGCCGTGCTCTTCGACCATCGAGGCGAATTCGGCGTTTTCGCTTAAAAAGCCGTAGCCGGGATGGATGGCGTCGGCGTTGGTGATGGTTGCCGCCGAGAGAATCGCATGCATATTGAGGTAGCTATCCTTGGCAGCCGGTGGGCCGATGCAAACGGCTTCGTCGGCCAGGCGCACATGCATGGCGTTTTCGTCGGCCGTTGAATGGACGGCGACGGTTTGGATACCCATCTCGCGGCAGGCGCGTTGGATGCGGAGGGCGATTTCACCCCGGTTGGCGATCAGGACCTTCTCGAACATTCGGGTGCGGGGCCTTTTCTACTCGATGATGATCAGGGGTTCGCCGTACTCGACGGGCGATCCGTTTTCGACAAGGATTTGCGTGACCTTACCAGCCTTGGGTGCGTGGATCGGATTAAACACCTTCATGGCTTCGATCAACATGAGCGTCTGGCCTTCGGTCACCGTGTCGCCCAGATTGACGAACTGAGGCGAATCCGGGTCCGGATTGAGGTAGGCGACGCCGACCATGGGTGAGCTGACCGCACCCGGATGATTGGCGAGGTCGGCTGCGCTGGCTTCGGCGGCTGGAGCCACGGCTGCCGCTGGGGCGGGAGCAGCCGGAGCGGCGACTACGGGGGCGCTCATCATGCCGCCTTTGGCGACGCGAATGTGCCAGCCGTCCTGGTGTGCGTATTCGATCTCGGTCAGGCCGGTGTCTTCCAGAAGATCGGCCATTTTGCGTACCAGGTCGCTATCGATATCGGACTTTGCCATTGGTTCCTCAGATTAAGTTTTTTTGCGTTTATTCGACGAGGCGCGCCATCGCTTGGAGCGCCAGGTCGTATCCCTGGCTGCCCAGGCCGCAGATAACTCCGGTGGCTGCCTTGGATACATATGAATTGTGGCGAAATTCCTCTCGCCGGTGGATATTCGATAGGTGGACCTCAATAACCGGCTTTTCACTAGCCAGCAAAGCATCAAGCAAGGCCACGGAAGTATGGGTAAAAGCCGCCGGGTTGATAATAATTCCGTCAAACCCTTTGCGGGCTTCCTGAATCCAATTGACCAGTTCACCTTCTAGGTTGGATTGGCGAAAATCAACGTCGAGCCCAAGGTTGCGTCCGTTGTCTTTACAGCGCGCTTCGATATCGGCCAGGGTTTCGTGGCCGTAGATATCGGGTTCCCGTTCACCTAAAAGGTTTAGGTTTGGTCCGTTCAAGATCAAAACTTTAGCAGTGCCGGACACCGGTTGGCTCCTCTGGCTGAATCGAATCTTCGTAGGGATTTATAACACGGCGAAGGGGCTGTGCAATAAGCGCATTTCACAGGTTGAAAGGCGGCGCGACCCTCTCCATACTTGGGCCCCTTTTACCAGCCACATGTGAGACGGACGAAATTTTATGAATGTGACGATTAACGGTGAGGAACGCGGCTTTTCCGACGGTTTGATGCTTTCCGCCTTGCTTGAGGAGTTGGGGATCGATCCCCGTAAGGTCGCTGTAGAGCGCAATCTGGAAATCGTCTCGAAGTCCACCTATGGCGAAACGGAAATCAAGGACGGCGACAAACTGGAAGTCGTCCACTTTATCGGAGGCGGTATGAGCCAAGAAAATGATTCGTTCACCGTTGCAGGGCGCACCTTTACGTCGCGCCTGCTGGTGGGCACGGGGAAGTATAAAGACTTCGAGGAAACCAAAATCGCCATTGAGGCTTCTGGAGCGGAAATCGTTACCGTGGCGGTGCGTCGGGTCAATGTCAGCGATCCGAGTCAGCCGATGCTGGTCGATTATGTGGATCCCAAGAAATATACCTACCTGCCCAATACGGCCGGCTGCTTCGATGCCGATACGGCGGTACGAACCTTGCGTCTGGCTCGTGAGGCGGGGGGCTGGGATTTGGTTAAGCTCGAAGTGCTAGGCGACCAGAAAACCCTCTATCCCAATATGCCCGAAACCCTGAAAGCCGCCGAGGCGCTGATTAAGGAAGACTTCCAGGTGATGGTCTATTGTTCCGACGATCCGATCATGGCTAAGGAACTGGAAGACATGGGCTGTGTCGCCATCATGCCTTTAGGGTCGTTGATCGGATCGGGGCTCGGGATTCTCAATCCGGTCAACATCCGGCTGATCAAGGAAAACGCCAAGGTGCCTGTGTTGGTCGATGCAGGCGTCGGCACGGCGTCCGATGCCGCCGTGGCCATGGAATTGGGTTGCGATGGGGTCTTGATGAATACTGCAATCGCCGGAGCCAAAGACCCGATCAAGATGGCTGAAGCCATGAAGCTGGCTGTCGAAGCCGGTCGGCTCTCCTATCTCGCGGGTCGCATGCCCAAAAAGATGTATGCCGATCCCAGTTCACCGTTGGCCGGACTGATTTGACGGCTATATTTTTTTCGGTCGAAAACTGGCTGTTTTCTTAGCTTTTTTGGTGTGGTAGGGGTGTCGAATGATATCTCTACCATTTTTTTCTTTTCTCGTGGTGTCAAAACCAATATACAGCGGCCTTTCCCGGCGCCCGAGGGTTCTAGAACCCGGAGGCTCCTTTGTTTGCTGAATCACGATGCGGCGATTGGCCGTCGGCAAGGGAGTGGCGTGGACGATGACTCCAAAAATTGAAACCTTCCTCAGGGAAGCCCCTATTGAGACTCCTTGTCTCGTCGTTGACTTGGACGTGGTGGCCGAAAATTACAAACGGCTGCACCGGGCCATGCCGCTCGCCGAGATTTATTATGCGGTCAAAGCTAACCCGGCCAAGCCGGTGCTTGAGACTTTGGCTGGGCTCGGTTCGAGTTTCGATGCGGCTTCAGTCAATGAAGTAGAGGCATGCCTCGCTGCCGGTGCTCTTGCAGAAAGCATTTCGTTTGGCAATACGGTTAAGAAACAGCGCGATATCGAGTTGGCCTATCAAAAAGGCGTTCGACTGTTTGCTTTCGATTGTGAAAACGAACTAATGAAAATTGCCGAAGCGGCGCCGGATGCGGATGTTTACTGTCGCATTGCGGTTTCCAATGAAGGGGCCGAGTGGCCGCTTTCGGGTAAATTCGGTTGTCCGGCCGCAGTCGCCCGTAACCTGATGATTAAAGCTCGTGATCTTGGGCTGGGACCGCGTGGCATTTCTTTCCATGTGGGTTCGCAACAGACCGATACGGCCAAGTGGGATATCGCCATTGCCCAGGTCGCCATGTTGTTTACCGACCTTCGTGAGCAGGGTATCGAGTTGAAGATGATCAACCTTGGTGGTGGTTATCCCGTTCGATATCGTCGTGATGTGCCGGAAATGGAAGAGTATGGCGAGACGATCATGGACTCCATGCGCCGTCATTTCGGCAATGCGATCCCCGATATGTTTATCGAGCCGGGCCGCTCGATTATTGGTAATGCTGGGGTTTTGGAAACTGAGGTGGTTCTGGTTTCGACCCGTTCGCCTACCGATGAAAAACGCTGGGTCTATCTTGATGTTGGGCTGTTCGGCGGCTTGGCAGAAACCATGGATGAGGCCATTCGCTATCACATCACAACCCCGCGCGACAGTGGAGAAACCGGCCCGGTGGCTATTGCCGGCCCTACTTGCGATGGTATGGATGTCATGTACCAAAAGGCTGATTATAGCTTGCCTTTAGCCTTGAGGTCGGGCGACAAGGTGCGGATTCACACGGCCGGAGCCTATACCTCAACCTACGCCTCGGTTGGGTTCAACGGGTTTGAGCCGTTGCAGGAGCACTATATTTAGATTTAGGCCTAAATGGGCGGGGTCTGCTTAGCCAATTCATCACTGTAGCGGATGTAGCAGTCCCGACCTTGGCGTTTGGCTTCGTAAAGGGCGATGTCCGCCTTGCCGATGACTGAATCGACATTTTCATCGAAGGTCATGAGATAGCCGCCGAGGCTTGCCGTAATGGCCAAAGGTTTATCATCGAACTCAATCCCGAGTTCTTTGATCGCGCGACGGACTTTCTGGGCGGTGGCCTGCAAGCCTTCTTCCGTACAGTCGGGCAATAAAATTAGAAACTCTTCGCCGCCCCAGCGGGAGCAGTGGTCGTAAGAGCGAATTGAAGTGTTAATCGCCTTGGCAATCGAGGTGATGACATAGTCTCCCGCTTTGTGGCCGTAGGTGTCGTTGATCGACTTGAAAAGATCGATATCAATGATCAGGACGCCCATGGCGTGGCCGCTGCGACTCACCCGGTTCATTTCGATATCCCAGCGTTCCAATAGGCCGCGCCGGTTGAGCAGCATGGTCATGGAATCCCGTTCGCTGAGCCGCTTTAGCTCTTCGGTGCGTTCGTTAATCTGTTGTTCCAGCGTTTCCGTATTTGTGCGGATAATGCTCGTCATGGTGCTGAAATTACGAGTTAGCGACCCTATTTCATCGTTCTCCCCAATTTCCAAATCCGCATCCAGGTTACCGTTCATAATGGTTTCGACGGTTTGGTTCAGCGCTCCAATTCTGGTGAGCACAAGTTTGTTCAGCAGATAGGCGATAGCGCTTGAGGCGATCAGTAGAGAAATACCGAGCAATATAACGACGACCGTGAAGTAGCGCTTGGGTAGGAGGCGGTCAACATCCATCAGGGTGAGGTTGAACCAGCGAATATTGGGGAGATAGGTTACGCCTGCAAGGTATTCCTTTTCAAAGGCCTTCATAAAGAATGTTTCGGTTTCGCGTTCTCCAGACTGAACCCTCTCCATGGCTTGGCTGAGGCGGTTTCGGTCCCGTTCTCTATCGATGAACTGAAAGATGGTTTTCCGTTTCGAAGGATCTTTAGTCAGAGTTTTAAAGTCGATGGCGCTAATATCCTGGTGGGCTTGAATGGCGCCGCCTTTGCCAAGAAAAATATTGGTAATGCCCTCGTATCGACCGGAAAGAATGGTCTGGATGAACAGTGTCAGATCGATTCCCGTGCCAATCACCCCCAGAGGCGTTTTTCCGTTGTAGATCGGGATGTTGATCCAAACCTTGGTAACGCCGAGTTTTTTGTCGAAGTCCACATTGAGTTGATGCGCCCGGTTTTGAAGGACCGAGAAGTACCATTCACTTTCAGGGTCGCCGCGCTTGATGGTGTAGCGGAGTTGATTGCCGAAATAACTGTTGTGGCTGTCGTTGAAGTAGTAATTCAGAGACTTATCGATAACGAAAAAATAGCTGCCGTCTTTAAAAAAACGACGGTACTCCTCCAACTCGCGTAGTCCCCGTTCTTTTAGATGCGGATCGTCTTCATTCTGCGCCCAGGCTTTTATCAGGCTGGAGTCCGCCAATTTTCGGGCCAGAGCGACTTCGCGGGATAACGGAAGCAGTACGCGGGCCTTGTCGTAGAGAAGCTGATTTTCTGCAAAACGCGAGCCCAGAGCATGGATGACCGATTTGTTGATCTGGTTGATGAAGATGAGCGACATCCCCGCTGTCGCGCAGAAGATCAGCGTGGTCAGAACCAGAAATCGAATTTTGAGACTTTTCGTTTTTTCTTCAGCCATAAGAGCAAATATTTCATTTCACTACAGTATAGCCATCATTGAAGGCCTTTTTCCAAGGAAACAAGACGATCAATGCGTAAACGATGCCGCTGGTCAGTCAGTCTCAGGACACCACCAAGTACGGAACTCAAGGCCCCAAGCGCTACGCCGCCTGCGATCAAGAACATAATCAGGATTTGGTAATTGACCGCTTCTATGGGATCGGCTCCAGCTAAGATTTGCCCCGTCATCATGCCCGGTATCAGCACCAATCCGGCCGCCGACATGGAATTGATGATCGGCATAAAAGCGGTGGTGAGTGCGTTGCGGACGATAGGGAGGGTGGCCGTCCATTTGCTTTCGCCGAGCGCCAGTTGAGCCTCGACGGCGGCTCTGTCACGAGTCAGTCCCTCGACAAGATTATGCAGACCCAGGCTAATCCCGTTCATGGTATTGCCGATAATCATGCCGAGTAGCGGTAAAGCGTAGCGGGGGTCATACCAGGGATCGGGGGCGATGGTGAGGAGAGCCGCGCCAGTGACGAAAACCGACGCCATCAACATGGTTGCCGTTCCCAGGCCATAGGCCCATAGGCCGGAAAGTCGGCGCTTTTGTCGCGCCATAATTTCCCGTCCGGCAAAGAGCACCATGAAGAGTGCGGCAAAACCGGTCCAGTAGGGCGAAGACAAGGTGAAGAGTGTCTTGAGCACCAGCCCCATGAGAGAGAGCTGAATCAGGGAGCGTAGCGTGGCGATCAGGAGTTTTGCTCCGATGCCGAGTTGAAAGGCGAATGAAATTCCGGCGTTCAGCAAGATGAGAAGCGAAGCCAGGGCCAGATCCCAATAGGTTAGGGCGATATAGCTCATAACGCCCCCTCCATGAGATCGCCGCCATCCATACGGAAATTCCGTCGCCCCATGCGCGCCGCCTGTTCTTTGTCGTGGGTAACCCAAATCGCCGCGCAGCCAACGGCTAGGCGTTCCTCGACAATCGATTCAACAATGTCGGTCATGGCTGGGTCGAGCGCCGCCGTTGGCTCGTCGAGCAGAAGGATTTGTGGATCGTTTTGTAAGGCCCGCACAAGCGCCAAGCGCTGCCGTTCGCCGGTTGAGGTTCGCGAAATCTGCCATGCGCCGCAGTCGGAGGGAAAGCCAAATCGCTCAATCAGAGGCAGGGATTGTGCGAAATCTTTAAAATGGTCTGAAACAGCGTCGCTCCACCAGCCGGGTTCTGCGGAAAGATAGGCAACCTTTTTTCGCCACTCGGGACCGGAAAAACTTTCCCGGGAACGGTCGTTCAGGGAGACATCGCCGCTATTTGGGTCGAGATCGGCGATAGCACGCAGAAAAAGACTTTTTCCCGAGCCCGAAGGGCCCGAAAGGCTGATGCACTCGCCCGCCGAAACATTAAGAGATATTGACTTCAGGCCAGGGCGATGGAGACCGGAAACCGTCAGCATGGCTGCGGTCCTTTCACACCGGACGGATGCTACTTAAAAGCCTTGAAGGCGACCGTGGTATAGGTGTCGGCCACCCCATTGAGGGTTTGGATTTTTTCGGTGACGAAATGGCCGATATCCTGATCATCGTCCAGGTAACACTTGATCATTAAATCGAAGCGCCCCGAAATGGAGTAGACCTCGGAGACCGGCTCGACCTCAATGGCCTCGTTAGCCACGTCGTATACCTTGCCCATCTCACATTTCACCTGAACGAAAATTGTCTGCATAGCTTCGTCTTTCCGTTGTTAGGCTTCCTGACTTGCGTCTTCCGGTGCGGCTGCAGGTTGCTCGTCAACCGGTTGCGGCGTCTCGGCCGCTTTTGGGCTCTCTTTCGCCTTTTTCGTCGTGCGACGTCGTGTGGTCTTTTTCTTGGTTTCGCCGGTGTCTTCTTTGGCGATTTCTTTTTCCGCAGCCTTTTTCTTAGCAGGTGCTTTTTTCTTTGCCGCAGGTTTTTTGGCAGCCTTCTTTGTCGGCTTTTTCTTCGGCTCTTCGATGGCCGAACGCATCATGAAGGCGGGAACGTGGTCGCCCATGCCTTTGACCGGGACATCGGGTTCATTGTCTTCTTCGTCGCGACGATGACGGCCTTTATTGCGGTCTCGCTTGGGCTTTTCTTGCCGCTCTTCCCGTTGCGGGCGCTCCTTGCGTTCTTCCGAGCGGTCCCGTCCGCGCCCACGGCCACGCTGGGGCTTCTCTTCACCTTTGTCAGGTGTGGGCTCGTCTTTGCTTGCGGCGCCTTCGCCTTTAACTTCGGGAATCGGCTTGCCGATGGTCCGTTTGATGGCGTCGAGATATTTGGCGTCGTCGCGCGTGGCCAGGGTATAGGCCGTGCCCTGATTGCCCGCGCGGCCTGTACGACCGATGCGGTGTACGTAGTCTTCGGCATGGGTCGGCACGTCGAAATTGAATACGTGACTCATTTCCTTGATATCGAGCCCCCGTGCGGCCACATCGCTACAAACCAGAATGGTGAGTTCGCCGTTCTTGAATTTCGACAACACTTCCATTCGCGCCGACTGAACCATGTCGCCGTGAAGCTGTCCCGCGTTGAAGCCATGGCGCTCGAGAGAGCGGTAGACAATGCCTACGTCGCGTTTGCGATTGCAGAAGATAATGGCGTTCTTGAGGTTCTCTGCTTTGAGCAGCTTGCGCAAGACTTCCCGTTTTTCACGGGCCACATGACTGCCCATGCCGGTGGCTTTCATCATGAAAAGTCCCTGGGTCACCGTATCGGCGGTGGTTGCAGGGCGCGCCACGGTGATTTCCTTGGGATTCATTAAAAAGGCGTCAGCTAGCTTGCGGATGGCGGGCGGCATGGTGGCCGAGAAGAAAAGGGTCTGACGGATGGTCGGGATCAGAGAAACGATCTTTTCCACGTCCGGAATAAAGCCCATGTCGAGCATCCGGTCGGCTTCGTCGATCACCAGGGTGCGAACGTCGTTGAGCAACAGCCCGCCGCGTTCGAATAAGTCGAGCAGGCGGCCTGGGGTCGCGATCAGCACATCAACGCCTTTGTCGAGCGCCGCTGTCTGTTCGGCCATGGAGGTGCCGCCGATCAGCAAGGCCATGGTCAGTTTGTGATGCTTGCCATACTTCTCAAAGTTTTCAGCGACCTGGGCGGCCAACTCGCGAGTCGGCTCCAGAATGAGCGAGCGCGGCATACGGGCCTTCGCCTGGCCTGAGGCCAGAATTTCGATCATTGGCAAAGTGAAAGAAGCTGTCTTACCGGTGCCCGTCTGGGCGCATCCCAGAACGTCACGGCCCATCAAGACGATGGGAATGGCTTTTTCCTGAATGGGGGTCGGGGTGGAATACCCCGCCTCGGCGACGGCCTTGAGGACCTCTTCGCCCAAACCTAAATCTTCAAAGTTCATGTACTATGGATTACCCGTTATTGCCCTGAGGCTTCTCGTCGACGGCTTAAATCATGATACCGTTTGGGTTATTTGCGAGGGGATAATAGGGCGTCCTTGGCGCAAGTCAACGTCAGAGGCGTCCTTGGCGTTGCAAATTGGCAAAGGCAGTGTGTTTTTCGCACCACGGAAAACTTGCCGTGCGAAAGTCGGGAGGGGTAATCTCCCCAAACCGCAAGATGAAAAAGGCAAAAAAACCATGCGTATGAAGGCCAATCAGTCGGCGCTCATCGTCGTCGATTTACAGGAACGGTTGATTCCGGCCATCCACGAGGGAGGGCGAGTGATTGCCAATGCTCGCATCCTGATGCAGGCGGCCAACCGTCTCGACGTGCCGACGTTGATTTCCGAACAATACAGCAAAGGGTTGGGGCATAGCGTTCCCGATATCGCCGAATTGGCCGAGGTGGAGAGCACCTTGGAGAAAATGCATTTTTCCTGTCTATCCGATTCGGAAATTGAACGACGCTTGCGTGAATTGGGGCGCAAACAGGCGGTGGTCTGTGGGACGGAGGCTCATGTTTGCGTCTTACAGAGCGTGTTGGAGTTGATTGAACTGGGCTATCAAGTTTTTGTCGTTGAGGATGCGGTTTCGTCACGTACCCCGGAAAGCAAACGAATCGCCATGACCCGTATGCAGGCGGCAGGTGTGCAGGCTGTGACCACCGAAATGGTGGTTTTCGAATGGCTGGAAAAAGCCGGGACGCCCGAGTTCAAGGAACTCTCGGCTCTGATCAAATAGGAAAGGTGCGGCTATGAGTGACCGTCTTCCCCTAATTCTCATTCCCGGACTGCTTTGTACGGCGAGGCTTTGGGCCCATCAGGTGGAACACCTCGCCGATATCGCAATCCCGCAGGTGATCGATCACCGGGGCCATTCAACAGTTGCCGATCTGGCGACACGAATTTTGGCTGAAGCTCCGCCGCGGTTTGCTTTGGCGGGACTGTCCATGGGTGGCTACACGGCCATGGAGCTTTTCCGCCAAGCGCCTGAGCGGATCGACCGAATTGCTTTCCTCGATACCGCCTATCTGGCGGATCGTCCCGAGCAATCGGAAGGGCGACAAGCCGCGATGAAACGGGCTAGAGAAGTCGGCATCGAAGAGGTGATGCGGACCCTGCTGCCCGGTTGGGTGGCGAAAGAGAAGTTGGAAGACCAAGCCTTTGTGAGCGAGGCCGTGCAAATGGCGCTGGACACCGGAGTTGACGGCTTTATCGATCAGCAAAAGGTTATCATGTCCCGTCCGGACAGCACGGAAACATTAAAGGCAATTACCTGTCCGGCGTTGGTGTTGGTGGGAGAACTCGATCAATTGACCCCGGTTGAGGTGCATGAGGAAATGGCGCGTATTATTCCGCAGGCCGATCTGGCGGTCATCCAAGGGGCGGGGCACCTGTCGACCATGGAAAAACCGGAAGCCGTCACTGAATATTTAAGACAGTGGCTGAACAAATAACAAAACTGACTGACAATTCGAGGAAAGAATGACTGATTTTAAATATCCCTGGAGAGGGACTTGGCCGCGGATCGACGACAGCGCTTTCATTGCACCGACGGCGGCCCTGATCGGGGATGTGGAAATTGGGGCGGAATCGAGCATCTGGTTCGGTTGCACCCTGCGCGGCGACGTTCATGAAATTCGCGTTGGCGAGCGTACCAACATTCAGGATGGCACAGTCGTCCATGTAACCGGTGGAAAATTCGGCTGCTATATCGGATCGGACATCTTGATCGGGCATTCGGCCCTTATTCACGGCTGCACGCTGGAAGACGGCTGCTTTATTGGCATGCGGGCGACGATTTTGGACGGCGCCGTTGTCGAAAGCGGTGCGATGGTTGCCGCCGGGGCTTTAGTTGGTCCCGGTAAACGGGTTCCGTCGGGCGAGCTTTGGGCCGGAACCCCTGCCAGAAAGATGCGCGACCTGACCGAAGACGATAAGCCGATGTTTACCGAAGGGGTCGAGGGCTATCGCCTATTGGGTCAGGAATACAATGAAATGATGGCCTATCTCGGCACCGATGAAATCCCTGATGACGGTGAGGAATTCTGGGAGGACGGCGAAGAATAGGCGGGATGGGGCCTGACCCTAGAGCCGCACCCTTACGTATTCTCCCGGAGCGTCACAGAGGGCCTTCACCTTCCCTTTGGCCGGATCGCGGGCGGGAACGGTTTTGCGGCCGCCTGCATGAGACTGGATCCATTTTTGCCAATCGGTCCACCAGGAGCCCTCGTTCTTTTTCGCGCTATCGAGCCAAGCGCCGGGAGAAGCCGGGAGTTTTTCATTGGTCCAAAAGCCGTACTTGCCTGAAGCGGGCGGATTGACCACGCCTGCGATATGACCCGAACCGGCCAATACGAAACGAACCGGTCCTTTGTAAAGCTGGGTCGCGGCGTAGGTAGCGCGCCAAGGGGCGATATGATCTTCCTTGGTTGAAATCATGTAGATCGGCGTCTTGACCTGGTGAAGGTCGATGTCGACGCCATTGAGCGTAATGCCGCCCGGTTCGACCAGCTTGTTTTTTTCATACATTTGGTGGAGGTAAAAACTGTGCATGGCCCGTGGCATGCGGGTCGAATCGGAATTCCAGTAGAGCAGATCGAAGGGGAAGGGATCCTTGCCCAAAAGATAGTTGTGAACGACGAACGACCAGATCAAATCGTTGGCGCGCAGCATATTGAAAGTGGTCGCCATCTCCGAACCATCGAGATAGCCCTGTTCTTCCATGATGTGGTCGATATTTTCGAGCTGTTTCTCGTCGATGAAGATGCTGAGATCGCCAGCTTCTTTGAAATCGGTCAGGGTCGTGAAGAACGTCGCGCTTTCGACCCGGTCGTCTTTTTTGACCGCCATGTAGGCTAGGGTTGCGGCTAAAAGCGTACCGCCGAGGCAATAACCGATGGCGTTGACCTTTTCCTGTCCGGTGGTCTCGGTAACGATATCGATCGCTTTCAAGGGGCCGAGGTTCATGTAGTCTTCAAAGGACTCGCCCGCCATCTTTTCATCGGGATTGATCCAGGAGATGATGAAGACTGTGTGTCCCTGGTCGGTCGCCCATTTAATGAACGAGTTCGAGGGACGCAGGTCGAGGATGTAATATTTGTTGATCCAGGGCGGAACGATCAGCAACGGTGTTTTGTAGACCTTTTCGGTAGAAGGCGAGAACTGGATCAATTCCATCAGTTCATTGCGGTGAATGACCTTGCCCTTGGAAGCGGCGACGTTGACGCCTACTTCAAAGGCCTTTTCGTCGGTCATGCGGATACCTTTGCCGCGTTCCATGTCTTCGAGCAGGTTCTGTAGGCCGTGAATGAGGTTTTCGCCCCCCGTTTCCGCCGTGGCGCGCAGAACTTCCGGGTTGGTCATGACGAAGTTGGTCGGCGCCATCGCGTCGACGAATTGTTTGGTGTAGAATTCTACTTTGCGGTGCGTCGTCGGCTCGAGACCGTCAACTCCAGCTACCAAATCCTGCATCCAGCGTGAGGTCAGCAGGTAGGACTGCTTGATATAGTCGAACAGTTGGATGTCGTTCCAGGCCGTATCCTTGAAACGGTGGTCGTCTTTTTCCGGCTTTACGTAAGGCTCGTTTTCCTGGCCGAGCCAGCGTAGCGACGCGCTTTGCCAGAGTTCCATCTGATTTTGCCACAGGTTCGCCTGGGCATTCATCAGGCGTACGGGGTCCGTCGCCAGTTTGGTTGAAAGCTCGAGAAAAGCGTTCCCGATGTTTAATGGATCCGGGTCGCTGCCGCCTTCCTGGGACGCCTGCTTGGTGAGGAAATCGTTGAGGATGCGGTGGCTGCGATTGAGGATATCCGTCATGGCCGAGGAAAACTCCTTCGGGTCCAGCAGTTTAGCCTCTTGTTGCTGTTGATCTGCCATGTCTGTTTCCCTTATGCTTCCCTCAAGTTAACTGGGTTTGGATTTCAGTGTTCATAGCGTGGAAATATTGCAGTTTAAATCATCGTCAACCTTGTCGTAGGACGGTGGATGCGATACACCGAAAGCGGTTCGCTTACTGTTAACCAATTTGGGGCACTCTAACAACCGGAAACCAAGACGTGTCAATTAGGATGCGCATTGTGTTCCAAGGGACGAATTTCGAGGGGATCGGGGACGATGCAGTTTTCAGAAATGGCGTTAGGTTCGAGCCGTATTTGGCATAAAGGCCGCCTTGTCTTGGCGCTTTCCTTGCCGCTCGTTGTTGCGGGGTGCTCTTCGGTTCCCGACGCCTTAAACCCGGCTGAATGGTACCGCAGTACGGTAGATGCCATTTCCTCCGATGACGAAGAAGCAGAAGCGGCCGACGGTCAGGCGACGCAAGCCCAAGCGGCAGAAGGAGCTGAGGGCGACGGTAAATATCCGCCATTGCCCGGCGATGCTGAGCGGGCTCAGGCCGAGCAGGCTCAGGAAGCTCAAGTCAGTGAAGGATTTGTCGCCGATACGCAACAGGGACAGTACTCATCCGAAAGTATCGCCCGTCAAGGCGAAGCGGTTTCTCCGCTCCAGCCGGAAAAAGCTGTGGCTGAGCAAGCGCCGCAAGAAAGCGCGCCTGCTGCGGCTATGCCCAATGTGCAGCAGCCCATGCAGCAGGCTGCTGCTCCTATGCAAGCTCAGCCTCCGGTCAACACCCAGGGCATGACCTTGCAGGAGATTTACAAAGCCAATCTGGCGCAGCGTCTGCCCTATAGCGGGACGAGCGCACCAAGTCGTCCCGGAGGACAACCCCAGCCGATCAACACCGGTGGTTATTATCCGGCCGAAACAGTGGTGATCTCCAGCAGTGGAGTCTACCAGGGCGGACAGGCAACCATGTCTCCCATGCAAGTAAGCAGCGGCGCGCCGACCTCGCGCATGGTCGCTTCGGTGGTCAGCGAGAATGGCGCCCATCCGTTGAGCGACTTCAATCCGGCTGCCGTGGCCAATTCCTTTAAGGTCGCCGTCATTCAATTCGGCAACGGCGCTGCAGGGCTGGGATCGAAAGAGCGCGCCATCCTTAAAAAGGTTGTTGCGCTGCACCAAGAGCGCGGTGGGACGATCCGCGTGGTGGGCCATGCCAGCAGCCGGACCCGCAATATGGATCCGGTGCGCCATAAAATGGTCAACTGGGACGTTTCGACCTCACGCGCCGATACAGTCGCCAAGGCCTTTCTTAAGCTCGGCATTGCCGCCAACGATCTTTACGTGGGCGCTGTGGCCGATAACGAGCCGGTCTATTATGAAGTGATGCCTTCGGGCGAGGCCGGTAACCGGCGAGCGGAAATTTACATCGACTACTAGAAACGAAGTCATTCCGGTATTAAAAAGCCTTGTCGGACCGGAGGAAAGACTTCCGGTCCGACAAGGCTTCTTCATTTCGAGCTAACTTTAGAGACACAAGATCATGGATCAGGAATTTCACCGCATCAGACGTTTGCCGCCTTACGTATTCGCCGAAGTCAACGCGATGAAGGCCGCCGCCCGCGCTGCCGGTGAAGACATCATCGATTTCGGTATGGGCAACCCAGACTCGGCGACGCCCGATCATATCGTGGAGAAGCTGAAGGAAACGGTGTCCAACGCCAAGACGCACCGTTATTCGCAGTCGCGAGGCATTCCCGGTCTGCGCAAGGCTCTCTCATCTTACTATGAGCGCCGGTTTGGCGTCGATATCGACCCTGAAACCGAAGCGGTCGTAACCCTGGGCTCGAAGGAAGGGCTAGCCAACCTCGCCATGGCGATCACCAGCCCGGGCGACGTGATTTTGGTGCCCAACCCCAGCTACCCAATCCACCAGTTCGGTTTCATTATCGCCGGCGCTGCGGTGCGCAACATTCCCATCAAGCCTGACGAGACTTTCTTCACTTCGTTGGAACATGCGGTGATGCACAGCATTCCCAAACCGTCTGCTGTGGTGCTCAACTATCCCAACAACCCAACGGCCGAACTGGCCGATCTGGCATTTTACGAGCGGGTCGTCGATTTCTGTAAGAAACACGGTATCTACATTTTGTCCGATATCGCTTACGCCGAAATCTACTTCGATGACAATCCGCCACCTTCGATTTTGCAGATCAAGGGGGCAAAGGATATCGCCATTGAGTTCTATTCCATGAGCAAGACCTACTCCATGCCGGGCTGGCGCATCGGGTTTGCTGCTGGCAACAAAAAGCTGATTGCCGCTTTGACCCGCATAAAGTCATACCTCGACTATGGTGCGTTCACGCCGGTTCAGGTTGCCGCTGCAGCAGCCCTGAATGGTCCGCAGGACTGTGTCGATGATATCCGTCAGCTTTATAAAGAGCGCCGTGACGTTTTGGTTGAAGGACTGGCCGGTGCGGGGTGGGATATTCCCAGCCCCGAAGCCACCATGTTTGCCTGGGCCCCGCTGCCCGAGCAGTTTAAAGACATGGGATCGGTGGAATTTTCCAAGCTGCTGTTGAAAGAGGCCGAGGTGGCCGTTTCTCCGGGGCTCGGTTTCGGCGAACATGGCGAGGGCTTTGTCCGTTTCGGTTTGGTTGAAAATATTCAACGGACCCGTCAGGCCATCCGCAACATCAAAACTTTCCTGGCGCGCCATAACAACGGTTAGCCGGTAGGGGACGACGAATAAAATGAGTGAAGCCTTAAAAGTCGCCATCGCCGGGCTCGGCACCGTTGGCGGCGGAACGTTAAAAATCCTTATTGAAAACAAAGAGCTGTTGGCCCAGCGCTGTGGCCGTCCGGTTGAGGTCGTCGCCGTGGCCGAGCGCAATAGGGATGTCGATCATGGCGTTTCCATGGATGGAATTGAATGGTTCGACGATGCCGCCAAGTTGCCCGAACAGGACAATATCGATGTCATTGTCGAGCTAATCGGCGGATCGGGAGGCATCGCTAAGACCCTGGTCGAGCAGGCCATCGCCAACAACAAGCATGTGGTCACGGCCAACAAGGCCATGCTGGCTCATCACGGTGCGGCCTTGGGGCGGGCGGCTGATGGTGCGGGCGTGACGCTTGGTTACGAAGCGGCCGTGGCCGGTGGCATTCCGATCATCAAGGCCATGCGGGAAGGTCTCGCAGCCAATAACATCAGCCAAGTTTACGGCATTCTCAATGGCACCTGTAACTATATCCTGACCACCATGCGTGAGACGGGACGGGATTTTGACGATGTGCTGAAAGAAGCGCAGGACCTGGGGTATGCGGAAGCCGACCCGAGCTTCGATGTGGACGGCGTGGACGCCGCGCATAAGGTGGCGATTCTGACCAGCCTGGCGTTCGGCACCGAAGTGAATTTCGATGAGGTCAATATCGAAGGCATTCGCCATGTTTCGCCGGTCGATATCGAGTTTGCCGAAGAGTTGGGCTATCGCATTAAGCTTTTGGGCATGGCGGTCAAGACGGAAAACGGAATTGAGCAGAACGTTCAGCCCTGCATGGTCCCGAAAGCCGCGGCCATCGCCAAGGTCGAAGGGGTGTTCAACGCCGTGGTTGTCGATGGCGACTATATCGACACCACCGTCTATGAAGGACGTGGTGCTGGCGAGGGGCCAACGGCTTCGGCGGTGGTTTCCGACATCATCGATATCGCGCGGGGCCGAACCCAACCGACATTCGGCGTCCCCGCTGATGCGCTTAAGCCTTTGCAGCCTGCCCCCGCGGGCAGCCATTGCGGCCCTTACTACGTGCGCCTGATGGTTTTGGACCGTCCGGGGGTGTTTGCCGATATTGCTACAGCCTTGAGTGAACATAAGGTTTCCATGGAGTCCGTTATTCAACGTGGTCGCGCCCCGGGAGGGACGGTGCCTTTGGTTCTGACGCTGCATGAGACCGAAAAATCGGCCATGAGCGCAGCCCTAAAAACCATTGGCGACCTTGATTCCGTGGTCGAAGAGCCCAGAATGATCAGGATAGAGACCTTTTCGTACTAACCGACGATAAGAGGATTGAAACATGGGGCAACACCCTGTTGGAGATCGTAACCTGGCCATGGAGGCCGTGCGCGTAACCGAAGCGGCCGCCTTGGCGGCTTCACGTTGGATGGGGCATGGCGATGAGATTGCCGCTGATCGCGCTGCTATCAACGATATGCATGAAGCGCTCGGAACGCTCTATATCGACGGTAGGGTCATCATCGGTGAAGGCCTGGAAGGGGAAGCCGAAAAGCTCTTTATCGGCGAAAATGTTGGCAACGGCCAAGGGGTCAAGGTCGATGTGGCCGCCCGTCCATTGGAAGGGGCGACTCTAACCGCGCTGGGCGGCAACGAAGCGCTTTCGGTGGTTGCCATGGCCGAAGAGGGCAGTTTTCTCAAAGTTCCGCCGCTCTATATGGACAAAATTGCTGTGGGGAGCCATCTGCCTGAAGGCGTGATTGATTTGGATTTGTCTCCGACAGAGAATCTCAACAATCTTGCTGATGCCAAGGGTATGGATGTTTCTGATCTCGTGGTCTGTGTGCTTGACCGGCCGCGCCACGGAGAGTTGATTGGAAAAATCCGTGGTGCCGGTGCGCGTATTAAGCTTATTCAAGGCGGTGACGTGAGCGCGGCCATCGCTACCTGTCGCGAAGAAAGCGGCGTCGACGTCTATATGGGAATCGGCGGCGCTTCCGAAGGTGTTTTGGCTGCTGCAGCGCTTTCCTGCGTCAAGGCGCAGATGGAAGGGCGGCTTGTGTTCCGCAGCCCCGATGAGCGCCGTCTCGCGCAAGACTATGGCGTTAAGGACCTGGATCGGAAATATAGCCTGAATGACATGGCTTGTGGCGACGTGACATTCGCCGCCACTGCCGTAACCGACGGCGCACTGCTCGAAGGAGCGCGGTTCCATGCCGGTGGCGGCTATACGCACTCTTTGGTCATGCGGGCCAAGACGGGTACGGTGCGTTATATCGAAGCTCACCACGATTTCATCACCGCACCGCTGACCCCAGTGGGTGAAAAGGGCTGATCCGGCGTGGGCGAGGCTTTCCTCAATGTCGGCGAGTCTCTTTCAGGAAAAAGATGGGAACTGCTTGAAAGCGATGACCGTATAGCCTTGGCTATGGCCCAACGCTTGGGTATTCCCGAGGTTGCCGGGCGGGTCATGGCGTCGCGAGGTGTTCCTTTGGAAGAAGCGGAGGTTTTCCTCGACCCAACTCTCCGGACGCTCCTTCCCGATCCCTTTCATCTAAAAGATATGGACAAGGCTGCCGAGCGGCTCGCCAAGGCTATTGTTGAGGGGGAAAAGGTTGCGGTTTTTGGCGATTACGATGTGGATGGCTCTACATCATCGGCCTTGGTCGTTCGCTATCTCCAGTCGGTCGGCGCGGCCTATGAGGTCTATATTCCCGACCGCTTGACCGAAGGCTATGGTCCCAACGGCCCGGCCCTTGAGAAGCTGCGGGCAAATGGGGCGTCTTTGGCCGTTACGGTTGATTGCGGCACGACGGCGCATGATGCTCTCGAAGCCGGTGAAAAGGCCGGTTTGGATATCATCGTTGTCGATCACCATGAAGCCGAGAGCCTCTTGCCGCCTGCCTTCGCCGTGGTCAATCCCTGCCGTCTGGACGAAACGAGCCCGCATCGTCATATGGCGGCTGTCGGGGTGACTTTTCTGGTGTTGGTGGCTCTCAATAAGACCTTGCGGGAAAAGGGTTTTTTCAATGGTGGGCGAGAACCCAATCTGCTTGAGTGGCTCGATGTTGTGGCGCTTGGGACAGTCTGTGATGTGGTGCCCCTGAAGGGGGTGAACCGGGCCTTTGTCCGCCAAGGTCTTAAGGTCATGGGCAAGCGGCTCAATCCGGGCATTACGGCCTTGAGCGATGTTGCAGGCGTCGATGAATCGCCGGGCGCTTACCATTTGGGGGTTATCCTCGGGCCTCGGGTCAATGCAGGAGGGCGGGTCGGACAGTCCGGGCTTGCTTCGCGGTTGCTTGCTATAGACGACCCTGAGGAAGCCAGAACTATCGCTGAGCGACTGGACGCCTTCAATGCCGAACGTCAGGATATCGAAGGGACCATTCTCAACGAGGCCATGGCGATGATCGAGGCCGAGAAGGAGCAGCCATCGGCTTTGGCTTTTGCCGCAGGGCAAGGCTGGCATCCGGGCGTCATCGGTATCGTGGCGAGCCGGATGAAGGAGCGCTACAACATTCCGGCCTGCGCTATCGCCATTGAAGAGGGGATGGCGACTGGATCGGCCCGTTCCATTACGGGGGTCGACTTCGGTGCGGCGGTGATCGCCGCACGACAAGCCGGTTTGCTTGAAAAAGGCGGTGGCCACGCCATGGCGGCCGGTTTTACGCTCAAGGAAGAAAATCTCCCGGCTTTCAGGGCGTTTCTTGCCGAACGCTTCGCCGCTCGCATTGCCGAACAGAAAATCGTACCAACCCTCAAATTGGATGGCGTGGTGACAGTCAAGGGCGTGTCTGTCGAGTTGGTAAAGCAATTGGATGCCTTGGCTCCCTACGGTGCGGGCAATCCAGAGCCTCGCTTCGCCATTTCGGGGGCGAGAATTATGGACCCGATGGCGGGCGGCTGAAAGCAATTGCTTTTCGCGCCATGGAAAGCGGAATTGGCGAGGCGCTTTTGAAGCATTCCGGTGCGCCGTTGCATATTGCCGGGCGATTGCGGATCAACCGATGGCAGGGCACTGAAACGGCTCAATTTATGATCGACGATGCCGCTTGGCTGGCCTAATCTTACCTTTAACGAAATAAAAAACCCGCCGCATCTCGTTGACAAACCCTCTAAGTGACTGTCATCGTTAGGTTATGGGACGAAACGGCACTCTGTTTATGGTGCCTCTGATAAATTTGGGACGAAAAAATGGCCGGGCGCGTGGTCGAGACCGAGATGGACCGTGAAAAGGTTTATGCGATCGAGGGTGAAAATCGGCAGCTTCGCGACACCATTGCGACCTTGCGGGACCGCTTGGAGCAAGAAAAATTCAACAGCGAGCAGGCCGTCCAGAAAGCCATGGCTGAAGGGGCAAAGGAAGTCGCCCAACTGAAGGATACGGCCCAGGCCTTGCGCGACCAGTTGGAACATCTACGCTTGGAAGGTGAGCAGGCGGTCGGGTCGGCTGTTTCGGAGGGTAATAAAGAGGCGGCGCAATTGAAGGATACGGCCCAGGCCCTGCGTGATGAGTTGGAAAAAGTCCGCTTCGATGCCGATCAACGGGTTCAGCAGGCGGTTGTCGAGGCGCGCGCCGAGGCGGATGAACTAACAAAAACAATTTCCGCGCTGCGTGAACAAATGGAACTGGAACGCGCCGATGCGGATGCCAAAATACAACGTATGGCTCGCGAGCAACGGGATGAACTGAAGCAATTGCAAGACACGATTGCGGGCTTGAGAGATCAGTTGGAGGGGAACGGTGGAAGCTAGCGTCGCTAAAAAGAAAAGGGAGGCCGCCAACGCGAAGAAAGCAGCCCAGGCGCTGGTGCGCGAAGAGGCGAAGCGTCTACGCCGGGCGGAAATGTTGCTCGATGTTTCTCACACTGTCGCCGGGATTGAAACGCTTGAAGAAGTGCTGGAAACTCTGGTGGAGATTGCCGCCCGAGAAACCAAGTCCGAACGCGGAACGCTTTTTTTAAACGACCCCCAAACCGGTGAACTCTATTCCCGGGTTGCTATGGGCACCCACCGTCGGGAAATCAGGTTGCTCAATAACAGCGGGATTGCCGGCGCCGTCTTTTCGACGGGCGAGCCTGAAATTATCGAAGACGCTTATGAAGACGACCGTTTCAATCACACGGTCGATAAAACCACCGGCTTTACGACCCGCAACATCCTCTGCGTTCCCATCAGGACGGTGAAGGGTGAGATCATTGGCGTCGCCCAGATGCTCAACAAGTTGAAGGATGCGCGGTTTACAAAGGAGGATCAGTCGGTCCTCCAGGCGATAACCACCCAGGCCGCCATTACCTTGCAAAGCGCGCAGTACGCCGAAGATATGCAGCGCTCCCGTATGCAAGAGCTTGAGTTTCTCGATATCGTCGCCGACCTGACGTCGGAAATCGATCTGAAGGAACTGTTACGCAAAGTGATGAGCGAAGCCACCCGGATGCTCAACGCCGACCGCTCCACCTTGTTTCTCAATGATGAGAAGACCAATGAGCTGTGGTCGCAGGTGGGCGAGGGGTTGGAAACCACCCAAATTCGTTTCCCCAACCATCTGGGCATTGCCGGGGCGGTTTTCACCTCATCGGAAACGGTCAATATTCCCCATGCTTACGCCGACCTGCGGTTCAACCCGGCGTTCGATAAGCAAACAGGCTTCTTCACGCGCTCCATCCTTTGCGTTCCGGTGATCAATAAGGAAGGCAAGACCATCGGTGTGACGCAGGTGCTCAATAAGCGTGGCGGTCCCTTTACCGAAGAAGATGAATCCCGGCTCAAGGCCTTTACCGCTCAAGTGTCCATTGGCCTCGAAAACGCCAAGCTCTTCGCCGACGTTCAGGCGATGAAAAACTATAACGAAAGCATGCTCGAAAGTATGTCCAACGGCGTGATCACCATGGACGAAGAGCGCAAGATTGTTACCTGCAACGCGGCCGGTCTCAGGCTGTTTAATGTTGAGCCGGAAGATATTCTCGAAAAGCAGGCGGAAGAGTTTTTCGTTGAGCAAAACGCCTGGCTGATTGAAAAAATCGACCGGGTTGATGAAACCCTTGAGTCCGCAAATTTTATGGACGCCAGTCTCAAAGGTGAGGAAGACCTGTCGGTTAACCTGACGGTGTTGCCTTTATTCGATGAAGAAAAGAAAAAGCTCGGGACCATGCTGATGATCGAAGACATCAGCTCGGAAAAACGGGTCAAGTCGACCATGGCGCGTTATATGGACCCGGCTTTGGCCGATCAGTTGCTGGGCAGTGGTGAGGAAATTTTGGGTGGTGCGAGCACTGAAGCGACCATCCTCTTCTCCGATATCCGCAGCTTTACTACCCTGACCGAAGAGTTGGGCGCGCAGGGAACGGTCAGTCTACTCAACGAATATTTTACGTTAATGGTGGATTGCATCACCGAAGAAGAGGGGATGCTCGACAAGTTTATCGGTGACGCCATCATGGCCGCCTTCGGTATTCCCATCGCTCATGGCGACGATGAAGACCGCGCCATGCGCTCGGCCATTTCCATGCTCACGGTTTTGCAGGAGTTCAATGCCGACCGTCTCAAGCGTGATGTGCATCCGGTCAATATCGGAATCGGTCTGAACACCGATGCGGTGGTTTCGGGGAACATCGGGTCCCCAAAGCGTATGGACTATACGGTGATTGGCGACGGCGTGAACCTGGCGGCGCGTCTTGAAAGTGCCTGTAAGCAATACAACGCCAAACTGCTGATCAGCGAAAACACTTACGGAAAGCTCAAAGGGACCTACCGAATTCGCGATGTGGACGATGTGATCGTAAAAGGGAAAACCAAGCCGGTTCGGGTCTATGAGGTTATGGATTTCCACAACGAAGAATCTTACCCCAACCTGATCGACGGGCTCAACTACTTCAAATCGGGCCGTGAACTCTATCATGCCGGTGAGTTCGAAAAGGCGATCAAGTCTTTCAAACAGGTCCTCAAGGTGAATGCCGAGGATAAATTGGCCGAAACCTACATCGGCCGCTGTGAACACCTGATTGAAGAGCATCCAGGGGGGGCTTGGGATGGTGTCTGGGTGATGACCAGTAAGTAACTTTTTCTCGGAACTCCAACCGTGCTAACAAAATATAAAATAGCTTGCCTCCATAAAAGGAGACAGGTTGATACTTCTTGGTGGGTACGCTTTGAACGACAAGCTTGAAATTGATTTTGGCAGTGAGGAAACAACCCTCAAGCCCTTGCCGCTTGAAGATGATCGGGATGCGCTCTACGCTTTGCCGCTTTCTCTCGTCCCGCTGGAAACCAAACCTCTGCGCACGGCGCGAATGATCAAGAACATGCGCCTTGAGTCTGTCGTGGAGGTATTTCACGACGATGACATGGGCAGCGGTCAATTCTACATCACCGAACTCGGGCATCTTTTCGAATGGCCCGAAACGGCCGATTACCCGGACCGCAGCCTTTTGATGCAGCTTTCTCTTCTGCCCAGCTACGATGTTTATAGTTTGCGTATGTCGTTGCGACGCGCCGGTGTGCAGATCAACGATATCAATGATCTGCAGCTTTCCCAGGCCAAGCAGGAAGAGCTGAATCGTTATATGACGACTTTCACCCGCCCGCTAATCACACGGATCTATGGCGGAACCGACGTTCAGGTGGACGACTTCGAGGATATTCTCAGGCTGTTCAAGTATCCCGACAAAGGCAAGGCTATGGAGTCTTTAAGGCTCATGGCCGAAGGGCTGGGGATCGATGTTTATGAAGTGCCCCAATTCCTTGAGGATTATGGCGATATTTTTCTCTCGTTGTCCTACTACCGCCAGTGTCTCGATACCATTGAGCCATTGATCGAGAACTTCATTACCTCCATGCGGGAGATTAAGGATAATTGGCAGCTTAAGCAGGACCGTCATTTGATGAAGACCTGTGAAACGGTGGAAGCGACGCTCAACAATCTAACGGCGGAAATTTCAGGCCGGTTCGAAAACTTCGACCGCAGCACTTCGGAAATGTGGAACGACATCAGCGCAACGCGTTTTCGGAAAGTTGAAAGTCTGATTAAGAACTATCATGTCACCACCGGTGGCATTCTCTGCGCCTTGTGGGTCAAAATGGACCATTGGCAGCGGATGTTCCCCAAGAAGGATATGGGCGGTCCGATTAAGAAAGCCGAGTTTATCATGGCCGAGATGCGCCAGGGCCTCGATAAAATTAAGAATATTGAAAAAAATGCTCCCATGTTGGCCGACTTGGAAGATGATGATTAAGTTATCTGTTTGAAATAAAACAGAAATAACAGGCTGTCATATTTTTTAGAAAAAAAGTAATTTTAATTCTTGTTTGCAGCTGGCGCGCTCCCTATCTCTATTGGCAGACGTTCTCTAACGTTCCTCCCTCTTCAAGCCCCCGACCTAGTGTGCGGGGGCTTTTTTTATCCACGGCTCCCGACTTGTTTACGTTTTCGGCATTGTGTTAACCTAATCGTTAATTGGGCGGCGCTTGTTGTGTCGCCATCTCTAAGGCAGGATAAGCACAAGCCTGAAAATAAAGGCAGGGAGAGCGGTTCTATGAAGAAACGCGGATCGGAAATCGTCGTTCAGGCGCTGGAGGATGCTGGTGCTACTTTAGCCTTCGGTATTCCTGGCACCCATAATATCGAGCTTTATGACGCTATGGCCCAGTCGGACAAAGTGACGCCCGTACTGGTGACCGATGAGCAGTCGGCCTCTTTTATGGCCGATGCGGTATCGCGGAGTTCGAAAAGTGTCGGTGTGGTCAATGTAGTGCCTGGAGCGGGGGTCAGTCATTGTCTTTCCGGGGTGGCGGAATCATTCATGGACACCATTCCTTTGGTCGTCCTGACCGCAGGAATTCGCAACGATACAGGTGCGGCTTACCAGTTGCATGACGTCGATCAACTGGCGATGCTCAAGCCGGTCACCAAGGCGACCTTCAAGGTTGAAGAGCCGAGCAGCCTTTACAAAACCGTTCGAGAGGCCTTCGACTTGGCGAAAGACGGCGCGCCTGGTCCCGTCGCCGTAGAAATCCCGGCCAATTACTACATGCTGGTTCAAAATGTAGAGCAAACGCCCTATCAGGGAGGGGGAATGCGCAGGCCCGCTCCGGCAGGCGATTTGCTTAATCAGGCTGCCGCGTTGCTCAAAGGCGCAAAACGGCCGATGATCTATGTGGGCAACGGTGCGCGGGATGCTTTGGACGAGCTTATGGCCGTGGCTGAGCGTCTGGGAGCGCCGGTGGCGACGACCCTTCAAGGAAAAGGCGTTTTTCCCGAAGATCATCCTCTCTGGTTATGGAACGGGTTCGGAAAATCAGCGCCTAAGTTCGTGCGTGAAATCTCCAAGGCCAGCGACTGCCTGTTGGCCATCGGTTGCCGGTTCGGTGAAGTGGCGACGGGAAGCTACGGAATGGACGCGCCGGAGAACATGATCCATGTGGATATCGAGCCCGAAGTGTTCAACAAGAACTACCCGGCGAAGCTCGCCATAGAAGCCGATGCAGCGGTCTTTCTTTCAGCCTTAAGGGAGAAGCTTGGAGAAGGCGTAGCGGTTCGGAATGACCGGGAAGCCATCGCCAAGGGGCATGCGACTATTTTGACTGCGCGGAGAAAACAGACAAGTGATGGGCGGGTGCCACCTGCCGCTTTTTTTGCCGCCGTTGAGGAGGCTGCGGCAGAAGATGCCATTTATACCACCGACAGCGGCAATGGCACTTTCCTTGCTATGGAGCACCTGCGGCTGAAAAAGCCGGGCCGGTTTCTTGCGCCGGTGGATTATTCCTGCATGGGCTATGCCGTGCCCGCCGCCATTGGGGCCAAGGCGGCCAACCCGAACCGTGACGTGATCGCCTTTGCAGGCGATGGCGCTTTGCTGATGACCGGGCTCGAAGGCCTGACGGCGGCCAATTATGGGCTCGGCGTGGTGACCTTCGTTCTGCGCGACAAGGAGTTGGCGCAAATTGCGCAGTTCCAAAATATTGCGCTGGCCCGTAAGACTTGTGCGGCCTTGCCTGAATTTGAGGTGCAAAAACTTGCCGAAGCGACCAATAGCGCTTTTCTGGCGATGAACGGCGGTGACGATTTAAAAGCCATTGCTCGGGAAGCTTTGGAAATCGGTCGGAGCGGCAGGCCGGTTATGGTTGATGTGGCGATTGATTATTCCCACAAAACCTTCTTTACCAAAGGTGTCGTCACCACCAACTTCTGGCGCTTGCCCTGGCAGGAGCGTTTGCGCTTCATCGGACGAGCCGCCGGGCGGAGATTGGGAGCGAAATGATGGATACGGAACGGACCGCCTCTCTGGATGTGCCAGGTGCAGAGCGAATGAAGTCCGTCTTTGATCGGATGCGGGGCGCAACCCGTCACGGACGCGGTCCTGCGCTGAATGCGCGGCTGGAGAGTCTGGACCGTCTGAAGCGTTTGCTGATCGACAACAAAGATGCTTTTGTGGAAGCCTTGAATGAAGATTTCGGTTGTCGGTCCCGCCATGAAACTTTGATGGCCGAGGTTTTCGCCAGTGTTTCGAGCATCAAGCATATGCGCAAGAACCTGAGGCGCTGGATGCGGCCGAAGGGGCGAGCGGTTTCCTGGGTGTTCAAACCGGCTAAAGCGCGGATTCAGTATCAGCCTCTGGGGGTGGTCGGCGTGATCGTGCCCTGGAACTACCCGTTGTTCCTCGCTTTCGACCCTTTGGCGGCGGCTCTGGCGGCGGGCAATCGCGTTATGGTTAAGCCTTCCGAGTATACGCCGCGGACGTCGGCCCTGACTGCAAAGTTGCTGGCTGAGGCCTTCGATGAAGAGCTGGTTCATGTGGTTGAAGGCGGCCCCGATCTCGCCGAAGCTTTTTCGAGATTGCCGTTCGATCATCTGTTCTTTACCGGGTCGACTCAGGTCGGTCGATATGTGATGCGGGCCGCGGCTGAAAACCTGACGCCTGTGACGCTTGAATTGGGCGGCAAGTCTCCGGCTATTCTTTCCGAAGGTTTTCCCATCGATAAGGCGGTGCAAAAGATCGTAATCGGCAAACTGCTGAACGCTGGGCAGACCTGTATCGCGCCTGATTATCTGCTTGTTCCCGCCGGAAGCATCGATGATGTGACGGCGGCGTTTGCGCGGATTGCCGGTGAGCATTATCCGTCCTTTGAGGGGAATGGCGATTATTCCTCCATCGTCAGTCAACGTCACTACGACCGCTTGAAAGAGCTTGTTGAGGACGCGAAGAACAAAGGGGCGATCATCATGGAGGTCAACCCGGCGGAGGAAACCTTCAAGCCGACGGGCCGCAAAATTCCACCGACCGTTTTAATCGGTGTGGATGGGACCATGCGGGTGATGCAGGAAGAAATTTTCGGACCGCTTCTGCCCATCGTTCCTTATCAGACGCTGGATGAGGCTATCCGTTACGTCAACGAACGGCCCCGGCCCTTGGCGCTTTACTATTTCGATGAGAACAAAGCCAATGTGGAGAAGGTGCTCGATGAGACCATATCCGGCGGCGTCACGATTAACGATACGGTGTTGCATGTGGCTCAGGATGATTTGCCTTTTGGTGGGGTGGGACCGAGCGGCATGGGGCATTATCACGGGTTTGAAGGGTTCGAAACTTTTTCCAAGAAAAAGCCGGTTTTTTTCCAGTCAAAATGGGCCGGGACCGCTATGCTCTATCCGCCTTACGGCAAGATCGCCAACCTGATGCTAAAAATCCTGATCGGCCGCTAGAAACTGATGACGAACCACCGGAAGCCGCTTTTTCCATCTTTGCCCGACCTCAACCGCCGCAGCTTTCTGAAATTGGGGGCCGCAGCACCGGTTGCTTTGTCGGCTTCATCGCTGACCGCTTTGCCATTTGCCGATGCCTGGGCGTCTGTGGATATACCATCGTCCGAGCTGCGGTTCCTGGAACCCGGTGATGTGACCATTTTAACAGCGTTGATTCCCATTGTCCTAGCGGGAGCCCTCCCTGCGACCTTTGGGTCTGAGGATATGGCGGAAATAATTCGCCGCATTGACGGCTCTCTTGATCGATTGGCTCCTTACATCAAGGGCGAACTCAGATTGTTGTTGAACTTGATGGATATGGCGCCGGTGCGGGCGCTGCTGGCCCGGGTCTGGTCGCCGTGGGAGACGGCGACAGAATACGATCTGGATGCCTTTCTCGGCCGTTGGCGTGACAGCTCCATCCCGCAACTGCGCAGCGCCTATGCTGCACTCCATGAGATGATAACCTCTGCTTGGTATGGCGAGTCTGATTCCTGGGGGCGTATCGGCTATGCCGGGCCGCCCGATGTGGAACGTCCGATAGGGGAAGATCCTGCATGAGGACACGCAAGGTTATCGATGCTTCGGCCTTAAGCGATGATGTCACCCTGGAAGCCGATGTGGCTGTGGTCGGGACGGGCGCAGGCGGCGGTTTTGCCGCCGAAATTTTGGCGGCTAGTGGGTTGAAGGTCGTGATGCTTGAGGAGGGCGGATACTTTACCAACCGGGACTTTTCGCTCCGGGAGAGCGACGCCTTTCGCGATCTTTATCAGGAAAATGCCGCGCGTAAGACCAAGGACAGCGCAATCAACATCCTGCAAGGCAAGGCCGTCGGTGGCGCCACGGTGGTCAACTGGACAACCAGCTTCCGAACTCCGGCCAATACCCTTGCTCACTGGAGGGCTCATTGGGGATTGGAGGAATATACGCCTTCAAAGCTTGCCCCTTGGTTTCAGGAAGTGGAGCGTCGGCTTGACATTGCGCCCTGGACCGGTGATCCCAATGAAAATAACGATGTGGTTCGGCGGGGAGCCGAAAAACTAGGCTGGCACTGGGGCGTTATTCGACGCAACGTGCGCCGCTGCCAGAATTTGGGATATTGCGGCATGGGCTGCCCGGTCAACGCCAAGCGCTCCATGCTGGTTACTACGGTTCCCGCTGTGCTCGACCTGGGGGGTGTTCTGGTTTATCGGGCGCGGGCCGAAAGGTTTCTGCATCGAGGGGGGAAAGTCATTGGCCTGGAAGCTATGGCGCTTGACGGGGAAGGACGGTTACCAACCGGAAAACGTATTTCGGTAAACGCCAGACATTTTGTGCTTGCGGGCGGCGCCATCGGAACGCCTGCTTTGTTGTTAAGGAGCAAGGCTCCCGATCCGGATGATTTGCTTGGTAAGCGGACATTCCTTCATCCGGTTAATATTTCTGTAGCGTTGATGCCTGAATTGGTAGAGCCTTTCCATGGTGCGCCTCAGTCGCTCTATAGTGATCATTTCCTTTGGTCTGACGGCGCGGGTGGAGAAATTGGCTACAAGCTCGAGGTGCCGCCATTGTTTCCGC
>CBDUMN010000038.1:0-30200 GCA_965368335.1 uncultured Rhodospirillales bacterium
GTGGGCCGGTGCCGCAACACATAAAACAACCGGCGCAATTTAGGCGCTTAGGCGCTGCTGTCAAGGAATAGAGGGCTGGAGTGCTTTCCAAACATCTTCGACTGTGACTTCGGTGAGACTCGGTTTGCGCGAAATGGTTACTTTCGGGCCCCGTTGGGCGCAAAGCGCCGGGTCGGATTCGTGGGAATAAAGAACCACCGACGGACAGCCGGACAGGGTAATGATATGCATAGGCCCGGTGTCGTTGCCGACAGCCAGCACCGCCCCTCTCGCCAAGGCGGCGATTTCGAGAAAATCGGTCTCACCGACCAAACTGCGCACCCCCGGACAAACGGCGGTGATTTCACCGGCAATTTCGGCTTCGGCCCCCGCCCCGAGGATTACTGGCAAAATTTCCGCATCGAGCAACCGGTTGGCCAGTGCGCCGAAATTCTCCGGTAGCCAGCGCTTGGCCGGGCGGTGCGGCGCGCCACCGGGCACCAGCAGGGCAAACCGACCCGGCAGGGCGAAACGCGACAGGTCGGCCTCGGCCCAGGACAGGTCGGGCATGGGGGTCTGATCGATCCCTGCGTCTTTCAGCTGCTCGGCCTGACGCTCAATCGTATGCATGAAATCGCGCCGGGGGTTGGCGTGGGGGTGCGAACAGCCCTTGGCAATCCCCGACCATTCGACACGTTTACCCAAGAGCTTGGCGTAAAACCCGCTGCGGTCGGACGTTTGAAGATCGTAGACCCGGCTAAAACGACCACCGCGCAGCTTGGATCGCAATTCAAGCCATTTGCCTATCTGCAGGGCCTTGGGACGGCTATCGACCCAGACCCGGTCCACATAGGGACAGGCCTCGCCCAGAGAAACATAGGGTTTCGTCGTCAGCAGGGTAATCTCGGCATTGGGGTGATGGTTGCGGATAGCCGCCATGGGCCCCATGGCCTGAACGAAATCGCCCAGCGCGCCCAGCTTGATGATGAGGATACGTTCTTTTTGCGGACTCACCGCCCCGAAAGCTCCTCGGCCAGAACCTCGTTGTAGACCTCAAGGGTCCGGGCGCACATGGTGTCCTTGGAAAAATTGTCGCGGATATGGGCGACGGCCCGCTCGGCCATCTTGGCCCGCGCCGCCTCGCTGATATCGAGCGCCTCACCAATCGCTTTGGCCAAAGCTTTGGGATTGTCGGGCGGCACCAACCAGCCGGTTTCGCCTTCGATCACCGTTTCCTTGGCCCCGCCATGGCTGGTGGCGATTACCGGGCGGCCCAAAGCCTGGGCCTCGGCGGCCACTCGCCCGAAAGCCTCCGGGTCGGTTGAGGCCGAAATCACCAGATCGGTCAGCTTGTAGGCCGCCGGCATGTCGTCGCAATGATCGATGATCCGCACGATATCGTTTAAGCCCTTGGCCTCGATCAGGGTATCAAGCTCTCTATGATAGCCTTCGCGTCCCTGGTCGGAACCGACCAGAACGAACCGCGCATCCCGACGGCCAAGTTCCGCCACGGCCTCGATAAATACGCTTTGTCCCTTCCAGCGGGTCAGGCGACCGGGCAGCATAACCACCGGCACCCCATCGTCGAGCCGCCACTGGCGAGCCAGGTGGATCATCCGCTCCGAACTGACCACGTCCGGATCGAAACGGGCCAGATCGACACCCCGCGGCACGATGCGGATGCGGTCCTTGGGTACGCCATAAATCTTGCGCAGGTGCCCGGCGATGAAGCTCGAAATGGCGATGACTTTCTCGCCCTTGGTCATCACCGAATTATAGCGGCGCTTGAACCAGTTGCCGTGGGAATAGGTGCCGTGGAAGGTGGTGACGAAATGAACGCCTGTTTTTTTTGCCGCCCAGTAGGCGCTCCAGGCCGGGGCGCGCGAGCGGGCATGAACGATATCGACATTTTCCCGCTTGATCAGTTCGGCCAAAAGGTCGGCGTTCTTGCGCATGGTGAAGTAGTTTTTCGAATGGACCGGCATCTCGAAATGCTCGGCCCCCGCCCGGATCAACTCGTGGACCATGGGGCCGCCGTTGGAGACCACCAGCGACCGTCCGCCCGCTTGGGCAATCGCCACACCCACTTCAACCGTGCCGCGTTCCACCCCACCGGTCACCAGTTCGGGAAGGATTTGCAACACCGTCGCCCGACGGCCAAGCTCGGTCGCACCCTCGGGCACGTAACCCGGGCGTTCCTCAAAGCCGTCATTGATGTTATTCTCCGGGCTGTCGTCCATAAATCCTCAAAACCGCTAAACCGTCCAAACGATTGAATAAAAGAGATGACCGTAGAAACAGCCTCCCCTCCCCCACAAATATTAGCACGCGAATCCGACGGCGCCACAATTGCCTACCACAAAACCGAAGGCAAGACTCCTGGCGTGGTCTTTTGCACCGGTTTCATGTCCGACATGGAAGGCGGCAAGGCCTTAGCGCTTGAGGCCTATTGCAAGGAACGCGGACAGTCTTTCCTGCGCTTCGATTATACCGGCCACGGCCAATCGTCGGGTGAGTTCGAAGACGGCGCCATAGGACAATGGAGCGACGACGCCGTCTACGCCATCGACCAGTTGACCGAAGGCCCTCAAGTGGTCGTCGGCTCTTCCATGGGCGGTTGGGTGATGATGCGCGCCGCCCTGGCGCGGCCTGAAAGGGTCGGCGGCCTGGTCGGCATCGCTCCCGCACCGGATTTCACCGTTGGATTTTATGAAACCGAGATCACCGAGGCGCAAAGGGCCGAGCTTCACGAAAAAGGCGTACTTTACATCGAAAGCGAATACGGCCCCGATCCGACGCCTTTTACCTTGAAACTTATCGAAGACGGCAAAAATCAACTTGTGCTCGATTCGCCGCCTGTGCCAATAACCTGCCCGGTACGGCTGCTGCACGGTATGGGCGACCCGGACGTGCCCTGGAGGCTATCGCTGGAAATCGCCGAGAAACTGGCTGCGGAAGACGTGGTGACGACATTTATCAAGGACGGCGACCACCGCCTGAGCCGCGACCAGGACATCGACCGGCTCTTAAAAACGGTCGGCAACCTGTTGGATCAATTGGAAGGGGATTGACAATGGATGCAATGGACAAGCTGAAAGACGGCTACAAAAACTTTCTCGCCGGCACCTATGTAGATAAACGGAAGCTCTACAAAGAGCTGGTCGAGAAAGGCCAGAGCCCGAAAGTCTGCGTCATCGCCTGCGCCGATTCGCGGGTCAGCCCGGCGACCGTTCTGGGCACCGAGCCGGGCGATATCTTCGTCGTCCGTAATGTCGCCAATCTGGTGCCGCCTTATCAGCCGGACAGCGGCTACCACGGCACCAGCGCGGCCCTCGAATATGCGGTGCATCACTTAAAGGTCGAGCACATCCTGGTGATGGGTCACGCCTATTGCGGCGGCATCCGCGCCCTGTTCGACACCATCAAGCCGGGCACCGAAGGCTGCTGGTTCATCCCCGATTGGATCGATATCGCCCGCACCGCCCATCGCCAAGTGCTTGAAACCCATCCCGACGCCCCGGTCGACGAGCAAGCGTCAGCCTGCGAAAAAGCGGCCATTCTGGTATCGCTTGAAAACTTGAAAACCTTCCCCTGCATCCGCGACGGTATCGGCGCGGGAACCCTGGCCCTTCACGGTTGGCACATCGACATCGACCAGGGCCTTCTGACCGCCTACGACGAAGAAAAGCACCGATTCGAGGAAGTGGGGTAAGAACCAGGCCCGATGCGCCCAACCAACGTGGGTACCACATCCTGTTTTTCTCTCCTTCGTCATGCGCGGGCTTGACCCGCGTATCCACGACTTGGGCTCCAATGGTTTGAAGTCGTGGGTACCCGGATCAAGTCCGGGCACGACGGCTGAAGGAGCTGAAAAGGGCGTTAGACGCCGGAATAACCGCTATCTTTTCCCTTCAAAAATCGCCCGGAGCCCCTCGCGGTAGTTGGGATATTTAAGGGTTACGCCCAACTCATCCTTGATCCGGCTGTTGTCGATTTGACGGCGGTCCTGCCAGAAGCTCAAGGCCATTTTGCTCATGGTCTTGGAGATTTCGTCATAGTCCTGCTCTTCGGGCGGGTCGACACCCAACAGATCGCAGGCGAAAACCGTCAGGTCGGCGGGCGCGGCGGGCTCGTCGTCGCAGAGATTGTAAATCCCTCCCGGATGGAGTTTGGCCATGGAGGCGCGCAAGACCTGGGCGATGTCTTCCACATGAATGCGCGAGAAGACATGGCCTTTGCGGACGATTCGCTTGGCCGTGCCGTCGCGCACCCGGTCGAGCGTCGAATAGCCGGGGCCGTAAATCCCCGACAGCCGGAAGATATGGAGCGGCAGGCCGCGTTCTTCCAACAGCGCCCACCATTCGGCCTCGGCGGCGACCCGGCGGCGACTGCGTTCGCTGGTCGGGTGCAGGGTCGCCGTTTCATCGACCAGCGCACCGCCCGTATCGCCATAGACCCCAGTGGTCGAAAGGTAGCCGACCCATTCCAGATGGGCGGCATGGTCAAGGTCGCTTCCATGCTCGTCAATTACCGGGTCACCGGACTTATCGGGCGGCACGGAGCTTAAGACGTGGGTCACCGAGGCGAGCAGGCTTGAAAAATTTTCGATGGGCCGTTCCCGGTCGAACAGGTAGGCCTCAAAACCCTCTGCTTCCAACTCGGCTTTTTTATCCGCGCTTTGGCAGGTACCTGAAATATGCCACCCCTCGGCCTTCAAAGCCCGACAGAGGAAACGGGCGCTATAGCCCAGGCCGAAAACGAAAAGATGATTTTTGTTACCCACCGGCGCGCCTCGCTCTTGCATTTCAGATCGTTCGAGTGGACTCTAGCGCCCCATGAATAGCAACCACAAGATACCCATGCGCTTTCTTTTTCTTTTCGCCGTTTTAGCAACCATCCTTCCGGCCAGCGCCGAAGCCGACGAGGAGGCGAAAAAGTATCAAAACTGCATGACCCTGGCGGCCAACAATCCCGACAAAGCGTTTGACGCGGCGCTTGAATGGCATGACATGGGCGGGGGGTTCGGCGCCGACCATTGCGCCGCCGTGGCGCTGATCGGCCTTAAATTCCACAAGGAAGGGGCCGAGCGGCTGGAACGGCTGGCCCAGGAAATCAACGCCGAAAAAACCATGAAGGCCGAGCTTCTCGGACAGGCCGGGCAGGCTTGGTTGCTGGCCGGAGCGTTCGGCCGGGCCCGCGACGTTCAGACCGCCGCCCTTGAGCTCGACCCCCAATCGGTGGAACTGCTGATCGACCGCGCCCAGGCCAAGGCCGCCGACAAGCTCTATTTTCCGGCCGTCGACGATTTGAACAGGGCGCTCGAAATCGATCCGGCGCGAATCGACGCGCTGGTCTTCCGCGCCACCGCCTATCGCTATCTCGACAACTTCGACATGGCGCTGGAAGACGTCAACAAGGCCCTCTCCATGCACCCGGACCAGCCCGACGCCCTGCTTGAAAAGGGCAATCTGCACCGCTTAAAAGGCGAGAACGATCTGGCCCGCCAAGCATGGATCGACCTGCTGGAAGCCGCACCGGGCAGCCCGGCCGCCCTGGCCGCCCAGGCCAATCTGGAAAAGATGGATGTCAAAAAATGAAAAAGCCGCTTTATGAGATCGATACGGGGATCCTGGTGATCCACGCAACGGCGAAGGGTCCGGCGCTCTTTCTCAAGGTCCACCGGCAAAGCCGCGATTATCTCCATCACTATCTGGTGCCGCTCAAGCCCCATGAAAGACCCTTAAAACTACATTATCAGGACCCGGAAACCGAGGCCCACGATCTCGACCTCAAGGTCGTTTTGACGCCCGGCGAGCCCAAAGACGGCACACCCGAACCGGGCGATCTGGTCAAGGCCAAGGGGCGCTATTATCTCCAGGTGCTCGATGATCCTCGCTCCCAACGTTTCCTCGCCTATGTGGACCCGGAAACCGGCGAATTCGCCATGCTGCGCGACCGGATGATCGAGGCGGTTTACGCCGACTGGAGCGTCGAACCCGACCATGCGGACCATACCCTTGAGAGCCTGCTGAAAGACCATGGTTAAGCTGGTCGTTTTCGACTGCGACGGCGTTCTGGTCGATAGTGAAATGATCGCCAGCCGCGAGCTGGCCGCTTACCTGGCCGAGCAAGGAGTCCGCCTGACCCCGCAAGAGGCTCGTCTGCGCTTTACCGGATGCAGCCTCGCCACCGTTCATGAAAAGATCGAAACCGAAGACGGCATCGCCCTGCCCGCCACCTTCGAAGAAGACCTACGCACCCGCGACAGGGCGGCCTTCGACCGGGAGCTCAAAGCCATCCCCGGCGTTCACGCTCTGCTTGAAAAGCTCTCTCTTCCCAAGTGTGTCGCCTCCAGCGGCAGCCCGGAAAAAATCGATCACTCCCTCAAGCTCACCGGACTGGAGGGATTTTTCGGCAATAATATATTCAGCGCCCGCATGGTCGCGCGCGGCAAACCGGCCCCCGACCTCTTCCTCTTCGCCGCCGAAAAAATGGGCGTCGCTCCGAGAGATGCATTGGTGATTGAGGACAGTCCGGTGGGAATCGAGGCGGCGCAGGCAGCGGGCATGACGGCGGTCGGCTTCACCGGCGGCAGCCATTGCGGCCCAAACTACGGGGAACGTCTCAAGGCTGCGGGGGCGAGCACAGTTTGCGCCACCATGGAAGAGGTGGCAGCCGCCCTATCCCTCTAATAAATAGTCGGCTACTTCTTCGTAGTGAGCCTGGCCTTTGCCCAAATGGCTGCGGAACAGGATAAACCGGTCAATTTCAAAATGCGGTGTCGAAAAGGGTTCGCGCGAGGCCATGTAAGCGCCGATTCGATCAGGGATCGGGTCGCGCAGACGCGCCAGGGTCAAATGCGGCTTAAACTTTCGCTCATCCGCCGTCAGCCCGGCCCGGCGCACGGCGGCCGCGCAACGGGTGCGCAGGTCGACAAGTGTGGAAGAGGTTTCCACGCCCGCCCAGAGGACCCCCGGTTTGCGGCCCCGCTGGAAGGTGCCGAGGCCCGACAGCGCAATGGAAAACGGCTGCATACGGATGGTCGCCAGTTCGGCATCGAGCAGTTCCGCATCGGCATTGCCCACTTCGCCCAGAAACTGCAACGTCACATGCATATTTTCCGGCGTCACCCAACGAGCCTTGGGTAGGCCGTTGCACATCAGTTCCAACTGCTGCAGGACGGGTTCGCTTGGCCGAACGCCGATAAATAGTCGCATCCGTCTCTCCCTGGGTCAGATCGTCTTTATATGGTTGGGCGAATCATGACGTTATTCGAATCGTACCCTAGCAAGCTGGGTCGGGATAGGTTTTTTGGATCGCTTCGATGCCTTTTAAAACTTCCTCGGACAAAACAAGGTCGGCGGCGGTCAAATTAACGTTCAACTGCTCCAGGCTCGTCGCACCAATAATCGCGGCGGCGAGGAACGGTTTCGTCAGCAGATACGCAATGGCCATCTGCGAGGGATCGAGCCCATGATCGCGGGCCAACGCCACATAGTCCGCCGTCGCCTTGAGACTGTTGTCGCCGGTATAGCGTTTATAGCGGGTCGGCCAAAGGGTCAGCCGCGCTCCGGCAGGCGACTGGCCGTTGAGATATTTCCCCGACAGGCAGCCACAGCCGAGCGGCGAATAGGCCAAGAGCCCCACCTCTTCGCGCATCCCCACTTCGGCCAAGCCGATTTCATAAAGCCGGTTCAATAGGCTATAGGGGTTCTGCACCGAGACAACGCGCGCCTTACCCAGAGCGTCAGAAAGCGCCAGATACTTCATCACCCCCCAGGGCGTTTCGTTGGACAGCCCAATCGTGCGGATTTTCCCCGCCTCAACCAGTTTATCAAGCGTGGTCAGAATTTCTTCTGGCGGGGTGAACTCCCGCTCATAGGCCGGATTGTAACCGCGCTGGCCGAAATAGTTGGTGTTCCGGTCGGGCCAATGGATTTGATAGAGGTCGACATAATCTGTCTTGAGCCGTTTGAGGCTCTCTCCCAATGCCGCCTCGATCCCTTGCGCGGTATGCCTGAGGTCGCCGCCGCGTATATAGGTAAACATATCGCCGGGCCCGATAGCCTTGGTCGCCAGGACCACCTTGTCCCGATTGCCCCGCGCCGCCATCCAGGAACCGACGATCCGTTCCGTATCGCCATAGGTCTCCTTGCGCGGCGAAACGGGATACATCTCGGCCGTATCGATGAAATTGACCTCGCGGTCAAAGGCCGCATCCATCTGCGCATGCCCTTCGGCCTCGCTGTTTTGCTCGCCCCAGGTCATGGTGCCCAGGCAGATACGGCTGACCTCGATGCCGCTACGTCCCAGCTTGGTGTATTCCATGGATTTTCCCCGATATTAAACCCTATCCCCCAAACTCTTTACGTAAACAGGGTCAGGACCCCTGTATAGCCGTAGAGACGGCTGTTTGAGATTTCGCCCGCCGAATGAAACCCGACCAACGGGAAATCGCCCAGGACGCTTTTTAAGATATTCAACTCATGCCCGGCCTTGCCGAACATGTTTGCCCCACGGGCCACACAACTGACGTAAACCCCGCCCTTAGGCTTTGCATCGAGGCGGTTTTTCATTCGCTCGGCCATTTCCCGCAAATCGATCTCGGCCGAGATGGGGTCGCGCTCAACAAACTGAATGTGCGCGCCGGGCGGCACTTCACCGCCAATGCCGATCCAGCCGCGATTCTGATCGATGGCCATCAGGTTGCGGACCATAAAATCGCCCATGTCCGAGCCTTCGACCAACAGGGCCACATGCAGCCGCCCCGCCAGATTTTGTAGTTCCTCACGGGTCGAAGCGCCGGTTTCGCGGGTTAAAACATCCAGCGCCTTCTCGCCGTCCAGGCCGACCAAAACGCTTTCCAGCGCATCGGAAACCAGATGGGTTTCGCCAATAGCCCGGCAGCCCTGAGACACCCCGGTCGCCACCGGCACCCGGTCGCTGAACAGAACGCCGGTCAGCCCGCCGCCCATGATCCGGTCGGCGACCTGAACCGATTCGGTGCGCGACGACATCAAACCGCCAACCACGAAAGCGCCCGATTTTTCAGCCAACCCTTCAATCAGGTCGATAACTTTAGGGTTGTCGGGATCGCCATGCAAAATACCGAACGGCGGCGCGGTATCGGCGATCCACTCCCATGTAGAATCGTCAATTTCCATCAAGTCGTTTTCGCAGGAATGGAGAACCTGAAAAGAATCTTCGGGCAGGGCGGCGACCATGGCTGAAGCGGCGGGCATATCGGCGATTTCGCCGTTGATCCCGCAAATGCTGGCCCCCACGCCGCCAACCCAATGAACGATGCCGGTCCGCTGGCGCAGGTAGGTGAGCACCGAAGGCATATCGGCGGCTAAAAGATCGGTGACATAAAGAAAACCGATATTGGCGTCTTCAGGCAGGGGCTCCAGAGCTTCCACGCAGGCCTGGGCCACATGAGCCCAATCTTCACCGCCTGCTTGCACCGCCTTGAAATCACCCATCGGCTTCTCCGTCCGTCAAAAACAACATGCTTACAATATGGGGCCGATACCCCTAACGGGCAATATCGAGAAGTTTTTTAACCGAAGGCAGGATGCGTTCGACCACCACCGCCACCCCCTGGGCATTGGGATGAATGCCATCGGCCTGGTTTAATTCAGGCACGGCGGCAACGCCATCGAGAAAAAACCGATAGAAGACAACGCCATCCCTGGCGCCCAGGCGCTTATACATGCCATTAAAAGCGTCCCCATAGCGCGAACCCAGATTGGGCGGCGCAAGCATCCCGGCCAGCAGCGTCGGCGTTTGGGCCTCGGCCAACCGATCCATAATCGCCTTCAGGTTGGCCTCACTGTTTTTCGGATCGAGCCCCCGCAGACCGTCATTGGCGCCAAGTTCGACGATCACCGCATCGGGGGCGTCTTTTAAGGCCCAATCGAGCCGGGCCAAACCTCCCGCCGTCGTATCGCCCGAAACGCCTGCATTGATGACCACTACCTCGCGGCCCGATTTTTTAAGCGCCGCTTCGAGTTGACGCGGAAAAGAATCCGGCCCGGGCAATCCATAGCCCGCGGTCAGGCTATCGCCCAAAATCAGCAGCTTTTGTGGTTCGGCGGCTTGAACAGCAGGGATCAAAAAGCATAGGCTCAAAACAGCCAAAGCATTGACTATGGCGCGAACCCGGCCATATCGGACTCTAAGATAAAAAACGACGGCGGAACTCAATGACATCAACGGCATCCGAAAATTCTGTTCGACTGAACGACCTGCACCTTACCCTGGACAGCGAAGCGGGACCGGTCAACATCTTACGTGGCGTGAATCTCGAAGTTGGCAAGGGCCAAACCGTCGGTGTGGTCGGACCATCGGGTTCGGGCAAGACCTCCATGCTGATGATCATCGCCGGACTGGAGCGCGCCACTTCCGGCCAGGTGGAGACCGCCGGGATCGATTTGACCAAACTCGATGAAGACGGTCTGGCGACCTTCCGCCGCGACCATGTGGGCATCGTCTTTCAGGACTTTCATCTGGTGCCGACCATGACGGCCCTTGAAAACGTCGCCGTGCCTCTCGAATTCGCCGGCGATCCGCAAGCCTTCGACAAGGCCCGCGAGCAATTGGAAGCCGTCGGCCTCGGGCATCGTTTAAGCCACTATCCGGGTCAGCTTTCAGGCGGCGAGCAACAGCGCGTGGCGCTCGCCCGCGCCTTTGCCCCGGAACCCACGCTTCTTCTCGCCGACGAACCGACAGGCAACCTCGACGGGGCGACCGGCCAGAAGGTCATGGACCTGCTGTTCGACCTCAAGGAACGCGCCGGGACCACACTTTTGCTGATCACTCACGACCCGCTGCTCGCCGAACGCTGCGGCCGCATCGTCCATGTGCAGGACGGCAAGATCTCCGATGGGGCTGAAAACAAGGCGGCCGAATGAACAAACTCGCTCTTGCGCTGACCCTCGCCCGGCGGGAGTTTCGGTCAGGCCTTAAAGGTTTCCGCATCATGCTGGCTTGCCTGACCTTGGGCGTCATGGCCATCGCCGCCGTCGGCTCCACATCCGAATCCATCCGTCAGGGGTTGTTGCGCGACGGCATGGCGCTGTTGGGCGGCGACCTCGACATCCGGCTGGTCCAGCGTCCGGCGACCGCCCCCCAATTGGCGACGCTTAAAGCCAATGCCGCTACCCTGTCGGAAACCGTCGATATGCGCGCCATGGCCAACGATGGCGGCGACCGTTTCCGCCTCACCGAGTTAAAAGCGGTCGATGACGCCTATCCCCTGGTCGGTGAAATGCGCCTCGACCCGCCCATCGCCTTAAAAGATGCGCTGGCATCGACAGACGGCCTTCCCGGTGCGGTCGCCGATGGAAATCTGCTACCCCGGCTGAACCTACAGCTCGGCGACAAGGTGCAGGTCGGCAACCAGACCTTTCAACTCCGCGCGGTGATCGTCAAAGAGCCGGATCGGGTCGCCAATGTGCTCAGTTTCGGGCCGCGCCTGATGATCGGCCTCGACCATCTAAAGGCCACAGGGCTCATACAACCGGGCAGCCAGCTTCACCATCACTATCGCGTATTGCTCAAACCCGGCGACAACGCCACGGCGTTCAAGGATCGCCTGAACATCGCCCATCCCCAGGCCGGGTGGCGGCTACGCGACACTACCGATGCGGCCCCTCGCGTCCAGCGGTTCGTCGACCGCATGACCCTGTTTCTTTCCTTCGTCGGCCTGACCGCTCTGCTGATCGGTGGGATCGGCATCGGCAATGCGGTGGAAAGCTATCTCGAACGCAAGACCGCGACCATCGCCACGCTGAAATGCCTGGGTGCGCCGTCTCGCCTGATTTTCTCCGCCTATCTTTTGCAGATTCTCGGCCTTGGCTTGATCGGGATCGTTATCGGACTGCTACTCGGCGGCGCATTGCCCTACGTCGGCGCACATCTGATGGCCGGGCTTCTGCCCGCCGCGCCCGAACCCGCACTTTACCCCGCAACCCTTTTACTCGCCGCCGTTTTTGGGGTTCTGACCACCATTTCCTTCGCCCTCTGGCCGCTTTTAAAAGGCCGCTCGATCCCTGCCTCGCAGCTGTTTCGAGACCGAATCGTCGAGGTGTCGCTCTGGCGCTCGCCCCGCTCTCTCGCCATCGTCGGCTTGTTTTTCACCGGTCTGGCGGGCCTGACCCTGGCAACCGCCCTCGACCGCTATTTCGCTCTTTGGTTCGTTGGCGGAACGATGCTTGCCATGGTGCTCCTAAAGCTTGGGGCGAAAGGGGCGACGACATTCGCAAAACGCTTGAAAAACAGTCGCTTACCCGCCGAATGGCGTTTGGGAGTGGCCAATATTCACCGGCCCGGCAACCGCACATCCGGCGTCATGCTGTCCCTTGGCCTCGGGCTCTCGGTTCTGATAGCGATCGCTCTGATTGATGGCAATCTGCGCCACCAAATCGCCGAAACTCTACCCGAGCAGGCTCCGGCGTTTTTCTTTGTCGACATTCAGAACCATCAGGCCCAACAGTTCGATAAGGCGGTCGCCGCCGTTGCGCAAGGGGGCGAATATAAACGGGTGGCGTCGTTACGCGGCCGAATCGTCGCCATCAAAGGCACCCCCATAGAGCAGGCGACCGTCGCGCCGGAATCCCAATGGGCCGTGCGCGGCGACCGGGCGCTGACCTATGCCGCCGAAATGCCCGAAGGCACCGAAATGGTTTCCGGGCAATGGTGGCCGACAAATTATAGCGGTCCTCCTAAAATTTCACTCGATGCCGGGCTCGCTAAAGGGTTCGGCGTTGGGCTCGGCGACACCCTGACCCTCAACGTGCTGGGCCGCGACGTTACTGCCGAAATCGCCTCGCTGCGCGCCATCGACTGGCGGACACTGCGCTTCGACTTCGCCATTATTTTCGCACCGGGCACCCTGGAGGGCGCGCCGCATAGCCACCTTGCCGCCATCCATGCCGATGCGACAAATGAAGACGCCATCGAACAAGCCGTGACCCGCAGCTTCTCCAACGTCTCGGTCATTCGGGTGCGTGAGGCCTTGCAATCGGTTCACGACCTGATTGCCGGAATCGGCACCGGTGTGCGGGCCAGCTCTCTTTTGACCCTCGCCGTCGGCGCATTGGTGCTGGCCGGGGCCATCGCCGCCGGTCACCGACGACAGGTTTACGACGCCGTAGTCTTTAAGGTTTTAGGCGCAAGACGCAGCGCCATCTTGAAAGCCTATATGATCGAATACGGCTTGCTCGGGCTGACCACCGGCTTGCTCTCTGCCATCATCGGCACGGCGACGGCCTGGGCGGTCATCGTTTTCCTCATGCGCAGCCCCTGGGTCAATCTACCGGAAATTACCGCCCTGACCGTTTTCTTCTGTTTGGCGATCACGCTGGGCGGCGGGTTTATCGGAACTTGGCGGGCCTTGGGCCGTAAATCGGCGCCCCTCTTACGGAACGAATAAATGGTTACCCGGGAACGCCTCGCCCGCATCGCGGCGCTCTCCCTCCCGATCATCGGCGGTATGCTGAGCCAGAACGTGCTCAATCTGGTCGATACGGCCATGGTCGGGGTCTTGGGCCCAACCGCATTGGCCGCCGTGGGGGTCGGTAGTTTCGCCAACTACATGGCGATTGCCGCAATTATCGGCCTTTCCTCTTCAGTCCAGGCCATGGCCTCACGCCGCAAAGGCGAAGGCCGCGAGGACGAAATGGCCATTCCTTTGAACGGCGGGCTGTTTCTCGCCCTCGTTCTCGGATTGCCGCTGAGTTTTGTTTTAATCGCCTTTGCCCCAAGCCTCTATCCGCTGATCAATAGCGATCCGGCGGTCATCGCAGAAGGGGTGCCTTATTTCGAAGCCCGCCTATTGGGCATGGTCGCCGTGGGAATGAACTTCTCTTTTCGCGGCTATTTCACCGGAGTCAGTCTGGCCGGGCTCTACTTAAAGACCCTGCTGATCATGCACTTGGCCAACGTCGTGCTCAATTATGGGCTGATTTTCGGAAACTTCGGGCTCCCCCAACTGGGCGCTGAAGGAGCCGGACTGGGGACCAGCCTCTCGCTCTATCTCGGCACGGTCATCTATACGGTTTTCGCTCTGCGCCACGCCCGCGCCAGGGGCTTCATGTCGCGCATACCCAGCAAAGACACCATGGCGACCATGCTCCGCCTCGCCCTGCCCAGTGCGGTTCAGCAGTTCCTCTTCGCTACCGGTTTCACCGCCTTTTTCTGGATCGTCGGCCAAGTCGGCACTGACGAACTGGCGGCCTCCCACGTCATCATCACGCTCATCCTGGTCGCCATTCTGCCCGGCATGGGATTAGGTTTAGCCGCACTGACCCTGGTCGGAGAATCGCTTGGCAAGGGCCAACCCGACGATGCGGCGCGCTGGGGATGGGACGTCACCAAGGTCGGTATGGTCGCCCTCGGCCTCGTCGGTTTGCCCGCCATTCTCGTTCCCGACTGGGTGCTGGCCGGGTTCATCCACGACTCTCACGTTATGGATCTGGCCCGCCTACCCTTGCAACTGGCCGGGGCTTCAATGATTTTTGAAGCCTTGGGTCTGGTCTTGCTCAATGCCTTGCTCGGCGCGGGTGCGGCCAGAGCGGTAATGAGCGTTTCGGTCGGCGCCCAATGGCTGATCGGACTGCCGCTGGCCTGGCTTCTGGGGCCTTATCTCGGCCTCGGGCTTCTCTGGGTCTGGGTCGCCAACGCCGGATACCGGATTTTGCAGTCCGCCGTGTTCGCTATCCTCTGGAAACAGGGAAAATGGGCAAAAATTAAACTCTAGAGCATCTGGCAGCCTAGATTCCGCCACAATTTACCCGTTTGATAAAACCGCCGTGATCTGGACCGGTTCATCTTGCCTTTTTGGCGGGCCGTGACATATTAGCAGGCAAGAGTTTTAACCGTTCACTATCAGAAGGACCTGAAAACCATGGCTTTCGGCCAAGATCCCCGCATGATGGACACCACTCATGCCCAGGCTGCCCATATGGATGTGGGCCTGCGCAAATATATGATGCGCGTCTACAACTACATGGCTTCGGGTGTTGCGCTGACCGGCGCGGTGGCCGCCGGTGTGGCGAGCTCCGAAACCCTGATGCAGGCCATTTTCGGCACCCCGCTGTTTTGGGTTGTCGCCCTGGCTCCCATCGGCTTCGTCCTTTTCCTAAGCGCCCGGATCAACCACATCAAGGCGAGCACGGCTCAGATGTTGTTCTGGGTCTACGCCGCCCTGGTCGGCGCGTCGATTGCATCGATTTTCGTGGTCTATACCGGTGAAAGCATCGCTCGAGTCTTCTTCATCTCGGCGGCTTCTTTCGCAGGCTTAAGCCTTTGGGGCTACACCACGAAGAAAGACCTCTCGGGCATGGGCAGCTTCCTGATCATGGGTCTGTTCGGCATCATCATCGCCGGCCTGGTCAATATTTTCCTGGAAAGCTCGGCCCTGCATTTCACTATTTCGGCCATCGGTGTGCTGATCTTCGCCGGTCTGACCGCTTACGATACGCAGCGGATCAAGGCGATCTATTACGCAGGCGACGATTCCGAAACTGCCGGCAAGAAAGCCGTGATGGGCGCTCTGTCGCTCTATCTCGACTTCATCAACATCTTCCTCTTCCTGCTCCAGTTCCTCGGAAACCGCGAGTAAACGCAAGACAGAAGAGATCGTTTTTAAGGAAAGGCCCTGGTTTTACCGGGGCCTTTTTTATGACGGGGAAAGTTTTCTAAAAAACCGCATATAGGCGATGGTTCCTTTATTTTCCGGGCTGTGCAGATCAAACTCGCAGCCAATTCTCCGCGCGTTTTCCATAGTAATTCGCAAGCCCAGGCCCCAGCCCTTGGGAACCGCCCGATCAGTCGAAGGGGCAACCCGTTCACCCCGCCTGAGCGCAAAAAGCACATCCATGGGAATGCCCTTGCCCGTATCCTGAACCACCAGAATAAGAGCATCTTGCTTTTCATCCACCTCGCCCAATACTTCGACCCGCCCTCCTGCCGGAGTAAACTTGATGGCGTTTTTGATCAAGTTGTTGAGCATCTCGGCCAGCAAAACCGGGTCGGTATGGAGAATGGGAAATTTGTCGCTTACTTTAAGAGACAGCGTCACGCCTTTGCTTTTCGCCTGGCTTTGAAACAGAGTGACGATTGACCGACCGAAATCGCGGAAGTCGATATCCTCTTTCTTGACGATGATACCGGCGTTGGTTTCTTCATCAAGCACCCGTTCACAGGTTTTCACCAGACCGACCGCTCCCTTATGGATCACTTCAGCCCAGGCTTTCACCTGCTCTAGATCGACAGTTTGTCCATCCGCCGCCTGGATCATCTGGGTATAGCCGATAATCGCATTGAGCGGGTTTTTGACCTCGTGAGCAAGCTTCGCCACAGCAGGAACCGATCTGCCGTCAGGGTCTTGTTTCAATAAAGGTATTTCAGATTTTTTGTCTGTCATTTTTTTAATTCGATTGAAGTCCGCATTCTCTATATGCGGGCAGGATATCTTGATTGCAATCCATATAACACCTTATCGGGCGGACGGATTTTGACCAACCAATTTCTCAAACCAGCCGATCTCTGGGTTCTTCACCCCGGAAAAAAGCATCGAGGTTATCGAGCGCTCGAAATCCCATAGCGTCGCGGGTTTCCACCGTTGCGCTACCGAGATGGGGTAACAGAAAGGTATTGGGCAAGTCCTTGTAACGGGGATCGAAATTCGGTTCGTTTTCGAAAACATCCAGGCCCGCCGCGGCGACCCGGCCCGTTCTCAAGGCAGCGATCAATGAGTCGTCATCAACGATGGAGCCGCGCGCCGTATTAATGACAACCGGGTTTTCAGGCAATTGGGCGATCCGCTCGGCATTTAGGAAATGATGGGTCTCGGGCGTATGGGCGCAGTTAAGCGACAAAAAGTCCGACACGGCTAAAAGGCTTTCCGGAGTTTTATGATAGACCGCGCCCCGTTCTTCTTCCGGGGTGAGACGGTGGCGCTTGTGATAATGGATTTCCATATCGAACCCGCGGGCCCGCTTGGCGATGGCCTGCCCAATGCGGCCCATGCCATAGATACCGAGCCGCTTGCCCGTAACCTCGATACCGACCATGAAATTTGGCGTCCAGCCGACCCAACCGCCCTCCCGGCACAGGCGGTCTCCCTCCGCTCCGCGCCGGGCCGCACCCAACATCAGCAGCAGGGCGATATCGGCGGTGGCGTCGGTTAATACATCGGGCGTATTGGTCACCACGATACCGCGTTCTTTCGCCGCGTCGAGATCGATATGCTCATAGCCGACCGAATAGGTCGAGAGGATCTTGACGGTTTCGGGCAGCCGCTCGATAACCGCCCGGTCGAGCCTATTGGTCAGGGTCGGCATCAAGCCATCCATGCCATGCGCCAACTCGATCAGCCGATCAGCATCGTAGGTCTCGTCCGCTTCATTAAGCACCGCATCGTAATCCCGCCGGATGCGGTCCTGTACCGCCCGAGGGTACCGTCTGGTGACTAGAATTTTCGGCTTCGCAACCATGTTTTCCTCCCCTCTTATTTACCGGCAGCCTAACAGGAAAGATCGGATTTCCTCCAGTCCGGCGTTGACCGCCATCAAGGATGGCACTATTTCATGTTTCTAAAGTGTGCCACGTTTTTTAAGAAAACCAAGCTCGGCAATAGAGGACGTCCCATGGCCTTTCTCGAATTCAAAGACAGCTACCGCACCGGTCACGATTCGGTAGATCACGAACACGAAGAACTGATCGGCCTGATCAACGATTTACACAGCACCCTGGGAAACAGCGGCGAAAAAGAAAAGGTCGAAGAAATTCTTGGCGAAATGCACGGCCAGATTTCTTCCCATTTCGCACTGGAAGAAAAGGTCATGCGGGATCAGCACTACGAAGATTACGCCGCCCACTCCCGCGACCACAACCGGCTGCTCGATGAAATTCTCGACATCATGGACCGGGTCCATAACGACGGCAGCTACGAATATATGGAACGGCTGGAAAAGGAAGTTGCCGACTGGTTCGAAGTTCATTTCCGCGAAATGGACGGCAAGTTCCACGGCAAAATCAGCAATACCGAGGTGACCGCCCAAGGGGAAGTCGGCTACTGACAAAAAAGCGCCTCTCTTCGGCGCGCTTCTCTACGACATTAAAAAGCCCCGGCCGCTTGGCCGGGGTTTTTTGTTTCTGATCTTATCTTAGATAATCCATCGCCGCATTCAACTGGCTCATCCTTTCGTGGCTGCCATAAGCCCCGTCGGGATGATGGATGGTCGCCAGCATTCTAAAACGGCCCTTGACCGATGAACGATCCGGCGAAGCGTTGGGCGGAAAGCCCAAAACATGCAAGGCCTCGGCACGCGAACTCACCCCATTGGGCAGCGGCTCGAACGAGAGGACCGATACCATGGTGCGAAGGCGCTCGACTTCCTCATCGCGCTCCTTGATCAAGGCATGGTGTCGCTCGATGGGCTCCGTATCCACATGGGGCGGGTGGGTCGGTTCGGGCATCGCCTTCTCCTCCTCCGTCCGCCCCTCCTCGGCCTTTGCCAAACCGGAAAGACCGTGGACATCGAGGTTGATCACGCCATGCTCGACGGCCAATGCCAGATTGAGCGCCTTGCGGATCATTGTCACATCGTAACCGGGGGTGAGGCGCACCTGAATACGCGGCTTGCGTCGCCAGGGTCGGCCTTCCGACGGCCCCGATTTAATGGCGACATCTTCGCGGTCGTCGGGGTCGGGTTCGCCGGGGTCCTCAAAGGCATCCACCACATCGCCCGGCACCACAAGCAGGATGGAGCGCGCCAGGTCGGCCACGTTGACGCCCCGCTGTTCGGCCAGCGCATTAACGGCATCGCGGAAGGCGCTAGAGCAGGGTACCGTATAGGAATGTTTTACCATCTTTTTATCAGTCATGTCCCAAGTAAACCGTCTCGTATTCCCAGGTCAAAGCGTTCCGCTTTGGAAAATTTAACAAGAGGTTAAACAAATACTAGGGATAGCGGGTCGTTTTTCTAACGAGCACTATACCTTCCCCACCCAAAGACTAGCCAAAGAAGGTTAACGGTCAACTACGAAAGTAGCCGCAGGATACCAAAAGAGCTTGTTTTGTTTGATGTTTAGGGCAAAAGACTGTCTTTTGTTAACCTTTTCGGCCCCACCAAACACCCATAAGAAAAGACCTTGAGAATTCTTGTTAACCATTAGTCAATAAAGAGGTTAACAAGTGAAAGAAGAAAAAAATTTATGCTTTTTCTTGGTTGCAGAAGGGTCGTTTGGATAAAAAAATCCGAAACCGGTTGGCGAATCGGGAATACCTCCAACCCGATTCGGTCCCTGCGCCTACATCCGTAGTCAGGCAGGCCAGGGAAACGACGGAGTACGCCATGCCATATCACCACATATCGGCTAATGACCCAAAAAACGGCTCTCCGCCGCCAAACAAACAATCCGTCAAAAACTCATAATCAATTGATAAATCGATATAATTTGATCAATGCGCCAGAATATACAGATTCAACTGCACTCGCAGCCACGATGCCGATACAGAAAAAATCAGGGTTGCGGCGCACCCTCAAAGAGCGCTCCTGCGGCCTGTTAATTTCCTAAAGCGCCGAATATTACAGGCAAAATCACTCTTTTGACTCTTAGCGCAACTCCTTATGCAGATTCAGCTTCATCCGGCCTTAGCCACCATCGAACTTTGCTTCGGCCAAACTTTTATGAATCGCTCGCTCGCACCCATTGACGACCGAATGGAATTCAACAGGCGTCCAGCATATTTTCCTATTCAAAGAGGGGGTGACGCCTCAGCTCTCTAAAGGCGCGTTTTAGTTTGTGGTCGAAACGATGCCGATTGTGGAAAATCGGGCTCAGGGAACGCGAAACGTTTCATGGCATGCCCGACAGACACCGGTCATCGCCTGGAGGTTTTCCAACACCCGCGCATAGTCCTCAGCCGTCGGTGGCTTTGCAGCCTTCCGTGCGTTCGTGGCGAACTCTTCGGCGGCTTCATGCATGGTCACGCCCATGGCCCTAAAATGCTCGGGCATGAACCGGCCGATACCATGCAGCCCCTTTCCCAACATGCCCTGCTGACGCATTTCTTCCCGGGCCGCAACGATCTCTTTCATGGTCGCCCCTTCGGCCGCCATCCGCCGCCACATCTTATGGCCCAGAGTCAGATTGATATCGGCGACATCGGCCGCTTCGCCAAACGCCCCTTCGGCCAGGGCGGCGATAATTTCATCAAGCCGCGCCATATCCTCACGCATCTCGGCGCGGAACTGTTCCTTCACCTGATCGGGCAACACAATCGCTTCTCGAGTATCTTCTTCTGCCCAAGCGGCAAACGGAACGGCGCTCAGAACGGCTAAGGCAGCCATCCCCACAAAACGTGAACGCATAGACATGGAAAGTGGTCCTCTTAAAAATGCAGCCACAAAAACTAAATCAGCCGAATCGCAAAAAATCCAGCGGTAAGATACGATGTCTTGAATCTGAAAGGGAGAGGGTGCCGAAAATGAACCGGGTAAGAACAAAGACGGCTTTATCCCAAGCCCCCAGCCACCTATGAGGAAGCCGACCGAACCGAGGTCCTGCCCTGCCTGCTTTGTCTGGACAAAGCCGAAATATCCGAAATTTTCGCCCCGGCGAGCCTTCGCTTCGATATGATTCAAACGGAGGCTGGCTGGCGGATCGGCAATTTCAACAACATCGCCGAGGAGATCAGGAACTGCCTAGGCAAAAACTGAGATTTTAAGAAAGAAAATGGTGCCGCCTGGGTGACTTGAACACCCGACCCTCGCATTACGAATTCCACCGTGGAAGCTCTTTCCCTGACAGCGATGTTAGGGCTTCTCATGGCTACTTACAGAACATTACCAAGTGGCAACATTCAAGTTCAGATAAGGCTTACAGGCCATCCATCAATCTCCGCAACCTTTAAAACCAAAGCAGAAGCCAAGCACTGGGCAGACCTTAAAACAGGCAAGGTCGGCAAAGAAAATCGTGAACGGACGGTCTACCAACAAACGCCCAAGGGCTACTCATATACTCTTGAAGAATTAGGTGAACAGTTTTGTCGTATCGGGCTCAAGGGGAGAAAGACTCAAGAGGAAACAGTCGGGCATCTCGCCAGGGTCATTCGTGAACTGAAGCACCTTAGAATACCCATGGAGTTGGATCAGATCACCCAAAGGGATATCAATCGCTATCGTATGTATCGGCTTGAGCGGGTCGCCAATGCCACCTGCCGGAAAGACATTCAACTCATTGGCCGTATCTACAAATTCGGCAACAGAGAGTACTTCCTCGACCTTCGTAATCCCGTCGATGGTGTGGCTATCCCTCCCATTGGCAAACCAAGGAGCAGGATTGTTGAGCGTCATGAACTGGAAGCCCTTATGGCTGAGCTTCCCCCCATCATGGCGACCTTCATTGAGTTGGCCTATGAGACGGCAATGAGGCGTGGCGAAATCATCAATCTAACCCCAAAGGTTTTGAACCTAGGGGAGCGTTATTTAACCGTAATCGATGGCAAAACAGGTGATCGCCCTGTCCCCCTCACTACAAGGGCCGTAGAGATTCTCAGAAGCCAAGCAGCCCAATGCAAGGGAGAGAACTCCAAGCTATTCCCGATAGCCCCTCACAGCGTCTCTACGGCCTTTAGAAGGGCAAGAAAAAGAGCTGGCCTATCCAATGATATCTGTCTCCATCAACTTCGGCACACACGCATCACCATTGTCGCTAGGAAAGGCTTCAATCAGGCTCAAATCATGATGGTCAGCGGCCACAGGGATACTAGGAGTGTCCAGCGGTATACGCACCTGAATGTACAGGATGTGGTTGGGCTGCTGGATTGACCTGCTAAGAATCCTTATTGGCAATAGCCTCATTTCGGCGAAAATCAACGACCTTCTCGAAAACGGCAAGCAACTCTTTAACAGTATCCAGACTCGCTTCTAGTTCAAACAAAGGGCAGGAGTTTTTATCATCTAACTTAAAACCAACTTTGCAGGGGGCTTTAAATTGCTCAATGTGTATATGCCGCTTATCTTCATCATCACCCCGACCTGAAGGTTCAAGCCTGTCCCAATATGTATCAACTTCATCGCCACTCTCAGTCAGAGCAATTCTGTCTAGTGACAAAATACGCTGGCAATCATTGCTACATACGTCCTGTAACTCAGCACCCAACTGATCAAAAATGGGGGTTAACAGAAGGTCTTGAACACTCTCTGGAAACGGCTCTTTCTCACCGTAACTTATGGATTGCATGATCAAATCAGCCAACTCCTTTGCCGGAATTTTTCCAAGAGATGCTAACACCAAATATGCCATAGTGCGGACAACTGGGGCTTCCACCTCGCCAGCCACTTCACTCCTCATAACCAAGTAGGGGATATTGGCAATCGCAAGAACAAGAGTACTCCTTTGCTGGTCTGGATTAAGATAAGCAGCCCAAGGTCGCTGACCAATGTCACCATGGGCAAGTTCATTTGCTACCAACGCAATGGTCTCCATCGGGCCAAACTCAAGACGCGCCCTACCCGCCCAAATTTGCGAGAGCACTTTGGGAGAAGAGTATTCTAACTTGTTCCAAAATCTGCTCTCAACAGCCTTCAACTGCCCTTCCAGACTCAGTGCTTGTGAAAAAAGCCTTAGAACCACTACTGGATGCTGGCTCAGCAGGCGTTCAAGGGTTGAGTAATCCCAAAGCCTTACTTTTGGACGAGGGTGCTTTTTCTGCCACTCTTTAATCCAGTCACGAGTTGGGTTTGAAAAGGTTGTATTCGTAGCAATCACAAGAAAATCTAAGTCCTCAATCGCAAGAGCATTATTGGCAGCAGATTTAACGGCATCAGCCTCAAGAGTGCCAGACCTTCCCTTGCACTCAGTCCACCATTTTTGAGACTCCATTTCTCCATCAGCACTAGGTACATAGAATCGCCCTTCCAAATCCCTCCCTTGATCAGCCGCCCCATCGCCAGTTCCACCGATACGCCATTCGAGGTCCTTGGCTCCCATAGCATCAAGCAACCAGTAAACACACTCTTCAAGGTCCTTCCGCGTTAAGCTTTCAAACGGAATTGAAGCCGGCAGAACCCACTTATTGCTTTCAACTTTAGGCACCGTCATCCCCTTTGCGTCTAATTACGCGTCAGTTTCATTATAAATCTTGAAAAACCTACATGAAATACTTTGCATTTTGCAGATCATGGCAGTGAGCATCTAACAACACAGAAGTTTGTATTCAAAGGATGCGGACGGGACTCTAGATCAGGAGTGAGCCAACTAAGTTTCCGCAAAGATCACAAGGTCTTTATTGACGCCAAAGTTGCAAAATGACTACTGTTAATAAGCTGAAATATTTATATTAGCGGATTTCTTAATGCCAGACGGCACAACCATTGATTTTGACAGCCTGCTCACCAAAGTAGATGCCCTAATGCGTACGATGCATGTGGTTCGGGAAAGCTTCAGCCTCCCACCTACAAAGGATCATATTGGAACATGCATAAGTTACTCCGACCTGATCGAAATGCGCCCAGAGTTTATTCGGGAACTAAAAAGTTCGGCTACCGCATTTGTTTATTCCGTGAACAAGCAGCAGGAATTGTTACAGAAATTTAGAGACCAGGGGCGGGACGAGGCAGGCGCATGGGAGATAATTGCTGACAGAGCCAAAGAAAAGTTCAGGCCTGGAAATATGCGAGGGCAGTTATCGGAGCTGCTTTTGTCAAATTTCTTGCAGCACTATTTTCGGGCTGTTCCTCTTTTGAGAAAGATGCCCATTACCACCAATCCCCGCCTTGAAAGGAATGGCGCTGATGCAATTCATATAAGGAAAAATGACCAAGGGGAGTTTACGCTTTATCTAGGAGAGGCCAAAACAATCCATAGAAGAACCGATAGCTTTAAAGGGGCAATCGTCGAATCAGTAGACGATATCGTGAAGCACTACCAAGAGCATCGGAATGAACTGTACCTCTATACCTACGAAGACTTTCTCCCGCCCGAACTTGAAGGCATCGCAACAGCTTATATTGAAGGCAGCCAAAAAAATATAACCGTCGAGCTAGTTTGCATAGCTACCTATAACTGCAAAAACTCTCCTGGTGGGAAAAATGAAAGGGAAATTTTAGAATCTATTATCGAAAGCATAAGGGACGAAGCCAAAGAAGCAAGTAGCCATCCCGTTTTCGCTCGAGTCCCACAAAACCTTCTCCCGAGGCTAAATTACATTCTGTTCTCAGTCAGTAACTTAAACAGGCTGATAGAGGAATTTGAAGAGGCGATGGGTCATGGAAACTGAAACCCAGGAGAAGCTGCTTAAAGAGCTACTTCGTCACGATCTTGATTCTTTGGCAAGCTTGATAAGTGGCCATGAACCACCACTTGCATTTAGCGACACCAAAGCCACCGCGCTTCTCAATTTTGCTGAACGGTTATCAGTAAAACCAGATGATCAATCTAGATTAAGATGCCTCATGATTTGCGGGCTGCTTTGGGAGTATCGTAAAAGCTCTTGGAATGCGGCACCCGCTTTCATGGTTAATTTATTGAGCCGCCTTGGCCTAGAGCCCGCTATGCCAATGGTTGATGAAGACTACAAGGCTTCTGGAAATAGGCTGCTACCCCTGGGAAGCCTGGGAATTGAAATGGCCGTGACTGCCAGATCATTTCTACATGAAGTCCAAATAGGAAATAATAAAAGAATTGAACTTTCCGATTTCCAGAATAGGGTCTGGGAATCAATAGATAGCTCGGCTCGACTCGGCATTTCAGCACCGACATCAGCAGGTAAGTCATTTGTTCTTGTCCATAAAACCATTGACCTGCTGCAATCAAATCCTGGCACTGCAGTATTTGTCGTTCCCACTATAAGCTTAATACAACAGGTCTCCAGGGACCTTAAATTGGCAGCAAGTCTGGCTGGGCTCAATAGCATTGAAGTCTTGCAGAGCTTTGCCCCAATAGTACAGTCTACTACAAGTAAAGTGTTCGTTCTAACGCAGGAAAGAGCTTTAGCGGCTCTCAACCAACCGAAAGCGCTTTTAGCTCCTAGAATTCTGGTGGTCGATGAAATTCAAAACATTGAGAGGGTAGCCAACGAAAACGACGAGCGTTCAAAAATTCTTTATGACGTAATTCAAGAGTTTGAAACAACGCGAAGCCCAGAAAGAGTCGTTATTAGTGGCCCTAGAATCGAAAACATCACACAGTTGACCTCCAATCTCTTTAACGGCCCAACAACCTCAATCACAGCAGACCTTCCACCCGTCGTAAACATCACATATTCCTTTGCTAAAGTGGCAGGGAAAACAGCAATTAAACAGTACACACCGATTTTTCCTTCCCCACTTAGTAAAAGCATCAATCCGCAGGGCTTTGATCTCCAAAAAGCACTCGGGAAAAGGACATATACTCTAGATGTGCAGGATGTAATCAGCACGATTGTCAAAAATCTTAGCCAGGATGGGGGAACACTGGTTTTTTCTCCCACCTCAGACCAAGCCACTAAAACTGCAATCCAGCTTGCCGAAAATATTTCAATGGAATGCACAGGCAAAACTTCAGAACTGGCTGACTATTCGGCAGAAACAATTCACCCTGAATACGCCCTAAATCAAACACTTAACTCTGGCATTGCCTTTCACCATGGGAAAATGCCTCCTCACGTCCGATGGGCTGTTGAAAAGGCGTTTAGCAATCTTCATGTCAGGGCACTTACCTGCACAACCACCCTCATGCAAGGAGTAAACCTGCCCGCCAAAAATATCATTGCCATGAACCCCCACCTGTTTACTCGCAGAAGAGCCAATGGCGAAAATGCCAGCTTAACTGCATATGAATTTGCAAATCTTAGGGGCCGAGCAGGACGTCTTCTTAAAGATTTCGTTGGCAGGGCAATCGTCATTGATGAAGGCTCATTCACTGAGGAAGAGGTTGGCTTCGGCTTCCCTTCAAAATCTGTCGATACAGGTTTTGGCAGTCGTTTTGAACAAAACCGAAGAGTTGTCGGGGACTTTCTTGACTCTGGTAAACCACCAGAAAAGGAAGCCCCCTCAAATGATATTGTTGTTTATATCAGGCAATCCATATTCAAACATGGAGAAGAGGCTCTCAAACGACTGCGCCGAGTAGGTATTAATCTTACAGACAACGAATATAGCAATACCGCGAAGACGCTAGAGAGCATCAAAGCACCACGAGAAACAATTTTGGCATCGCCCTACTGGGACCCAATTGAACTCAACAAAATTTATGAACTTGCAATAGGCGGCGTAATCCCAGAGTTACCTAAAACTCCCTACGCTAGCGGGTTTCAGCGTAGTATCGAGGCTCTAGTCGAAAGCCTCCGAACACACACTCCATTCTATTTTCAAAAGCATCTGGGTACTGCCAATGAAAAAAGAGTTCGTACTTTGGCTATCTATGCGAAAAAATGGGGTTCAGAAAGGCCATTGAAGGAAATCATCGATTGGGGAATCGAACCGCTTGATTGGAAGATTATTGATAAAAGGCTTGCCGATATTGGCAGCAACGTAATGTACGAGCTACCAAAGTTGTTGCGTCCAGTGACGACAATGCAAGATAAAGAGAACCCAGTTCTGGGATTCATTGAACTCGGGGCCTCAAGACCAAATGCACGCAGGTTAATTGAGCTTGGTCTTCCAAGAGAAACCGCTATTAAGATCGGGGATAAACTGGAAGCTCATAAACAAGAAACCGAAATCAATGACCGAAAGCTAATTGGTGATGCATTGAAAATTGCTGATCAAATGTCTGTCATAGAGAATGAGCAGGTTATTGACATTTTTTTGCCCGAGTTGCATGGGTAACCCTTCTTGACCTTTGGATAAGAAGAATTTTGTGATGGTGTGAGAGAGAATTTTTGCCTGAAAAAATTTTCAAAGATCGCCGCTTTAGTTTAGTGATTTTGGCTCTTCCATTCCCGCAAATCCCTGATCACATTTTCAGCCTCAATGTCCAGGTGTTCGGCAATCTCAAGAAACTCACCAACATCTATTCGACGCTCTCCCAACTCATATCGAGAGACGAACTGCTGAGGTCGCCCCAGCTTTTCCGCCAACTCAACTTGAGTCAGTCCCGCATCCTTCCTGATCTGAACGAGAAGCTCTCTGAACCTTATGTAGGTAGGTGAGTTGATGGACTGACTCATTCGTGTCGCCGGACAAGGAAATAGACCGGCACACCATGAGACACAGTTTGCGTGTACACCAAAATGATGTATTTTGATTTCCGATAACTACCATTACCGGGCAAGAAAATTGCCACCTTAAGGCTGAGAGAATGCCCTAATTTTTATTCAGATGATGTGTCAGGCTTAACACAGGGGGAGAGAGTGGACTTTGTAATCTATATTGGCATGTTCGCATTTGGTTGGTTTATTGGCTCACGGCGTATGAGCAGGCTCCAACACGACTTCACTCAGCTCGAATATGTAATCAGAAAAGCTCAAGCATCCTTGATTAACGGCTTCCCTGCCGAGGCAAGAGATCATTTGCGTTCTGTTCTCCCCGAAAACCCAGGCCCACATACTCAGACTGCTATTTTGCAGCCCAAATGATCTTTTGCCCAAGGCCTAGCAGACCTTTTTCGCCACTAAGACCAAAACTAGGATTAAGCATGTTTGGATTCTTCAGTTTGTTCACTGGCCGCAAATACAGCAACGAAATAGCTGATTATCTCAAGATAGATCGTCGGCTCTACAGCTCTGCTCTCCTAGAGGCCGGTGTTTCATGGGGCACCCTGAAGCCCTATCAGAAAAATGGCACACCAATCGAAAAGATGGCCTTCCTACTAATGCCATCCTTTATCCAGGGCCTTGCTATCATCAAGCAGCGTTTCGGCGAACAACCCACGATAATCTCAGCTGAATACATAGTTCGCGACTGGATAAGTGAGCATGAACAAGAGTTACGTGACGCCGCTACAGAAGAAATCGTAAGTAGCGAATACCCTAACGGTCGTTTCAAGCTCACCTATCCCATCTACCGCGAAGAGCAACTCCGTGGTGAAGTGATCACACATGAATCAACCTATGCTCTTTACAGTGACGATTTGGAGGAACTGAAATCTCTTGCCCTAGTAAAACAACTTGGAGGGGCCGATATCTCTCTAATCGATACGGAAACAGGCCATGCTATTTCAATTTAGATACCTAAAACGAATACTTCTCAGTAATGATACGACATTGATTCCTTAAGGATTATTGTCGGTATCCTCCTGTATTCTAGATAAATAGGATTTAAAGAGAGAGAGATTATTATGATACCTTTTCGTCTTGTTTGGGTAGCAACGGTCCATAAAAGATTGGGCATCTTCTTTCGTCTCATACGGATAAAAGCTAAGTAAAATCCCTTCCAAAACTTCAACCCGTTCGGACACTTCTTTCATTGCTTTCTCTGGATTCAGAAGAGGCAAACCCATCTCTTCTTTGAAAGCTTCGTCCATCGTCTGAATGAGCAAATCCTCACAGCCTGCAGGTACGATATAGCTATCGTGCATTGTTAAAACTGGTATCGCTCGCTCCGTTAATTTCCTTATTATGAATTCCGTTATCCTTCCATCTCTGTTCATAAGGGAGATGCCAACGTCATTTCCAAAGAACTCTGCAATTGGAGAATGGCGATCTGCAAGAGCTTGATGAATTTGCCCGAGTTGATCGTCTTTCAAAGATTTAAGGGGGGAACGACTTGGCTGCTCACTTCGAAATGCCTTATACGCCTTGGTTGGCGTTTTTGCGTTTAACAGCATTAGCATCAACCCTTTAGCGACGCTTCGGGCATCAACTCCCTCATCAAGAAAATCAAACTCCCCAACGAAGTAAGGGTCCTCTCCAATCGCCTCCCAATAATTTATCCCTTGCTGGGCGTAGAGCATGACAACGTGAAGGCCAGAAAAATCAATCTCATTGGTTGGATGATCATCTATAAAAATTTTAGAGCGCCACTTCTTCGGGCAACGCTGCCACCATCCTCCATAAAATCGTCCCCCACAATCCCAGGAGCCTCGGTTAAACACCCTCCGTACAAATTTGTCTCTTAGAGAAATGGTCAGCCAGTTTTTCCCTGCTTCAGCTTCCAACTCAATTCTTGGGTTCTCTAGTGTTGGGATATCGATGAATGTCCGGCGCAAGAGTTGGTTATATGCAAGTAATACCGCTGACATTACCTCCGTCTTGCTACTTGCCTCATAAGGCAAATCAACCTTTTCGAACCTTCCCTTTTCCCCTTCTAGTTCAGCAGGTTCCGTCTTTCTCAAAATCACAGTCACACGCTCTCTAGCTGGATAAATATCCAACAGAGAAAAACGGGCTTCCGAAAACATTTGAATCAATTTTGAGGTAGGCCAAAGGCGGCTTCTGCGCCCCTTCTTTGTCCTTCTATCAAAAAATCCATCCTTATCCTCAGCGAGGCCTACTTCTTTGAGAATGTCCACGACCTCTACAACAAGGCTGGATATACCAAGTTCGTTGTAAATCGACCTTGCCTGATAGGCGTTGTTGCTTCTTGGTACGGCTAACAAACGATCTGGGTCTTCCGCCCAGAGGACATAGAGGTTGAGAAGAACAACCTTCAGATGCTTCCTGCGAATATCCCCTTTGCGACCCTGGAAATAAGCTTTGTAGATAGGCTCAACAAAAGCTTCTACGTCTGGGTGATCTGACCAAATATGAATGTCCAGGGGGCTAGAATAATCCCATTCTCGATCATCTCCCGACGCCTCTGGATTAGATGGCGCAGGCCTACTATTTGCTTTGACTTCCATCACCCCCTCCATTTCTCATTTTTTTGAGATTAACCTCTACAGCCTGGGGTTTTCTAAGGCTTTTTCTCCAGACCCTAATAAAATCAATGTGTTGATTCCTTTGAAAGACCGCTATCCAGAAGAAATATTAGCCCTTTAAGAACCCCGACATGACCAAGGTATCACCCCTCATAATGGGAGCGTTTTAGAGTCAAAACTCGCTAATTTCCCTGAGAAATTTTTAAGCGGCTATGCAGATATATGAAAAGCCAGTTACCCCCCTGCCACCCCCCCTTACCTTCTTGTCAGGAATTCTACGTTAATCGCCGCCTTAGCCCAGCTGGTAGAGCACGGCCACAGCCCTGCTGTGCAGCATCGCATTCAACATTTAGTGTGCATCAACTGTGAAAAGTGTGAACGAGCAAAGCCCTTGCCTTCAAGACAAAGGATTCCTAGAATCAAGG
>CBDUMN010000039.1:0-29986 GCA_965368335.1 uncultured Rhodospirillales bacterium
CCAGAGCCGGTGACGCCGAGCAGAACCTGGTTGCGCTCTTCCTCTTTAATTCCCGCCACCAGATCCTTAATCGCCTTGGGCTGATCGCCCGCGGGCTCGTAACCGCTGACCAGTTTCAGCGGAGTCTTGAGCTCCACGGCAGGGCGTTTGCCGGGCACGAAAATTTCAGGATTGGTCAAAACGGGTGCGCTCATGGAGTCCTATATAGGACAGATGTAATGCTGGAACAAACGGTAAACGCCCGCGTATCCACGACTTGAAGGGCGCTATGGCGAAAAGAAAGTCGTGGGCACCCGCGTTCGCGGGCGCGACGTGCGGCATTAAAACAAATAAGAGACACTGAAAGCGCTGAATTGGTCGGAGCCGCGCTGGCCCTCGAACTCCTCGCTCCGCCAGATATAGGTAAACGAGGCGCGGAATTTTCCGTAGGTGGCGGCGATGCCGGCCTGGGCGTCGGTGACGAAGGGTTTACGGTTAACGCTGTAGGAACTGGTGAAGGTGTTGCCATCCAAAAAGATATTGCGCGCGACCCCCCGGCCCTCAACTCCGGCGAACAGATAAACGCTTTTGGCGTCGGTGCGGCGCACCAGTCCCGATCCGGGTAGGCTGGGACGAATACGCGGCGGGCCGTAGTCGGCATCAAGCTCGGTGCCGATGCGAACCGTGCCGCCCACTGCGCCGTAAGTAAAGACGTTGCCCAGTGCGAGGCTGGCGTGGGGGATGACGTCGGCCTCATCGAACAGCGGTAGGCCCGTCTCCGTGCCATAGCGCCGCAAGACGCCGTAGTTCAACTGAATGCCCAACTCGGTTTTCAACTGATGGTCCCAGCCCTTGGGCTTGGGGCTATCGATCACCTTATGAACGAAAGTCTGGGTTTCGCGGGCCAGACTGAATGGGCCGACGAAGCCGATGTCGAGTGAGGCTTGATGTAGGGTGTCGGTTTCCCAGTCGTCGGCGATTGCGCCCAGCGTGGCGTAGGCCCAGCCCGCATAGGGGCGGTCGCCGTCGATGACCTCGGTTTCGCCAATATTCTCCGGGGTGTAGATGTTTTGGCCGATGGCGGCGGTATAGGTCATCACCGGGTGCTTGCCGGTGAATTCTTCGGGAAAGAATTTGCCGATCTGTTTGGCGCTCTTGTAGACCCAACCCCACTCGGGATCGGCGACGGCGGAAATGCTCACGCCTGAGGTGTAATGCTTGTCGGTTTCCGCGCCGATCATGTCGTTTTCGTAGTGCAGCGTCACCGAAGCGGGCGCGCTCTTTGCCCGCTCGCCTTGGGCGAGGGCGGGGCCAGTGAAGGCGGCAGCGATTAAGAAGGCGACGAAAAATGAAGCTTTCATGGGTGATTTATGGGGGTATTTCGAGTGTATGACAAGGCGCGCATACTCTTTTAGCCGGTGTTTCCTATGATACAGTGACTAAAATGAAATAGCCGGTATAGGGGGTAATTGATGAATGACGTTTTCTTTCCCATGACATCCATGCCCAACCGGGACTGGTGGTCGGTTCTTTGGCCCGATCCGGAAGCGGTGCTGGCTAAGGTTGGCGTTGGAGAGGGCTTGACGGTCGCGGATCTCTGTTGTGGCGACGGTTGGTTTACGGCTCCATTGAGTCGGCTTATCGGGAAAACGGGGAAGGTGCTTTGCGTCGATATCGACCCGGAGATGGAAGCCCGGGCAAAAGCGTTGGTGGCTGCCGAAGGTTGTCCTGAAGTTTGTCGCTGGATGATTGGCAATGCGGCCGAGGTGGATGTCTTGACCGGGATTTCCTACGACTTGGTTTTAATGGCGAATACTTTCCATGGCGTACCTGATAAACGGGCGCTAGCCGAGTCAGTTTCCAGGGTTCTGCATGAGGGGGGGACGTTTTGTGGTGATCAACTGGTATAAGCGCCCGCGCGAAGAGACGGTGGTGCTCGATCAACCACGGGGCCCAAAAACCGAAATGCGTCTCAACCCTGAAGATGTCGCCAGGGATGTTGTCGCTGCAGGCTTTATCTTAGAGCCGATTATCGATTTGCCGCCTTATCATTACGGTGCGGTATTTACTAAGGATTGATGCTTTAGGGTCAGGACCCATTAATCTGATGCAATTCTGTTCCTTCTATTTAGCCGAGGGCAAGGCGGCAGGACGCAGAATGGATCAAATTTATGGGTCCTGACCCTAGTTAAAGGCGCGGCTTTGAGTATGCAAGGTAACCAGATCAATCGGGTTCTCTTCCATATACTCGCCCAAGCTCTGGGTCAGGTGACCGACCATATCGTTAATCCGGTCGGCCCAGTCTTGATCGTAGGTTCTTTCAGCATCGCAGATCAAAGAGGAAACGAGGAAGAACTGACGGTCAACATGGTGCAGCCGTACTTCCATTTCCCATCGCTGGATGTCGTTGTCCCGGTCGGTCCCCATAACGGAAGGGCCTTTTATTTAGCTTACGGACAACGCCACCTCGTAGCCGAAAAACTGGTATGAAAATATTTGTGGAAGACGAACGGCTTTTTTTACGCCGCTTTCCACTTTCCACATTTTAAGGTTTAGAAGGGCGCGAAAAATACGTCAAATAATTTGATTTTACAAGTGCTTGACAGAAATATGACTAAAATTTTACGGATTGAGTTAGGCTATTATATTGCTGAAAATACAACGATATAAAGGACTTGATCCTAGCGACCCATCATATTGAGATTGACCGGGTGGGTTTCCATATAGGTTCCCAGGCTTTCAGTCAGCCGGTCGGCCATATTGTTGAGGCTATTCGCCCAAATATGATCATAGGTCATTTCGGCATCACAAATCAGCGACGAGGTTAAGAGAAACTGCTGGTCGATAAAACGCAGCCGCTCTTCCAGTTCCCTTTTCCTCAGTTTTTCGTCCCGCCCGGTCATTACCGATTCTCTTTCTTTATCGTTTGCGGACTATCCTCGGCGTTTGAAAAAATCCGCTTAAACTCTGTTTGCTATCCGGGTGGACTTTCTATTTTTCGTAGTATTTGTGTAGTACTTTAACCACCCACATGATTCATGTTTAGTAACGAAGGCAAAGAACGTCAAATATTTTTATTTTAGAGTAGTTTACGGCAAATATTGATAAAATTTTATGGGCTTTTTAGGGGGCTGAAAACAAACCCCCGCCAGTCTTTCATGACGGGGGTTTTCTTGCTCTCGTTTGCCGCCGTTAACAGGGTGGGAAGGCGGCGACAAAGCCGAGTGCCCGATGCAACACCGGGTCGATGTTTGAAAATGATTTCTATGAAGCTAATCTAGGTCGGCGGTTCCATCGTCGTAACCTCCCTGTCGTCTGCGACCTACCCCATATGGGATGGGTGCAAAGACCATTCAAGCGCTTTTCCGTTGGGCCTTGAGATAGGGAGCGAGATATTGCCCGGTATAGCTTTCCTTGACCTTGGCTACATCTTCGGGTGTTCCGGCGGCGACGATGCGACCGCCCTTGTAGCCGCCTTCCGGGCCGATATCGATCAGCCAGTCGGCGGTCTTGATGACTTCGAGATTATGCTCAATGACCAAAACCGTATTGCCTGTCTCGACCAGTGCGTGCAGGACCTCAAGCAGCTTGCGAACATCCTCGAAGTGAAGGCCGGTAGTCGGTTCGTCGAGAATATAGAGGGTTTTGCCGGTCGCTCTTTTTGACAGTTCCTTGGCCAATTTGACCCGTTGGGCCTCGCCGCCCGAGAGCGTTGTGGCCTGTTGGCCCAGGTGAATATAGGAAAGGCCGACCCGATTGAGCGCCACCAGTTTGTCGCGGATGGCCGGAACCGCCTTGAAGAATTCGACCCCTTCCTCAACAGTCATGTCCAGCACGTCGGCGATGGATTTGCCGCGGAAGGTAATTTCCAGGGTTTCCCGGTTGTAGCGTTTGCCCTTGCAAACGTCGCACTGGACATACACATCGGGCAGGAAATGCATCTCGATCTTGATCACCCCGTCGCCCTGGCAGGCCTCGCAGCGCCCGCCCTTGACGTTGAATGAGAAGCGTCCCGGCTTGTAGCCTCGCTCCTTGGCTTCCGGCAGGTTGGAGAACCAGTCGCGGATTGGCGTAAAGGCGCCGGTATAGGTGGCCGGGTTGGAGCGCGGTGTGCGTCCGATCGGGCTCTGGTCGATATCGACGATCTTGTCGATGAACTCGATGCCTTTAATTTGGTCGTGATCGCCCGCATGGAGACGTGCGTTGTTGAGACGCCGGGCCAGCGCCTTGTAGAGGGTTTCGATGATTAGACTCGACTTGCCGCCGCCCGAAACTCCGGTGACGCAGGTAAAGGTGCCGAGGGGCACCTCGGCGGTGACGTTTTGTAGGTTATTGACCCGCGCCCCTTTGACGGTCAGCTTCTTGCCTTTCTTGCCCTTACGGCGGTCCTCAGGGATGGGCACCTGTTTCATGCCGGTGAGGTATTGCCCGGTCAGGCTTTCAGGCTTGGCCATCACCTCTTCGGGCGTGCCTTCGGCGACCACTTCGCCGCCGTGAATGCCCGCGCCCGGCCCCATGTCGATCAGGTAATCGGCCGAACGGATGGCGTCTTCGTCGTGTTCGACCACCAGTACCGTATTGCCGATGTCGCGGAGCCGCTCTAACGTGGCGAGCAGCCGGTTGTTGTCGCGTTGGTGGAGGCCGATGGAGGGTTCGTCCAGAACGTAGAGCACCCCGGTCAGCCCCGAGCCGATTTGCGAAGCTAATCGGATGCGCTGGCTTTCGCCGCCCGAAAGGGTGCCCGAGGCGCGCGACAGGGTCAGGTATTCCAGGCCGACGTTGCGCAAAAAGCCGAGCCGCTCGTTGATTTCGCGCAAGATTCGCCGGGCGATTTCCTGCTGCTTTTCGGTGAGCTTTTCTTCCAGCCCGCTGAACCAGTCGCCCGCCAGGTCGATGGAGCGGTCGGTAACCTCGCTGATGTTGAGTCCATCGATCTTGACCGCCAAGGCTTCGTTCTTCAGTCGATGGCCACCACAGGCTTCGCAGGAGGTAATGGTCTGGAACTTGGACAGCTCCTCCCTGATCCAGGAACTGTCGGTTTCCCGAAAACGCCGGGTCAGGTTGGGCACAACGCCTTCAAAGGGCTTTTTTACTTCATAGGTTCGTTTGCCGTCGGCGTATTTAATGACGATGATCTCATCGCCCGAGCCGAACAGGATGGCTTCTTGCGCTTCCTTGGGCAGGTCGGCGAATGGTGTGGTCATGTCGCCGCCGTAATGGGCCGCGACGCTTTCCAGTGTCTGGCGGTAATAATGCGCCGTGGCGCTGGCCCAGGGGGCGACGGCTCCGTCCTTGAGGCTTTTGCGATCATCCGGCACCACCAGTTCGGCGTCGAAATACATCTCGGTCCCCAGCCCATCGCAGGACGGGCAGGCGCCGAACGGGTTGTTGAACGAAAACAGCCGCGGCTCGATCTCATCGATGGTGAAGCCCGAAACGGGGCAGGCGAATTTGGCCGAGAAGGTCGTGCGTTCGCCGTCGTCGGCGTTTTCGGTAAAGGCCAGCCCGTCGGCCAGTTCGAGAGCGGTCTCGAAACTATCGGCCAGCCGCGAGGCGATGTCGTCGCGCACGACCAGACGGTCAACGACCACCTCGATGTCGTGTTTGACTTTTTTGTTGAGCGCCGGAACTTCGTCGATTTCGTAAAGCTCGCCGTCGACCTTGACCCGCTGGAAGCCCTGCTTTGACAGAGACTCGAACTCCTTGCGGTATTCGCCCTTGCGGCCCCGAACGATGGGGGCCAGCAGATAGAGCCGCGTGCCTTCGCCCATGGCCATCACCCGGTCGACCATCTGGCTGACCGTCTGACTCTCGATAGGCAGGCCGGTGGCGGGCGAGTGGGGCACGCCGACGCGGGCCCAGAGGAGACGCATATAGTCGTAAATCTCAGTGACCGTGCCGACGGTAGAGCGGGGATTGCGGCTGGTGGTTTTCTGCTCGATGGAAATGGCGGGCGAAAGGCCTTCGATGGCGTCCACGTCGGGTTTTTGCATCAGTTCGAGGAACTGGCGCGCATAGGCCGACAAGCTCTCCACGTAGCGGCGCTGCCCTTCGGCGTAGATGGTGTCGAACGCCAGCGACGACTTGCCCGAGCCCGAAAGTCCGGTGATCACCGTCAGGCTGTCGCGGGGAATTTCCACATCAACGTTTTTGAGATTGTGCTCCCGCGCGCCGCGGATGCTGATCGACTTCATTGGGCTTCGCTCACTTCGATAGGGGGAGGACATATATGGAACATCTTAACGCTGGATGCGAGTCCCAATCGGTTTAATTAATGGGTTCTGACCCTAAACAAGGCCTCTTCCCTTTCTTGTGCCGCGGGGATAAAAATATGTCCTAGGGAAAAGGTAGAAACCCAGAGGGAAAAGAAAAACGGATGAGAACCACCGTTTCCGATACGCCGCTCGTGACATCGATTCTACGCTTGCTTTGCGTCCCAATCGTCTGGTTGCGCGGCTGGCGCAAATCCGGCCCGATGCCGGAGATCAAAAAGTGTGTGATCGTCGTCGCGCCCCATACCAGCAATTGGGATTTTCCCATTGGCGTTTCTTTCGTTCTGTGGTTCCGCATCAAGGCCTTCTGGCTCGGTAAGATGCAGCTTTTCCGCTGGCCGTTCGGCGGCATGTTCCGCTGGTTCGGCGGAATTGAGGTGGATCGGTCGAAGAAGAACGATCTGGTCCATCAGGTCGCCGATCTATTCGCCCAAAACGATAAGCTCTGGATCGCCGTGACTCCCGAAGGGACGCGCAGCCGGGTCGATAAATGGAAAACCGGCTTTTACTATATGGCGCTTGAGGCCAAGGTTCCCATTGCGCTGGCCCATATCGACTACGGAAAAAAGACGGTGGGGATCGACCGGGTGATAGAGCCTTCCGGCGACCTTGAAAAAGACCTTGCTGAAATTCAGGCCTACTACGCCGAAATCAGAGGGGCGCGCCAGGACCAGTGGGGGCAGGGGAAGGGCTGACCCAAAATAGATGGGAAATGCTCTAAGAATGCAATGAGCGCAAATCCCGGTTTTCAATGTCCAGATGCGTGACGATCCAGTCATAGAGGAAATCGAGAGTTTCATGACTGAGGTCTTGGGCCTCGGCGTTTTGCCGGATGACGGCGATTTTTTCGAGAAAGTCTTCGTGTTCTTTAATGTGCGCCGTCAGTTGTTCGTAGCCGGATTGGGCGAGATGTAACTCTTCTTCGGCGAAATGGCGCTCGATGTGTCCGGCAAAACGGTCGAGAAGGTGGCTAAGCGTGGCTTTGCCTTGACCGACAAAACAGGCGGCGAAAAGTTCGTTAAGCGCTTCGACGAGGTTTTTATGTCCGGCATCGATTTGGGGAATGCCGGTTTCAAGCCGGTCGCTCCAGATGATGGACTGCATTTGTTTCATTTAAGACGATCCCCATTCGGTCTGCGCCAGATATAAGCCTATTTTTCACTTTTACCCTGGTGATATTCAACGTTTTGGGAAGATAGGTGTTTTCCAGTGAGCCTATTTGTTTCCATTGAAACTTTTGGTTCCGGCGACACAGAAAGATAGGGCGGCGGCGACAAAAGGGGCGACTGGATCAGATTAATGGGGCCTGACCCGAGATTGTGATTTGCCTTTTCATTTTCTCTACAATACCCCTAATGTAGAAAAAGAAAAAATACGGTCTGCCATGTAAGATCCGGTGAGGCCGAAGAATATTCCAAGAGGGCAATGAGAAAAGTCTTTTAAAAAAGAGACGTAAATTGGTGGGATTTAATAAAAAAACGCGGATTGCTGCAGGCGTTGCGGTCGCCGCTTTCTTTTCGGCCGGAATTGGCGCGTTTGCTGCCGGTAATGGCGGCGGTGAACCGTTTTGGACGGTCGCCACGGTGGCGCTTGCGCTCGGTGGATGTCTGTTGCTCGTTATTGTGCTCATGCTCTATCTGCGCGATAGAGCGCTAAATGAGTTGGCGCGACAAAACCGGCTGCTGGAAGCTTTGATTGAAGCTATCCCTGCGCCGATTTTCTACAAGGATGCTCAAGGGCGTTATCTGGGCTGTAACGAGAATTTCTCCGAGTATATCGGCTTGCCGCGAGACAAGGTGATCGGCAGTACGGTCTATGATGTCGCACCCCAGGAGTTGGCCGATAAATATAAAGAGGCCGATCACGCTTTATTGAATGCCGGAGGACATCAGGTCTATGAAGCCGCCGTCCAATACGCCGATGGAAGCCATCACGATGTCGTTTTTCATAAGGCGGTCTATGAATATGCGCCGGGCCGTCCTGGCGGCATGGTGGGGGTTATGCTCGATGTTTCCCAGCGTAAGTCACTGGAGCGGGACCTCATCGCCAAGACTGAAGAGCTGGAGCGTTCCAACGCCGAACTCACACAATTCGCCTCGGTGATTTCTCACGATCTCAGGCAGCCGCTCAATCATGTGACCGGTTTTTTGGGGTTGCTGCAGGTTCAATATGGCGATCAATTGGATGAAAAAGCGCGGGATTTCATCGCTACGGCGATTGATGGTGCGGAGCGTATGTCTCAATTGATTCAAAGTCTGCTCGAATACGCCAGCCTGGAGAATTTCGAGCGGGAAACCGCTCGTATCGATCTTGCGGAAGTCTTTGAAGATGTCGTTGGTGATTTGGCGGCTCCGATCAGGGAAACGGAAGCGCGGATTGTCTTTCCCGATGAATGGCCGACGGTCGTGGGCTCAAAAAGTTTGCTCTACCAAGCCTTTCTCAATCTTGTGGCCAATGCCGTAAAATATCGCTCCCCAGACCGCGTACCGGAAGTGACGGTAGATGTTCATGCCGCAGAGGGGGAGTGGGTCGTCTCCGTTTCTGACAACGGCATGGGAATCGATGCGAAGTCCCACGATGAAATTTTCAAGCTGTTCCACCGGGGGCAGATCCACGACAGTCACGACGGTACGGGGATCGGCCTCGCCGTGGTCAAGCGCATCGTCGAGCACCACGATGGCCATGTCTGGCTCGACAGTGCGCTGGGCAAGGGCAGCACTTTTCATATTTCTCTGCCGAAGGTCGAATAGGAAGCGGTCTTTAAGGCTTCCCGGACATGATGGTTTTCCAGGTCTTGAAGAAGCCGAAGGGGCCGGAAAGCACGCCTGCCGTTGCGACGCCGCCGATCATTGCGCCGCCGACGCCGAGGGAATAGGCGTCGGCGCCTGTCAGGTAGAGGCCTTTGATGGGGGTGCGAACACCCAGCGATTTCTTTTTATACCGTTCCGGTGTGCCCATCACCCCATAGACCGCGCCTTGGGGTGCGCCGGTGAAATGCTCGGTGGAGAGCGGGGTTGAGACTTCGTAGTAAGAAACTAGCTCGCGGAAACCGGGATGGCGGCTTTCGACCAAAGCGAACAGCGATTGGGCCAGTTTTTCCTTCAAGGCTTCATAGTCATCGCCCCGTTTCATCCAGGGTTCGTCACGCCACTTTTTGAATACTTGCCAGTCGATAAAACCGATCAGTTCGGCCGAATGATTGTGGGCCTCACTGTTCTTGAGCGAAGGGAAGGACAGATAGCAGCCGGAGGCGACCTCGTCCCGGAGCTTTGTCGTTTCGGCATAACCGTCGTGATCGTAGCCGGAGAATATCCAGTGGTTTTCGCCCTTGAACCCCAGGCTTGAGGGGCAGTCTTTAAGGGCGATGTAAACCGTCGCCGTGCTGACATCGGGCACAAGATCCTCGATGTCGTCGGTCAGCGGCTTGCCCAGCGCTTCGGGCAACAATTTCGAATAGGTCAGGTAGGCTCCGGCGCAGGAGACGATGGCCGGAGCGTAAAAGCGTTTGGTCTCGCCACCGGTCTTGCCTTTTTTCTTCAGCACCTCGACTCCCACCGCCTTTCCATTCTCGACGATGATTTCCCTGACCTCATGGTTGATCAGAAAGTCACCGCCGCGCTTTTCGATGGGTGGAATGATCGTCTCGGCCATTTTCCCCGCCCCGCCTTCCGGGTAGTAGCCGCCGTGAAGATAGTGATTGACGACCAGGGCGTGAGTGGCAAAGGCGGCTTTTGCCGGGGGCAGGCCGTAATCGCCCCATTGGGAGGCGATGAGCGCTTTGAGTTTCGAATCCTTCAGCCGTCGGTCCAGGATGTCTTTGACCGTTGAAAGAGCGACGGCCTCGTCCTTTTTCATTTTCCAGCGGGCAAACGGTTTCAGCAAACCGGGAGCGACTTCGGCCATAAGCCGCCAATAATGCCAGCGTTTTGTGGCCCGCAGATCGGCGAAATATCCTTCAATGCCTTGTTTCTCATCCGGGAAGCGGGCCGTCAGGTCGGCGATGAATTGTTTCTTATCGCCCACTTGGCCGAAATCGAAATCGGGGTAAGAGAAAAGATCGAAGGGATCGGGCATCCTGGCCCATTTAAGCGACCCTTCCGAAATAAAGTCGCTGATTTTACGAAGTGTCGCCCCGTCATTCATGTCGCCGATGTAGTGAACGCCGACGTCCCATTCGTTATTGCCGGGGCGGCGGAAGGTATGGGTCAGGCCCCCAAGAACGTAGTGACGTTCGAGCACCAGAACTCTTTTCTTGTAAAGCTTGGTCAGGATGGCCGCCGCCGCCATGGCGCCGATGCCCGAGCCGATAAAAATCACGTCGTAAGTATCGACTGGAGCGGCTTGTGGCATGACTATTCGCCAGCGGCGCTAAGGACTGATTGGGTGATATCGTGCACAACCTCTTCCTGGGCCGGGTTCTTTTCAAAGGCTTTGACGATGGCTTTGGTCAGGTTGGGCAGCAACTCGATATCTTTGCTTTGGATGTTCTTCGGGTCGGAGGCCATGCGTTCGGTCACGTCGATGGTGGAGACGCAAAGCTCGGAGGCGGCAACCTTACGTGCGCCCTCCAGGCGGTTATGCAGTTCGTGCGACATGGCGTCCATATAACCGACCAGCATGGGGATTTTGTCTGGCGCATCGCTATAGAGATAATGCGACGCCAGTTGCTGGGCGAAGATGTTCAACTGTTCGGCCGAGCGCAGCAGCCAGCGGTCCTTGATGACGTAGCGCGCCGAAAGGACCTGATCTTTGATCTGCTTGTGGGTCATGCCGTCCTGGGCAATGGCCTTTAACGGGTTGGGAACGTCCAACAGGGGAACTTGGACTCGCCCGTCCTCGTCGTCCCTCGGCTTTTTGCGCCGGTCGGGCCCCACGTAGGTATGCGCCACGACAAATTTGCGTCGGTCCGATATTTGACGGCTGATGCGGCTGACGATTTTGTTGACCGGAGCGGGCTTGGCGATCACGTCGTCGAACCCGGCGTCGACTGCGGTTTTGATGTTTTTCGCCAGGGGTTCGGAACAAAGCGCGATGGAAACGGTAAAAGGATTATCGCCGAGCTTCGAGTGCCGCATGTTTTTGACCGCCGAGCAGACGCTGTCGCCGCCGTAGTGGCTGTCGCCGATAATCAGGTCGATCTCGGCGCTCTCTATCGTTTCTTTGACCTTATTTTCGTTGATCGCCGTTGCGACGTTGCGGAATCCGTAGTCCCGGAGCGCGGCCAGCAGCCCCTGGCGGATTTCCGTATTGGGTTCGACCAGTAAGAGCCGAACCTGTTCGAAGCGGTACTGATACAATGCCACTAACCTTTTTGTTTTTAGGTCCCCACCAAAGAGCGTCCGGCATTATAGTTTTTTTTTAAGACTCTTCAATGTCAGCGCTCGCTCCGATTAGTTGAGTGAGCGAATATGAAAATCGCCAATGACGAAGCCACCCAAAGGCAAAATAGATTCCGTTGACTCCGTTTGCCAGAATCCGGTTAGACTGCCGGTCACGTTTTATTCGAGAGCCGGGGGGAGACCATGGCAGGCAGTGTGAACAAGGTGATTTTGGTGGGTAACTTGGGCCGTGACCCGGAAGTCCGGTACGCCCAGGACGGCGCCAAAATCGTCAATATGAGTATAGCGACCTCGGAATCCTGGAAAGACCGGCAGTCGGGTGAGCGGCGCGAACGTACCGAATGGCATCGGGTGGTGATTTTTAACGACCGCCTGGCCGACGTGGCCGAGCGCTTCCTGCGCAAAGGCTCCAAGGTCTACCTGGAAGGGGCCCTGCAAACCCGGAAATGGACCGGCCAGGACGGGGTTGAGAAATACAGCACCGAAGTGGTGTTGCAGCGCTACCGGGGCGAATTGACCATGCTTGACGGGCGCGGCGAAGGTGGCGGCCAAAATGCAGGCGGCGGGGGCGATTATCCCGACGGCTACGGCGGTCCCTCCGGCGGCGGGGGCGGCGGTCAGGGCGGTCCCGACTGGGGCAGCCCCGGCGGAAACCAGAATGGCGGTGGCGCAGGTGGCCCCGGCGGCGGCGATCTCGACGACGAAATTCCGTTCTAATTGACGGCTTTTCTGAGTTTGGAAATTTAGAGCCCAGGGTCTTCGCGGACCTTGGGCTTTTTGATTCTAGCGGACGATCCGCTCTGTCGGGAAGACGGCCCGGACCGTCGTGCCGCTCAGTTTTTTGCTTTGGATGTCCAGAAGGCCTCCATGGGCGGCCATGAGGGCCATGCTCAGCGGTAGGCCGAGGCCGCTGCCTTCGATGCCACGCACCTTGGCGTCGCTTGCCTGACCGAATGGCGAAAGGGCCAGCGCCAGTTCCTCGGCATCCATTCCCGGGCCATTGTCGGTGACGGAAATAGCGATGCCCCCATTCTCGGACGGTTCGACCGAGAGGGCGATGCTTCCCCCATCGTCGGTATACTTAACGGCGTTGGAAAGAAGATTGACGAGAACCTGTTTGATCCGGCGTTGATCGACGAAGAGATCCGGACTGTCTGGCGGGACCTGGACTGTGACTCTCTGTTTCTTTTCTCGCGAACGCTGTTCGACCAAGACAATCGCCGAAGAAACAAGCTCATGTATTCGGGAGTTTTCCTCATGCATGCTCATTTTGCCGGTTTCGATGGCGGCGATATCGAGGATGTCGTTGACCAGTTCGAGAAGATGCCGCCCCGCCTGATTGATGTCGTTGAGATAAGGAAGGCAGGCGTATTGACAATCCAGCTTGAAAAGTTGGGTGCGGAGCGCTTCCGAAAAACCGATGATAGCGTTCAGCGGGGTCCGCAATTCATGGCTCATGGCGGCGAGAAATTCGGATTTGGCGCGGTTGGCCGCTTCCGCCTCTTCCTTGGCACGGAACAACTCGTCCTGTGCGGTGCGAAGCATGAAGGGCGTGACCTCATTGGGTAGAAGTACAGCGTCGATTTCGCCGCCCGTGGCCTTCCTCACGGCCTCTTCGGCTTCGGCAAGGCGCTTGACGAGTTCGGGGAAGCTGTCGGAAGGAGGGGGGAGGTTCGAATCCAAAGGCATCCCCTAGCTCTGCGCTGCGACGCCCAGGCCCTGCAAAACCTTGGACTGATCACTGAGGTTGCCGAGCAACATTCGTGAAGGTTGGGGAGATACCTTGAGCAGGGCAGGGGCCGTAATCACCCGGTCGGCCATGGCGCGCTCGGGTTCGAGCAGAATATCGACGACCTCGACCTTGGCGTCCTTCAACTGATCCCGGCGCAGCGCCGTTAGATTGTCGATCGCCGCCATGGAGTTGGGCGAATGTCCCGCCACATAGAGCCGAAGAACCAGCTTGGTTCCGTTTACCTTGCTCATGCCCGGGTCCTCCTCTTGGCCCCGCCGGATTTTCTCCCGGGCTTGATGGGAGCGTCTTCATCAGCGCCACGGGCGGCAAGGGTATAGGCCAGAGCTTCCTTCTCAACCTCGTAGCGGAGCGTTTCCGCTTGTTTCAAGATTGCCGCCTCTTCCAGCTTAACCTCCATCTCGCGTTTCAAGACTTCGATATCGGCCTCCAGTTGACGTTGGCGACTATTGAATTCGGCGCGTTTGAGAGTTTCTTTGGCTCTGTCGGAGGCTTCTTTCTGGGCCCGCGCCGTTCCCATCAGGACCTCGCCCGAACTGGTATAGACGTCGGTTAAGGTTACGCCTTTGCTCGATAGCACCAGTTCGCGGACTTGGTTGGAATGTCCCATACCGCGGGATTTTACGATGGTCAGGCCGCGATTCCGCTCGCCTTCGATGACTTTATAACTGAGGTGAATCCATGTATCGGCGCTGGTCGAGACGCCAGCTGAAGACATTTCATTGGAATTGATCGTTGCGATGTCATCGATAAGGCTGGTCCAAAGCGATGTTACGCCGCGAGCCTTGGCGGAATAGAGAAGCCGTTTAGCCATCAGCGAGATCGCCCCGGAATCGGTGCCGATGGAAGAGAGGGGATCGACGATCATACAGCTTGCTTCGGAATCCCGGAGTTCTTTGAGGAAATAAACATAGGTCTCCTCGGGATTGAGGAAACGGCTATGAAGGTTCCGAAAAACGAGCAGACCGTCTTTGACGTGGCGGTCAAGGTCCATGTTGACCGACGACATATTGCGGATGATTTCCGGGCCGGTTTCGTCGAAGGCGAAATAGATAACCTTTTCGCCCCGCTTGCAGGCGGCGTCGGCGAAAGCGCAGCAGGTCGTGGTCTTGGCCGTGCCCGGCGATCCGGTCACTAATATTCCCGAGCCTTTCATGTAGCCGCCACCGAACATATGATCCAGCCGTTCAATGCCGGTGCCGACGCGCTTTTTGGAAGGCTTGGGGAGTGTGTCGAAGGCGCGCAGTTCGGCCACGTTGATGCCGTTGTCGGCGATGACCAGTGCGCAGTCGTTATTGATGTGTTCCGACCCCCGGTATTTCAGAACCCGCAGCATCCGCTCCGAGAAGTATTTGGTCATTTCCTGGCGCAACAGGATCACTGCGTCGGGGATGAATTGCATCCAGCCGTAGTGACCGGGGACCAGTTCCGATGGCTTGCCTTCGACCTTCAAAGACATAATGGCTGTTAAGCCGCTCGAAGCCAGCCAGTCGTTGAGGCGCCAAACCTCTTTGCGCTGAGCGGCGGGGGTTTCGATCAGGTCGAGGAGCATATCCAGTGCGTCGAAGACGATGCGCTTGGCGCCTATTTTGTCGGCGACGCTTTTAAGCATGCCGAGCAGACCCGAAATATCGAACTCGCCCGCATGCACCGTTTCCGGTGAAAGTTGGGCATCGAGAAAATAGAGTTTGTTTTTCTTGACCAGCCCCTGCAGGTCCCAGCCGAAACTGGCTGCGTTGGCCATGATCTTCTCGGGCTTTTCCTCAAAGGCTACGAAAATGCCGGGTTCATCGTAGTCTTGGGCGCCATGAACCAAAAACTCCAGGCCGAACAGCGTCTTGCCGCAGCCTGGTCCGCCAAGAACCAGCGAAACCGCATCTCGGGGGAGGCCGCCGTTGGTGATGGTGTCAAAGCCTGATATGCCGGTTGGACATTTCGCCACGCCACACTGGGTTGCGACCTTCGAGGCCGTCTTCGCTTTCCGCTTGCTCGTCATCCCCACCCCTAAAACGAGAACACTGTTTTAAAAATCTATGGTTATGGTACTGCGGATTAACCCTGATAGCAAAGGGAGTCTCCCTTATGAATTGGCCGTTTTGCCGTCTTTTACGCTGAATAAGTTTGACGGAGTTTCGTCAAAATCGGTTCCTGATGGGCTTCCAGTACGTCCCAGCCGCCGATGAGGTGACCGTCGATGAGGATTTGCGGGACGGTCGTCGCGCCGGGAATTTTAGCTTTCATTTCGCCAAATGCCGTGACCGACGAACAGTCGATTTCCTCATAGGGAATTTTGTTCCCGTCGAACCAAGTCTTGGCTTTTTTACAAAATACGCAATTGTCTTTGGTGTAAATCTGAACGCCCATAACAGGTTCCCCCGAAGCCGATGATTGTCGAATGCGGCCATAGTGACAGACCTTTCGATGTTTGTGAAATGGCTGCGGTCAAAAAGAAAAGGACGACCCTTTACGGCCGTCCTTTCTTGTCTTCGCCCCCCGCGAATAATGGGAGGAGTGTTATTAGTTGCCTTTGTGTGTATTGGCGACCAACGGCTTGGCGTCGGCCTGCGGTACGTGGCACTGGGTGCAGAAGTAGCGGCCCATATTGATCTTGTCCATCTCCTTGCCATCGTTGCCGATGTAATGAGACTTACCGATCATCGGCGCTTCTTCTTCTTTGTAGTACTTCTTGTCGTGGCACTTGACGCAACGGTTGGCTTTCAGATTGATCTGATATTTTGCAACCTTGTGCGGAATAAGGGGCGGTTGCTCCTTAAAGGTCCGCTCGAACTTCTCTTGGTCCAATTTCAACTGCGGCATGGCCGGGTTGATGGAATTGTCTTCGATTGCTTTGTCCCCGCGCAAGGATTGAGCGGAGCCTGCTTCGGCGCTCTGAGGAAGCGCCAGGCCGAGGGCCAGGGCAATGGCCGCGACCATAAAGACGAGCTTCTTCATGTTGGAATCTCCTCCTCTGAAACTCTGTATCAATGAACCAAAACCGGTTCTTCGGGCGATGAAGGAGTGAGCCATCAGGCAGCCTCCTTCACAGCTGCGGCGGGTTTTTCGCCGTCGGCCTCGCTAGAATTAAACCGGTTGGTGAACTTGAAAACGTCCGGAGCGCAAACGTCGATGCAACGACCGCAGTTTGTGCATTCGGACGCCGTGATGATGGGTCCGATGTTTTTGTCCGCCCCTTTGAGCGCCGGTGTAATGACCTGCGGCTCCGGGCATACGGCGTAACAATCCATGCAATTGTTGCAGGCACTGCGCTTTGAGGCGCTGACCCGCAAAAAGCTTAAATGTCCGATCAGGCCGTAGAAGGCGCCGACCGGGCAGAGATGGCTGCACCACCCTCTGCGTGCGACGAAGAGATCGAAGAGGAAAACGGCGAGCACGGCGGCCCACGCAAATCCCATTCCGAAAATCAACGCCCGATGCAACAGGGTGATCGGGTTGACCATTTCCCAAACGATGACGCCGGTGGCAGCGGATACGACGAGGGTTGCGCCCATGACCCAATAGCGGGTCTTGCGGGAGAACTGAACGCCTCCCTTAAGCTGCAACTTCTGCCGTCCCCAGTTGGCGGCGTCGGTGACCAGGTTCACCGGGCAGACCCACGAACAGTAGGTCCGTCCGCCGAACAAGGCGTATGCGACGACAATGATCGCTGCGCCGATGATGGCATCGTATTTGATGTCATGACCGGCGAATAACGATTGGAAGAGCATATACGGGTCGGTCAGGGGCAGGATGTCGAGCGTCAGGGAGGACGCCAGATTGCCTTTGACCAGCCAGTAGCCCGTTAGCGGTCCGACCAGGAAAAGAGCGAGGAAGAAAACCTGCGACAGGCGGCGGGTGATCAGCCACTTATGGGCCTTGAACCAGCCGTTCGCCGCAATGGCGTCCTTGCCGGGGGTATAGCTGCGATCAATCATTTCGCCACCTCCGGGGTTGGAAGACGGTCGGGCATATCGAAGATGCCTTGTTTTTCAATCAAGGAATGCCCCGCCTTTTCTTTCTCTTTCCAGCCGAGCTTGTAGTGCTTGCCAATTGCGCCCTTCGCCACTTGGTGGGGAAGAACACGGATGGCAGACTCTTCAAGCACGCAGGACCGCTCGCATTTGCCACATCCGGTGCAATGGTCCGAATGGACCGTTGGGATGAACATGGCGTGCTTCCGGGTTCTGGTGTTGGCGAGCAGTTCCAGGGTAATGGCCTTGTCGATGACGGGACAAACCCTGTAACAGACGTCACACCGGAGCCCAAGGAAGTTGAGGCAGGTTTCGTGGTCGATGAGGACCGCCAGCCCCATGCGGGCGTCGTCAATGTTGGTCAGCTCGGGGTCGAGAGCTCCGGTCGGACAGGCAGGCACGCAGGGGATGTCTTCACACATCTCACAAGGAACCTCACGCGCTACGAAGTAGGGCGTGCCGACCGGCACTTTCTCGCCGAGCTTTGCCAGTTTAAGCGTATTGTATGGACAGTCACGAACGCATAACCCGCAACGGACACAGGCGCCGAGGAAATCTTCCTCGTGACCGGCTCCCGGCGGGCGAAGCGCCGACGAGGGGAGGGACTTGGCGCCGTTGGAATACAGCCCAAGACCCAGACCGAAAGCGCCCACACCACAGGCAGCCTTAGCCGAATCGGCTAAGAACTGACGGCGGTTGACGCCTTTGGCTTTTGGTTCTTTATCGCTCATTGGTTTTTCTTTCCAATGCTCCAAAAGAGCCGCTCCCCCCGAGCGGCGAGTTTACAAAAACGTTCGCTTAAGCCTTAACGACCCGGCAGCCACACTTCTTGAAGTCCGTTTCTTTGGAGAGCGGATCGGTGGCGTCGAGCGTCAGCTTGTTGACCAACTGGCCGGCATCGAACCAGGGGATGAATACAAGACCTTGCGGCACCTTGTTCCGTCCACGGGTTTCGACACGGGTTTCCAGTTCGCCGCGGCGGGTCTGCAGTTTCACCGCGTCACCACGCCGCAGGCCGCGGGCCTTGGCGTCGTCGGGGTGCATGTAGACCTTGGCGTGCGGGTAGGCGCGGAAGAGTTCCGGCACACGACGGGTCATCGACCCGGAATGCCAGTGCTCGAGAACACGACCGGTGGCGAGCCACAGGTCATAATCCTTATCCGGGCTTTCCGCTGCAGGCTCGTAGGGAGCGAAGATGATATTCGCCTTCCCGTCCGGCTTGCCGTAGAACTTGACGCCTTCGCCTTTCTTGACGTGGGGGTCATAGCCTTCACGGAAACGCCAGAGGGTTTCCTTGCCGTCAATGACCGGCCAACGCATACCACGAACCTTGTGGTACTGGTCGAACTCGGCCATTTCGTGGCCTTTCTTAGGACCTTCCAACTGGAAGCGACGATATTCTTCGAAGATACCTTTCTGGAGATAGAACCCAAAGGCATCCATTTCGTCGTTGCCGTACTTGTTGCCTGCCCCGTCGGTGATTTCCTGTTTCGGGAATTTGTTCACCTGACCGTTGGCGAAGAGAACCTCATAGAGGGTCTTGCCGGCATGACCGCTGGCGGCGACCGCTTCCTTCGTCCAGACGTCTTCGACCTTGAAGCGCTTGGAGAATTCGACGACCTGCCAAAGGTCAGACCTGGATTCGCCCGGAGCCTTCACTTGCTGACGCCAGAACTGGGTCCGGCGTTCTGCGTTACCGTAGGCGCCTTCTTTTTCCATCCACATGGCGGTCGGCAGAACGAGGTCGGCTGCCTGCGCCGTGACGGTAAAGTAAGGATCGGACACGACGATGAAGTTCGCCGGATTGCGATAACCCGGATAGCCTTCTTCGTTCATGTTCGGGGCGGCCTGCATGTTGTTGGTGCACATCACCCAGTAGGCGTTGAGCTTGCCGTCCTTCAACATGCGGTTCTGCAGCACGGCGTGATAGCCGGGCTTCGGAGGAATCACGCCCGTAGGAATGTTCCAGATCTTCTCGGCGGCCTTGCGGTGCCCTTCGTTGCCGACGACCAAGTCGGCCGGCAGACGGTGAGCGAAGGTGCCGACTTCGCGGGCGGTGCCGCAAGCCGAGGGCTGACCGGTTAGCGAGAACGGGCTGTTGCCCGGCTCGGAGATTTTGCCGGTGAGCAGGTGAATGTTGTAGACGAGGCCGTTGATCCAGACACCGCGAGTGTGCTGGTTCATGCCCATGGTCCACAAGGACATCACTTTCTTCTTCGGATCGGCGTAGAGCTTGGCCAAACGTTCGAGATTGGCGGCCGGAACGCCGGACAGCTTGGCGGTGTATTCCAAGGTGTACTTGGAAACCGACTTGGCATAGTCGTCGAAGCTGATCTTGGTCAGCTTGCCGCCGGTGCCGGTTTTCGCCTTCTCCAGCGGGTGTTCGGGACGTAGGCCGTAGCCGATGTCCGTCACGGTCTTGGTGAGGTTGACGTTCTTCTCGAGGAACGTTTTGTCGACCGCATTGTTCTGGATGATGTAGTTGGCGATGTAGTTGGCGATGGCCAGGTCCGTCTGCGGAACGAAAACCATGCCGTTGTCGGCCAGTTCGAAGGACCGGTGCTCAAAGGTCGAGAGCACATGCACTTCGCTGCCCGGCTTGGTCAGACGGGTATTGGTCAGACGCGACCAGAGGATCGGGTGCATCTCGGCCATGTTGGCGCCCCAAAGCACGAAAGCGTCTGCGTGCTCAAGGTCGTCGTAACAGCCCATCGGCTCATCGATGCCGAAGGCGCGCATGAAAGCGCCCACAGCCGAAGCCATGCAGTGACGGGCGTTCGGGTCGATGTTGTTCGACCGAAGACCGGCTTTCATGAACTTGGCGGCGGCGTAGCCTTCCCAGACCGTCCACTGGCCCGAACCGAACATACCGACCTTGGTGGCGCCTTTAGGATCGTTGGGATCCATTGCGGCTTTCCACTTTTCGGCCATGATGTCGAAGGCCTGATCCCAGGAAATCTCGGACCATTCGTTGGAGTTTTTGTCGAACTTGCCGCCCTTACCGCGCAGCAGCGGCTTGGTCAGGCGGTCTTCGCCGTACATGATCTTGGACAGGAAATAGCCCTTGATGCAGTTCAGACCTTTGTTGACCGGTGCATCCGGGTCCCCTTGGGTGGCGACCACGCGTTCGTCTTTGACGCCCACCAGAACGCCACAACCCGTGCCGCAGAAACGGCATGCGCCTTTGTCCCAGCGGATGCCGTCATCGGCAGCCTGTGCGCCCGTTACGCCCGGAAGCGTAACGCCCGCGGCGGCCGCTGCAGCGGTAGCTGCGTTGGCCTTGATAAAATCACGCCTAGTTAACTTCATAAGTCTCCTCCTTTTCGGCGCCCTCAGAAATAGTGTTGCTATCGTCGAAATAATTGTAGACCAAGGCCGTGTCGGCAACGCCGTCGATGTCCTTGATCTTGTAAAGCGTATCCGCCGATGCTTTGTCGTCCGGAAGGTCCACGGTCACAACAAGACGCCCGTCGTTGTTCGCCGCGTGGACTTCCACACCGGGGATGGCCTTTAGCTGTTCCGCTACGGCCTCGACCTTCGTTGGTGAGGTATTAACGACCAGCCCTGAAATACTCATGCCTCCTCCTCCCGTTGAACGGGCTGTTCGATTTCTTGGCCCGTTGTGAATGAAATGACGTCCACCGGGCAGGGGGCCTGACAGGCTCCGCAGCCGTTGCACGTCGATAAATCGACGGAGGGAATGGCTTTCCCTCCGAGTGCCAGTTGAAATTTGATGGCGCGGGGTTCGCAGACGTCGCCGCAAACCCGGCAGGTCACTCCGTTGCTCGATAGACAGCCCTCGCCGATCACCGCTTTAAAGGGGAGCGGGGAAGCGGTTGCCGGCTTGGATCGCCAATGAGCAAGAGAATCTTTGGAAAGCGCGCCGGAGTCGCAGGCTTCGACGCAGTCGCAACAGAAAGTGCATTCACCCTTACTGAAATCGATTTCGGGGAAAGTGCCCGAGCCGCGCACCAGAATCTTCTCGGGGCAGGCGGCGATGCAGGCCCCTTGTCGGGCGCAGGTGTCGGTGAAATCGTCTTCGGGAAGGGAGAATGGCGCCCGTAAGGCGACGCTGGAGGATCGAAATCCTCCTCGCAGCAGTTGAAACCGGCTGACCTTCTCGTTTTGAAGCACGTGCCAATGGCCTCTTCGCTAGCCCCCCGCAAGCCTGCCCGCTCCCCAGTGGACATACTCCTTGCGGGGTAAGCAGCGAAAATAGGGATGTTAGGGAAAACCCTCATTGACTTTGGTTAAATAACCACAGGAATTGTGTGGAGAATTCCCGAGTCTTTTTCTTAGGTATTGGCGGGGGGTCTTTTTAGGTGCTCTAAAAAGTTACGGAAGCTAGGGAAACAGCTTTTTTTGTGTGATTTCCCGTGGGTCTTTTCGATTGTGCCGAAGCTATCTGAGTGTTGCAGTTTAAGACCTGTCGACTGTGGTACTGATTGTTTTCGCATGCAGAAAAAATGAGAAATATGAGAAAAAATCTACCAAAGTTGATTTATCCCCGGGGCAAAAAAGAATCGCCCGCGGCTTGATGGTTTCCTTGGACCCCAGCGGCGATTTGCCGCACTCTCTTGGCTGGATAGAAACCATAACCGGGGCTCTGAGTTTTAAACTCAAGGGGGGCGTTTCATGTTGGAAAACGGAGAGACCTTACGTTCGGCCAATTGGATGACGCGGCGCTACGCCATGGCGCTGACGGTGATCGCAGCGCTGGCCTGTGCGGCCTATGGGGCGTTTGAAATGCTCATCGCTCAGCAGGAAAATACCGGCGCCGTGGTTAATGTCTCGGGTCGTCAGCGGATGTTGTCTCAGCGCTCCGCTCTGTTTGTCGAGCGTATGTTGCGCGCCGTTTCGACCAAGCAGTATAACGAATTTTCCCGCAAACTCAGGGAAACTACCAATCTTATGGAGGTCTCCCATATCGCCTTGGTCGAAGGTGACGGGCGTCTCGGCCTTCCCTCCGAGATGAGCGACGAGGTCCGGGCCATGTATTTCGAAGGGGAATGGCCGCTCGATAAACAGATGCGCATGTATGTCTCCGCCCTGCGCACCGTTTTATCGATGCCCTATGAGGATATGCGTCCCGGCACTCAGGAGGTTCGCTATATTCTCTCGACAGCCCCCGGACGGCTGCTGGAATCGCTCGACGCCATGGTGTTCCAATATCAGCTTGAAGGAGAGGGGGCGTTTAAGCGTCTCCATTGGTTGGAAACGGCAGTGGTGCTAATGACGCTCTGCACCCTGATGCTTGAGGCCGGGTTCATCTTCCGTCCCATGGTCAAACACGTGCAGTCGCAGATCGACCACATCACCCAGATATCCGAAGCCCTCCGCCAGGCTCGCGATACCCTGGAGGAAAAAGTCATCCAGCGGACCCGCGAGTTGAACGAGGCCAAGACGGCCGCCGAGCAGGCCAATCTCGCCAAGTCGAAATTTCTCGCCGCCGCCGGGCACGACCTTTTACAGCCGCTTGAAGCCATGGGCATGTTCATGGGGATGCTGCGCCGCCGGGTCGAAGGAGCGAAGGGGGTGGCGCTGATCGAGGATTTGAAGGCTGCGCAACGTTCCATGCGCCAGTTGCTCCAATCCATTCTGGAGTTGTCCAAGCTGGAAGCGGGCGTGGTTAGAGCCAAGCCCGAGACGGTTTCGCTTGCGCCTATTCTCACCCAGATGGAGCGTGAGTTTAAACCGCTGGCCGCCGAGAAGGGGCTCACGCTGCGGGTTCTGCCCATGCAGGCCGAGATCAAGACCGACCCAGCCTTGTTTGAGCGCATCCTGCGCAATCTGTTGGGCAATGCGGTTCGTTATACCGAGGAAGGAGGCATACTCATAGGATGTCGTAAGCGGGACGGAAAAATCCGTATCGAAGTCTACGATACCGGCCCCGGCATCCCCGAGGCCGAGCGCTCCCATATTTTCGAGGAATTTTCTCAGCTCGACGACCCCAATCGCGACCGCTCCGAAGGAATTGGCCTCGGCCTCGCCATCGTCGAACGCCTGACAAAACTCCTGGGCCACGAAGTGACGCTACGCTCCCACCTAGGCAAAGGCTCCAAATTCGCCGTCAGCGTCGGGATGGGGTGAGTTTCTTTTGATATTCGCAAGTTGCAGCATGAGTGGGTATTTGTCATTGACCTATCGATCAAGAGTGGTGCAGTCTTTTTGCCACTGCCCGCCATAAGGGCGACGCAAAGGGGAGGCGCGCATTCCGCAAGGCGCGTCGAAAGGCAATGGGGTCGTTTTCATCGACCGGTAATAGCCGAGACAGGAACAGGCGGCGTTCGTATGAGCGCCGCCCGCAGGATTGTTGCGCGCCTGCTATTTCGTGCGCGTGAGCATTACGGGGACATGTTCCGATCCGCAGGATCGGTTACGTGTCCCTGCTAGGGTCGGATCGTTTTAGGAGAAATCACTTAGTCAGTGATTTCGCTTAAAGCGTGAATCCGCCCCTATCAATAGTTTAGAGGGCGATTCACGAGTTAGGTTTTCGCCCAATATGCGTATACCTAACTCGACCGCGCTCTATGCGGTTTACAAGGAGCAGAGATAACCATGACCACCGCCAGCACCGGAACCGGCAGCCGGAATTTTAGGGTCAGCCCCGAGGTCGAGGAACGCCTCGCCCAGGGCGGCGCCAACAAGCTCAATCCCGGTTTTCCCCAATCTCCGATTGGCTTGGAAAAACGAGGACGCGGCTTTGCCGCACCCGAAGACTGGAACTCCGGCGACACCCTCTGGCTGGTCGACCTGGTCGCCCCCTTCGGCCGCCAAGACGACATGCTCAACGAACTGCGCGCCTCGGCGCTCAAAGGCGAAACCCTCAAATTCCACCGCACCACACCAGACGGGAAGCGCGAAGTCGTCGAGCTGAAGGGGGAGTAGGGGGGTGAAAATAGCAATCAGATTTCTTGTGATTGCAAATGTTTTAGCTCGTTTCTCTCAAATATTACTCTTGGTGGTCGTTGTGACTTCCTTTGTGTTGCGTGGAAATGCAGAATTACTAACATTCGGTTTTTATTCTATTGTGATAATTAGAGTTATTGTTTCTTTGACCATAGTTTATTTCTTGTGGAAAGAGAATGAGATGGCGATTTATTTATCTATAATACATGATTATTATTCAATATCGATAGGTATTGGCTCTGGTGTTGTGAGTGTTGATTACCCGGAGGTAAATCTATTTGTTTTATCTTTAATTATTTCTATTTTGTTGTTGTTGGCGATTGGTGTTCGTAAGCACCTAAAGAAAAATAATTAGTTCCGGGGACATCTAATAATTAGTTCCGTAATTAGTTCCGGCATCTGTAGTTCCGGTAGTTCCGGGTAGTTCTGGGTAGTTCTGGGGACGCCTTACTTAATTCACCGAGTTTCGCCCTCCTACATACCAGTTTCAAGGCGGAGAGAGCGCGTTAGTGGGGACACGTAGCGCGTACATGTCCCCATAATGCTTCGGCAGAAACAGGAAAAAAATCTTGACATTTAGATTGAAGGGGAATATAAGCACTTGCATCAACGGGCGAGGTGCGCCTGAGAAAACCCCAACACTTAATTTTCAATAGCTAGTCTGCATTCGCTGGCCCGGATGAGGTCGTGGTGCGAACAGCGGGCATTGACTCCTCCGGGGTAAATCCGGGATGATCCGAACGACCGTTCTTTTTTTGTGAGGAGTCTCCCCCTATGACCGACAAGCCCGTTGTTGAATTCTGGTTCGAGTTCGCCAGCACCTATAGCTATCCTGCGGCGATGCGGGTTGAGGAGGTCGCCGGGGCGGCGGGTGTTGCTGTGGTTTGGCGGCCGTTTCTTTTGGGGCCGATCTTTCAATCTCAGGGCTGGGACAACAGCCCGTTCAATATCTATCCGGCCAAGGGGGCCTATATGTGGCGCGACATGGAGCGGGTTTGCGAGGCTCAGGGCCTTCCGTTTCAGCGACCCTCGGCCTTTCCGCGCAACGGGCTTCTGGCGGCCCGCGTGTCGTTCGCCTGCGCCGAGGAGCCCTGGTCGCCAGCCTTCGTGCGCAGTGTTTACGCCGCCAATTTCGCCGAAGACATGGACATCAGTGATGTGGGGGTGATCGGCGCGCTGCTGGCTGGGCAGGGGCAAGCGCCCGAGCCGATCCTCGAAGCGGCCCAGTCGCCGGAAAACAAGGAGGCGCTCAAAAACCAGACCATGCAGGCCAAGGAAAACGGCCTGTTCGGTGCGCCGAGCTTCGTCGTCGGCGAAGAACTGTTCTGGGGCAACGACCGCCTGGAGCAGGCCGTCGAATGGGCGATGCGATGAACCATCACTCCGGGTTCGGGCGTTGTCCGCTCCGGAATGATGGACCGGCTCTTCTCTTAAGTTCCTACAAAGCGATGTCGGTCTGGATGCGGTCGCACTCCACGTAAAGGTCTTCATTGGAAATGAGACCGGCGGCGCGTAATACTTTGACGTCGTCATAGACCCGGCGATAATCCCGATGCAGGTTCTGGCTTAAGGAGCGGATGCTCTTTTCCGGGTGTTTATGAAGATATCGGAGTAATTCCAGGCGTTTTCCCGTCAGCGCTTTGGACAGGCCTTCCCAGGATTCGAAGGTAATATGCCGCTCATCGACCGATTGCCCGGCTTCGGCCCGTTTCCAAGCGCTCTTGAACCGGCGCCCCATATCGTCGAGAGTGTCGACATGGACGTGGAGTTTGCTCTCGGTTTTCCTGGTCATGAGCGTTGCTCCTTCACGTCGTTTAGAAAATCATCAATCAATCGGTCGATGGAGACAAAAACATAAGCTGTTTCCTTGTCCAGAATATGCTTGTGATCGCCTTTCCCCCGCTCGTTATCGTATCCGATAATCCGTTTTCCCGGCCGCCCATAGAATAAGCTGTATTTGAGCCGATGTTCCGAGGGTGGTACGGGCTCCGGGGTTTGCCAAATGGTCATTTCGACAAGTGCGCCGTCATCGAAGGTGTAGCGGTCCTTGAAGATGAGTTTTGCGTTTGGCATGAAAGATTATGTCATGCAATGACATATGATGTCAACTGTCATATAAGGTGTTGTTTTCCTTCTGGGCTATTCCAGCTCTTCACGCATTTCTTTGAGCGCCAGGACGGCTCTGGTGCGGTTGTCGACGCCCAGGACCTTGAGGATTTTGGTGACATAGGTTTTGACGGTGGAGAGGTTGAGGCTCAGGCGTTCGCTAATTTCCTGGTTGGACATGCCTTCGGCCAGCAGGTCCAAGACTTCAAGCTGTCGGACGGAGAGGTCTTCGAGCGGTGTGCCGGTCAGTGGCAGGCTGGCTTCCGGGGCCAGTGATCCGCCGTTTTCGGTCAGGCCGCCGAGGACCGGCGGCACATATGCGCCGCCCGCCCGAACCAGTTGGAAGATATTGGCGATCAGCGACTCATCGGTCGATTTAGGGATGAAGGCGCGCACCCCCTTGGCCAGGACGGCGCGCATTTTTTCCGGGCTTTCAAGGGCTGAAAACACGACCACCGGGGCCGGATTGGCTTTTTCCACCAATTCGCTTAACGAGTCGATGCCGCCTGCGCCGGGCATCTTGAGATCGAGGATCACTAAATCCAGGCCGTCCTCGTTTTCGCAGGCCTCGCGAGCCTGACCGAAATTGATCGCCTCGACAGCTTCGACCGGCTCGCCGATTTCTTCGAGGATCATTTTAAGACCGCTCCGGACAATGGAGTGATCGTCGGCGATAAGGACTTTCATCTGCATGAGATCCTAAAGGTGGTTAATTTAGCGCGGACCTTTAAGTGAATCCGACCTCGTTCTTATAGCGGCAGTGCGCTCAATATAACTTAGCTTTAAGCAAGCATACCCCATTGCGAAAGGTCAACAATCGGCGTAGGTTGCCCGCATTCTTTTCGACACATTATTTATTATGGAGAGGTTTTTCCCATGGCGTTCATCGCTTCCCGTCTGTCACGCATCAAACCGTCGCCGACGATCGCCGTAACCACCAAAGCCGCCGAACTGAAGGCTGCCGGTATGGACGTTATCGGCCTGGGCGCCGGTGAACCGGACTTCGACACGCCCGAGCACATCAAAGACGCGGCGGCAGAAGCCATGAAAGCGGGAAAAACCAAGTACACTCCGGTGCCGGGCACTGTCGAGCTGCGCCAAGCCATCTGCGCCAAACTCGAACGCGACAATGGCCTTAAATATACCCCCGAAATGATTTCGGTCGGCTGCGGCGGCAAGCAGACCATTTACAACGCTCTGATGGCGACCATCGATCCGGGTGATGAAGTGGTGATCCCCGCACCTTATTGGGTGTCCTATCCCGATATCACCCTGCTGGCCGAAGGCGAGCCGGTGTTCGTCGCCTGTCCGGGCGAGAACAATTTCAAGCTCAAGCCTGAAGACCTGGATAAGGCGATCACCAAGAAAACCAAATGGGTGATCCTGAATTCGCCCTCCAACCCGACCGGTGCGGCCTACAGCCATGATGAGATGAAAGCCATTACCGATGTGCTGATGAAGCCGGAAAACAGCCATGTCTGGGTGATGACCGACGATATGTACGAATTCATCGTTTACGATGATTTCAAGTTCGTTACCCCGGCCCAGGTCGAACCCGGCCTGTTCGACCGTACCCTGACGCTGAATGGCGTTTCGAAGGCCTACGCCATGACCGGCTGGCGGGTCGGCTATGCGGCGGGCCCCGTCGAGGTGATCAAGGCGATGAACAAAATTCAGAGCCAGAGCACGACCCACACCAGCTCGGTCAGTCAGGCCGCCGCCGTGGCTGCGCTTAACGGACCGCACGATTTCGTCGCCAAGAACAACGCGCTGTTCAGAACGCGCCGCGATCTGGTCGTCAAGATGCTCAACGACTGTGAAGGCCTGAGCTGCGCCACGCCGGAAGGCGCATTTTATGTCTATCCGTCCTGCGAGGGCGTTATCGGCAAGACCACGCCGGAGGGTAAAAAGATCGAAACTGACGGCGACTTTGTCACCTACCTGCTGGAAAGCGAAGGGGTTGCCGCCGTTCAGGGCGAGGCCTTCGGTTTGTCGCCTTACTTCCGGGTGTCCTACGCGACGTCGAACGAAGCGCTGGAAGAAGCCTGCAAGCGGATCAAGAAAGCCTGCGCCGCGCTGAAATAAATTTAAGACCATTTCAGGAAAAGCCGCCTCCTTGAGGAGGGCGGCTTTTCTTATGCCTGGGGCCCTTCAAGCCCCTCCTATAGGCAATGCTTATAACCTAAATTGCTAAATAATATTTCCCCTATGGTGGTTGTAAAATATACGATTTTGAAGGTGCTGTGCAGGATTCTTGAATTTGAAAGAGTCAAAGGAATGAAGGCCGCAAATCAATACAGTCCGGCATTGCATTTGGGAATTCGCATTCCGTTTGCTTAAGAGGACGACCGAAGGGATACGAACTTTTTTGAGGGTCAAATCTTTAGTCCTTGCTGGCAGAGCTGAGCAAAGACAAGTGGGAAAATTTGCTCGGGTAGGAACCTGCTCTGTTTCATTCTTAGGAGACCAAATACTATGAGGAAGATTGTACTCGCAACCGCTGCAGCGATTATCATGGCTGCATCGCCTACTATCGCAAGTGATGAACCAATTTCGCCAATCAAGCCGTACAAAGCGGCAAACCCGGCCATGGTGGAGCTGGGCAAAAAGCTTTTCTTCGATCCTCGCCTGTCGAAATCCGGCTTTATTTCGTGCAACTCGTGCCACAACCTTTCCATGGGCGGGACGGACAACCTGAAGACCTCAATCGGCCACAACTGGCAGAAGGGCCCGATCAACGCGCCAACGGTGCTTAACTCGAGCCTCAACTTAGCCCAGTTCTGGGACGGTCGTGCGCTGACCCTACAGGATCAGGCCGGCGGCCCCATCGCCAACCCGGGCGAAATGGCTGCCACGCATACCCTGGCGCTGGCGGTTCTTCAGTCGATCCCGGCCTATGTCGCCGAGTACAAGAAAGTATTCAACTCCGACAAGATCACCGTCGATGGCGTGACTAAAGCGATTGCCGAATTCGAAGAAACCCTGGTTACTCCCAACTCGCGTTTCGATAAGTGGTTGATGGGCGATAAGAAGGCTCTCTCCGCACAGGAAGTGGCGGGTTACGAGTTGTTCAAAGATTCCGGCTGCACGGCCTGTCATAACGGTTCGGCCGCTGGCGGCAACACCTACGAGAAGATGGGTGTCGTCGAGCCTTATCAGTCGACCAGCCCGGCAGAGGGTCGCGTCGCCGTCACCAAAGACGAAGCCGACCGTTTCTACTTCAAGGTGCCGACGCTGCGAAATGTCGAGCTGACCTATCCGTACTTCCACGATGGCGAAGCCGAATCGCTGACCGAAGCGGTTGACGTCATGGGCCGCATCCAGCTCGGTAAGAAGTTCACGGATAAAGAAAACGCCAGCATCGTCGCCTTCCTGAAGTCGATGACCGGCGATCAGCCTGACTTCAAACTGCCGATTCTGCCGCCTTCGAACGACAATACTCCGAAGCCGACGCCGTTCGATTGATCGGATTGATCTCAATAGGGCCGGGCGTCAGGGATGGCGCCCGGCTCCTTCTTTTTTGGGTGTGTGGGATGCGAAAGATTGTCTTGGGTGGATTGCTGGGCATCGTCGTCGGTGTGATCGCCTGGGGTGGGTTTAACACCGCTCTTGAGGCCACCAACAAAATGTCTTTCTGCATCAGCTGTCACGTTATGCGCGACA
>CBDUMN010000040.1:0-29635 GCA_965368335.1 uncultured Rhodospirillales bacterium
GCGTGGTACCAACTTGCGTTGGAGACGTCGAAACCGGTTCTTTCTCCATACCGCTCGATAATCTCGGCACGGCTCGGAAAACCGTCGTTCCAGGTCGGCATGGCGGTCACGTTGCGCCAGCTTTCCGGGTCGTCTGGGTCGCTCCAGTAGTTAAGCAGGTGGCCCAGGTCGGTCAACGGGTCGCCAAGCGTACACATGTCCCAATCGAGCACGGCTTCCGGCTTGGCCGGATCGGCTGAGTTGAGCAGCATGTTGTCGAGCTTATAGTCGTTGTGAAGGAGCGAAACGTATTTGCTCTCAGGGCGCGTGTCAGACAGCCATTCGGCCAAACGATCCATATCGGCGTTCTCTTCATCCTTGGACTTGTGCCAGCGTTTGGTCCAGCCACTCAGTTGCCGCTCGACATAGCCTTCCGGTTTGCCGAGGTCTTCGAGGCCAATTTCTTTCGGATCGACCCGGTGCAGATCGGCCAAAGTGTCGATCACCATCTCGCCGATACGACGGGTTAGATCGGTATGGCCTACTAAATCGTCGGGAAGGTGAGAGCGAATGGCAATGCCATGGCGACGCTCCATAACATGAAAATCAGATCCGATAATGTCGTGATCTGTGCAAATTAGGAAGCTGCGCGGTGCTAAGGGAAAAGCTTTCCAAAGCCTTGATAGGACTTTGTGTTCCCGCTGCATGTCATGAGCAGAAGGAGCGACGGGGCCGAGTGGCGGGCGGCGAACGACAAACTCCTTGTCTTCACCAAACGAAATGCAATAGGTCAGGTTTGCGTGTCCACCGCCGAACTGCATGACAGACATGGGACCGTCGAGTCCTTCCATGTTTTGGCGGAGATAATCTTCCAGGCTATCCCAGTTCTGCTGTTCGTCGTCGCGGATTTCAATAATGTCGGGTTGGGTTTTGCTCATGCTCTTCAAACCTTTTCGTAGAGCCATTTTCCATCGGTAACGGCGCGGCTGATCTGGCCTTTTTTCCAGAGATAATTGAGGTGGGCGATTGTTTCACTCAAGGCCAGGATTTTGTGGAAGGGTGGTAGGTCGCGGTCAAATAGAACGCCGGTCACCTCCCATGCTGTCGCTGGTTTCGTGCAAGCCCGAAGAGTGGTTTCCAGGCGTTCGTCGTGGTGATGTTCCAGTTCGGAAATTCTCTGGTGGAGTCCGGTGAAAGGAAGCTTGTGAGACGGCAAAACCAACGTGTCGTCTGGTAGGTGGCTGAATTTAGAGAGACAGGACAGATATTCACCAAGAGAATCCTGGTCCGGTTCGTTGGCCCATACCCCGAGAAGCGGGCTAATGCTGGGCAGAACGATATCGCCGGAAATCAGCAGTTTTTCTTCAGGGCAAAACAGACAGACGTGCTCGGGGGAGTGTCCTTTACCGGTAATGATTTCCCAGGTTCTTCCGCCCATTTCAAATGTGTCGCCTTGTTCAAGGCGATAAAAAGAGGGAGGGATTGGCGTCACTTGCTTGGCGTAGGGGTTGCCGATGTTGATAAACCCTTGAGCGACCACCTTGTCGGCGTCTGTCAAAGCGTAAAACTTTTCGGCGTTGTCGCGCCAAGCTTCACCGCGTACGCTGGTCAGGGCCTGAGCCTGAAGCCATTCGCAACGGCCGGTCCAGAGGGGAATGTCATTCCAGCGTTTAACCAGCCAGCCGGCGACACCCATGTGATCGGGATGAAAGTGGGTGCAGACCAGCCGCTTGACCGGTTTGCCGTCCAGTTCTTCCTTAAAAACACGTTCCCATACCTCGACCGTATTGGGATCGTTAACGCCCGTATCGACGATGGTCCAACTATCGCCGTCGTCCATGAGCCATAGGTTGATGTAGCTCAGCCCGACCATGGGAAGCGGCATATGCAGCCAATAAATACCCGGGGCCACTTCCCTGATGCCACCGTCTTCCGGCGGTTCAGGGAAGGGGTAGTCGAGGGAGAGGCGATCAGAGGTCGTCAAAAGACTTTCCTTCCTTAACTAGCTTCTCAATCAACGGTGCGGGTTCCCAAACTTCGCCGTTGACGCCTTCATTGCGGAAACGCTCAATGTCGCTCAAGACGTTACGGAGACCCATCTGATCGGCGAAGAACATCGGGCCGCCTCGGTAAACCGGGAAGCCGTAACCGTAGACGTAGGTCACGTCGATATCCTTGGAACGCAGGGCAATACCTTCTTCAAGAATTTTTGCGCCTTCATTGACAAGGGCGTAGATGCAACGCTTGAAAATTTCTTCATCGTCGATGCTGCGGCGTTTGACGCCTTTTGCTTCGGAAACCTTGAGAATGATGTCTTCGACTGTTTTTGAGGGCTGCGGCGTGCGATTCCCAGGTTCGTAGTCGTACCATCCCGTTCCGGTCTTTTGGCCGTAACGGCCTTCTTCACAAATCCGATCAGCCGTTTCGCCGGAGTAGGGGGCGCCTTCAGGGGCTTCGCTTTTCTGGCGCTGACGAATACGCCAGCTAACGTCGTTCCCGGCCAGATCGCTCATAGCGAAAGGTCCCATGGCGAGACCGAAATCGTAAAGCGCTCTATCCACATCCTGGGGCAGGGCTCCTTCCTCAAGCAGGTATTGGGCCTGCTCAAAGTATTTAAACAGCATACGGTTGCCGATGAATCCATCGCAGTTTCCGGCCAAGACAGCTACTTTCTTGATGGTCTTGGCCAGCTTCATGGATGTGGCGATAACGTCCTTGGCGGTTTTCTCGCCACGCACCAACTCCAACAGCTTCATGACGTTGGCCGGACTGAAAAAGTGGGTGCCGATGACGTCTTCCGGGCGTTTGGTGCAGGCCGCAATGGCGTCGAGGTCGAGCGTTGAGGTGTTGGAGGCGAGGATGGCTCCTGGCTTGCAGGTCGCATCGAGCTTGGTGAAGATTTCTTTCTTTAGTCCCATCTCTTCGAACACGGCCTCAATGACCATATCGACATTTGAGAAGTCATCGTAAGACAGACTACCGGTGATCAGGCCCATGCGTTTATTCATAGCCTCTTGGCTCAAACGGCCTTTTTTGACCGTGTTGGCGTAGTTCTTCTCGATGATCGACAGGCCTCTATCGAGGGCTTCCTGATTGGCTTCGACAAGGGTGACGGGAATTCCCGCGTTGGCGAAGTTCATGGCGATACCGCCACCCATGGTGCCTGCGCCCAAGACACCGACCGTCTCGATGGGGCGGATGGGTGTATCCTTGGGCACGTCTGGAATTTTAGAAACTTCCCGTTCGGCAAAGAACATATGCCGTTGTCCCTTGGACTGAGAAGAGTTCAAGCATTCGGAAAAGCGCTCGCGCTCCAATGCCAATCCTTCATCGAAATCCTTAGTGGCGCAGTATTCAACGCAGTCGATACATTTGAACGGTGCGAGAAAACCTCGGGCGCGTTTTTTGAAATTGGCGCGGTACTGGTCGAAAACGCCTTCGTCTTTAAGCTCCGCCGTGAGGTCGCTGATTTTGCGCAAGGGGAGTTTTTGATCAATCACGTTCTCGGCAAAAGCCAAAGCCGCTTCCAGAAGGTCGCCGTTAGTCACCTCGTCAACGATGCCCATTTCTTTGGCTTGCGGGGCTTTGACGAACTTGCCGGTTGTAATCATATCGAGTGCGGCTTCAATGCCAATAAGGCGGGGCAGGCGTTGTGTGCCTCCTGCACCCGGAAGAATGCCGAGATTGACCTCGGGCAGGCCGACCTGGGCCGTATCTTGCGCAATACGGTAGTGGCAGCCAAGCGCCAACTCCAGGCCGCCGCCGAGCGCTGTTCCGTGAATGGCGGCAATAACCGGCTTTTTGCTGGCTTCGTAAGCGGCGATAACGGCCCGTAGATCGGGCTCGGTCAAAGATTTGCCAAACTCCGAAATGTCAGCGCCAGCAGGGAAGGTGCGCCCCCCGCCGATCAGCACCAGCGCCTGAACGTATCGGTCGGCCAGCCCTTCTTCCAGGGCGTTTTTAAACCCGACCCGTACATCGTGGCCAAGTGCGTTGACCGGTGGATTGTCCACCGTGATAAGGCCAATGTTTTCCTTGCGTTCGTAGGTGACTCTGCCAGCCATGGCGCCCCCTTTAGGTGTTTGTTTTCAAGATTGTTCAAAATGGTATGGGACTGCTTCTTTGGAGTCCATGATCATTGCGCGGTGCATCCCCCATCGATGACCATCTCGGAGCCTGTTACGAAGGCTGATTCATCGGATGCGAGATAAACGATCATCATGGCCACCTCATCGGCCTCACCCAAACGGCCAATTGGAATTTGCCTGACCAGAGAATGTTCGGCCCTGGCGGGGTCGGGGGCATTATCGATCAAGGCCTGCACCATGGGAGTGTTGATGAATGTGGGGTGTACCGAGTTGCAGCGGATGCCGTATCCCTGCCTGGCGCAATAAAGTGCGACGGACTTAGTGAGCAGCCGTACGCCACCTTTCGATGCGTTGTAGGCAGCGAAGTTATAACCGCCAACAATACCGGAAACGGACGAAAGGTTGATCAGAGAGCCGCCGCCATCCGATTGCTTAATCGCCTTGATGCCGTATTTACAGCCGAGAAAAGTACCGTCCAGGTTGACGGAATTGACCTGCTTCCAGTCCTTGAACTCAAGGTGCTCCACATCGCCCATGAAAGCCGTTCCGGCGCTGTTAACGACTATGTCAAGTCGTCCGAACGTTTCCAGCACAGCTTCAGTGGCGGCAATCCATTGATCTTCCTGGGTGACATCCAGTGTAAAAGCTGCGGCGTTTTCACCGAGCTTTTTAGCTTCCGCCGCGACACCGTCTCCATTGAAGTCGGTCATGAAGACCTTTGCGCCTTCTTTGGCCAGCATGTGGGCCGATGCGAGGCCAAGACCGGAGGCCGCACCGGTGATTAAAGCGACTTTTCCCTGTACGCGTCCCATTTTGAAACCTCCGCTCTATTGAGTGCCTGCTTAGGGTGGGTGCTTGACGTTGCGTAAAATGATCACATTCCTAAGAGTCGCGCCGGTTATTTCATTCATCATATTTTTATCGCAGAAATAAAGGGCTTGACGTTTTATCTGTGAAAGATAATCTCCTCGAACGCAACTGATAAAACACCAAAAAAGATGATGGTTATCATAGCTTGCTTGGTGTTTTCTTATGGCTAGAGGAGGCCTTGTATGACGACCATTAACCGCCAGTTTCGTTTGAAATCAAGACCCGTTGGCATGGTGAAAGAAAGTGATTTTGAATTTGGCGAAGAAGGGCTTCCGGAACTCAAAGAAGGGCATATTTTAGTCCGTAACGAAATGCTCTCGCTCGATCCCGCCATGCGGGGATGGCTCAATGACATGAAATCCTATGTGCCGCCGGTACAGATTGGTGAAGTCATGAGAGCTTTGGGAGTCGGAACGGTCATTGAATCGAAGGCCGAAGGATTTTCCGAGGGCGATAAGGTGGCCGGCCTGTTTGGCTGGCAGGATTATGCAATGGCGCCAGCTAAAATGACTGAGAAAGTGCCGGGAGGCGTTTCGAATGAAGCCGCTTTGAGCGTTCTCGGAATGACCGGGCGCACGGCCTATTTCGGTTTGCTTCATGTCGGTGAGCCGAAAGAGGGCGAAACTGTTGTGGTTTCGGGTGCCGCAGGGGCCGTCGGCTCTGTGGTGGGGCAGATTGCTAAAATCAAGGGCTGCCGGGTCGTCGGTATTGCAGGGGGCGAAGAAAAATGCGCCTGGCTGACCGACGAATTGGGGTTTGACGCCGCCATTGATTATAAGAGCGAAAATCTGCGTAAGAGATTGAAGGAAACCTGCCCGGACGGCATTGATGTCTATTTCGACAACGTGGGTGGGGAAATTCTCGATACGGTGCTGACTCAAATCAACGTCGGCGCTCGTATTCCGTTCTGTGGGGCCATTTCCAACTATAACGCCACAGAGCCGGTGCCGGGTCCTTACAACTACGCCTCCATTCTGGTCAACCGAGCCAAAGTTCAAGGCTTTATTGTGTTCGATTTCATCAAACACTACGGCGAATCTGCGCGCGACATGGGCCGGTGGGTTTCCGAAGGTAAGATCAAGTTCAAGGTGGATGTGGTTGAAGGGCTTGAAAAAGCGCCGAGCGCCTTGAACAAGCTGTTCGATGGCAGCAATACGGGAAAACTCATCATCAAGGTGGACTGATATGGCGGTTCGTAAAGATAAGAAGGTTCAGACTCACAAGCGAATAGTTGAAGAAGCTTCGCATCTGTTTCGTGAGAAAGGCATAGATGGGGCCGGTGTTGCCGAAGTGATGAAGGCTGCAGGGCTGACCCATGGCGGGTTCTATGCTCACTTCACCAATAAGGACGATTTGGTTCTTGAGGCGTTTCAGCATGCCATCGATACCAAGGGAAAGACGTGGTTCAAAGGTCTCGATGATATGGATGATGAAACCTGGGTAAAGCGGGTCATTGCAAGATACCTACGCAATGACCACAAAGAGAATGTTGCCGATGGTTGCGCTTTCGCAGCTCTTGGTCCCGAATTGGCGCGTTCGAGCGACTATATGAAGGCGGCCCTGGAGCCCCAGGTAAGAGAGGTTGCAACATTGATCGCCCAACATCTCGACGGCCCCAAACCGGATCCGAGAAAATGTGCAGAAGGGGCTGGCGATAGGGCCTTAGCTCTTTATTCGCTTTGTATTGGCGCTATGATCCTGGCGCGTTCGGTCAAGAGCCGCCGCATGTCTGACAGAATTTTAAAAGCCTCCCGCGAGTTTGCGGCGAAAGGCGTTAAATACGAAGCATAGGGAGAGAATAATGTCTTTTGAAACGCTGACTTATGAGGTCACGGACAATGTTGCGGTGATTACGCTAAACCGGCCGGACGGCGCCAATGCGCTGAATCAGCCAATGGCGGAAGAGCTTTTCCAGGCGTCAATCAAGGCCGAACATGATCCTGACGTTCGAGCGGTGTTGATTACTGCGACCGGTAAGATGTTCTGTGCCGGAGGCGATTTGAAGCATTTTGCCGAAGCTGGGGAGGAAATGCCAGCACGGCTAACCAATACGGCGACCAACCTTCACGCTGCCGTTTCCCACTTCAACCGCATGGATGCTCCCGTTGTGATTGCGGTCAACGGCACGGCCGCCGGAGCTGGGTTCAGCCTGGCCATTTGTGGAGACTACGTTTTTGCTTCCGAAGCGGCGAAATTCACAATGGCCTATACGGCAGCCGGTCTTTCTCCCGATGGCGGCTCGACCTTTTTTCTCGCTCAGTTGGTTGGAATGCGTAAGGCCAAGGAGTTGGCTCTGACTAACCGATTGCTTAATGCGGAGGAAGCCTTTGAATGGGGGATGGTTAACAAGGTTGTGCCTATCGAAGATCTTCTTGAAGAGGCTATGGGGCTGGCGAAGAAGTTCGCCAAGGGGCCAACCCGTTCCTTTGGCGTGACGAAACGTCTGATCCTTGACGCCTGTACTGAATCCCTGGAAACCCAGATGGAGGCGGAAGGGCGGGGAATTGCCCAATCTTGCATGACTCCCGATGGCCAAGAAGGAGTTACGGCCTTTTTGGAAAAACGGAAACCCAACTTTTCAGGAAAGTGAAGATAGTTGCTTGACGCAGGATAAGGCGAAATAAACCTGAAGCCGGACAATATCGAACGACTGTTTGATTTCTTGGAGGAACCATGAAAATCCATCTTTTCGCCATTGCTGGCCTCGTTGCTCTCAGCCTTCCGGCCAAGGCGGAAACGGCGATGACCGATATCGCCTTAAAGGCGCTTGGGGGGCTGAATGGCACGGCTTTGCATTGCAAGTACATCGATCAATCGGTCAAGATGCGTAAAGCTGCAGTGGAAACTTTGCCTAAGTCTCGGAAGTATGGCGAAGACTTCGAAACGGCGACCAACGATGCGTTTCTCAACGCCTCGAAAACCGGTGCTACTTGTCCCGATAAAGCCGCTTTTGAGAATGATGTGGCTTCAGCTATCGGCCTTCTGAAAGGCGCTTTCGGGAAAAAATAGGTTTAAACTTAATGGGTTAGACAAGAAATAGCCGGGTTGTCGAGCCCGGCTATTTTGATTCTGTATCGAAAATCTGTGTTTAGTAGGTCGGCAGTTTGCTTTTCCCCATGAGGAACTTATCAACTTCATGGGCGGCCTCGCGACCTTCGCGGATGGCCCAGACGACGAGAGACTGACCGCGCCGCATATCGCCTGCAGCAAAGACCTTTTTGACAGAAGTATGGTAGTTGCCAACTTCGGCTTTAACGTTGCCGCGATCATCGTAGTCGACGCCCAGGTCGTTGAGCAGTCCTTGTTGGATTGGGTGGACAAAGCCCATGGCGAGAAGCACGAGATCGGCTTTGATGACAAATTCGCTCCCGGCGATTTCTTCCATTTGCCATTGACCGTTTTCGCCTTGCGCCCATTCGACACGAACAGCGTCCACTTCCGTAACACGACCGTTTGCATTGGCTCGGAAACGTTTGGTCGCAACGTTCCAATCCCGATTGCAGCCTTCTTCATGGGAAGAGGAAGACCGCAGCTTCATCGGCCACAATGGCCAAGTGGCGCCTTTGTCTTCCTTTTCAGGAGGCTTAGGCATGATTTCGATCTGGGTAACGGAATTAGCGCCATGCCGGATAGAGGTGCCGACGCAGTCCGAGCCAGTGTCTCCGCCGCCGATAACCAGCACATCGAGGGCCTCGGCGAGGATGTCGTTTCCTCCTACCGGTTCGTCGGCGACACGACGATTTTGCTGGCTTAAGAAATCCATGGCGAAATGAATGCCGTCCAGGTCACGCCCCTCAATGGGAAGATCGCGCGGCTTCTCAGAGCCACCAGTTAAGAGAACAGCATCAAAATCGTTTATCAGATCATTGGCCTTAATGTCGATTCCGACGCAGGTGTTGGGGCGGAATTCAACGCCTTCGGCCTGCATCTGAGCGACACGGCGATCAATGACGCTTTTTTCCAGTTTGAAATCGGGAATGCCGTAGCGGAGCAAGCCGCCGAAACGGGCATTCTTTTCAAACAGAACGACACTGTGACCGGCCCGCGCCAACTGTTGAGCGGCGGCCATACCGGCAGGGCCGGAACCCACTACGGCAACGCGTTTGCCGGTTTTTTCAGCCGGTATCCGCGGTGTGATCCATTTTTCTTCCCAGCCGCGCTCGACGATGGCGTGCTCAATGGTTTTGATCGCCACCGGCTCATCCTGAAGATTGAGTGTGCAGGAAGCCTCGCAAGGGGCAGGGCAGACGCGCCCGGTGAACTCAGGGAAGTTATTGGTGGAGTGCAGCGTATCCAGTGCTTCTTTCCAATGATCGCGATAGACCAGATGGTTCCAATCGGGAATCATATTGTCGACCGGACAGCCACCGTGACAGTAGGGAATGCCGCAATCCATGCAGCGCGCACCCTGGCGGCTCAATTCAGCCGTGCTTAAGGGTTGGGTGAATTCGCGGTAGTGACAGATACGTTCATGCACCGGAGCATAGCCCGGGGTCTGTCGCCGATATTCCATAAAACCGGTTGCTTTTCCCATGACTTATTTCCCCCTCTGCATAGACGAACCGGCCTTCAAGCCTTGCGAAATCTGTAGTTCTTTCAAGGCCCGGCGATATTCGACTGGCATGACTTTAACGAACTTGCTGCGGTTGGTTTCCCAGTTATCCAGGATTTCCCGGGCCCGCGAGCTGTCCGTATAGTGCATATGACGCTCAATCAGCATCTTAAGGCGCGTCTCGTCATTGCTGGTCATGTCGTGCATGATGTCGACAAGACCGTGAGACTCCAGGTCGGAGCCTTGGTGATCGAGACGTTCCAGAGCGTCTGCTTCTTCGAGGATCGGTTCGAACTCGACCATGGCCATGTTGCAGCGTTTTTCGAAATCGCCGTTCTCATCGAGAACGTAAGCAATCCCGCCGCTCATGCCTGCTGCGAAGTTACGCCCGGTTTCACCAAGCACAACGACGCAGCCGCCGGTCATGTATTCGCAGCCATGGTCGCCCACGCCTTCAACAACCGCCACCGCACCGGAGTTGCGAACGGCAAACCGTTCACCGCCAACGCCGCGGAAGTAGCATTCGCCTGCAATAGCGCCATAGAGCACCGTATTGCCGACGATGATGTTGTCTTCGGGAACAAGGGAGCTCTTGGCGTCTGGATAGATCACCAAACGACCGCCGGAAAGGCCCTTGCCGACATAGTCATTGCCAGCGCCTTCAAGCTCGAAGGTGACGCCTTTAGCGACAAAAGCGCCAAAGCTCTGTCCAGCGATACCGGTCAGCTTGACGTGAATGGTGTCGTCTTCCAGTCCTTCGTGACCGTAACGGGTCGCGACTTCGCCGGAAAGCATGGCCCCGACAGTACGATTGGTGTTCTTTACCGGCAGATCGATCTTCACCGACTTCTGGTTTTCAAGCGCATCGGTGGACAATTTGATCAATTCGTTATCCAGCGCCTGATCTAAGCCGTGATCCTGCTTTTCGCTGTTGAAGATGGCGACGCCTTCTGCAGCTTGAGGAGTGGCCAGAATGCGCGAGTAGTCGATGCCCTTGGCTTTCCAGTGTTCCAGCGCTTCCCGTTTGTTGAGAATGTCGGAGCGGCCGATCATTTCGTTGATCGTCCGGAAGCCGAGTTCAGCCATGATTTGACGGGCTTCTTCGGCGATGAACATCATATAGTTCACCACATCTTCCGGCTTGCCGATAAAGCGTTTGCGCAATTCAGCATCCTGCGTGGCAACGCCGACAGGGCAGGTGTTGAGATGGCATTTGCGCATCATGATGCAGCCTTCGGCAATCAGTGCGCCGGTTGCGAAACCGAATTCGTCGGCCCCGAGCAGGGCGCCAATGACCACATCGCGGCCGGTCCGCAGACCGCCGTCAACCTGAACGGCAATCCGGCCGCGCAGTTCGTTTAACACGAGGGTTTGGTGGGTTTCGGAAAGGCCGATTTCCCACGGGCTGCCTGCATGCTTGATCGAGGTGATTGGGCTCGCGCCTGTGCCGCCGTCGTAGCCGGAAATGGTTACGTGGTCGGCATGGGCCTTGGAAACGCCCGCCGCAACCGTGCCGACACCAACCTCGGAGACCAGCTTTACGGAAATACGGGCCTTCGGATTGACGTTTTTCAGGTCGTGGATGAGCTGAGCCAAATCCTCAATCGAATAGATGTCGTGGTGCGGCGGTGGCGAAATCAGGCCGACGCCCGGGGTGGAGTGGCGGACACGCGCAATGGTGCGGTCCACTTTATGGCCCGGAAGCTGGCCGCCTTCGCCGGGCTTCGCGCCCTGAGCCATCTTGATTTGGATGTCGTCGGCATTGACGAGATATTCGGTCGTAACGCCAAACCGACCTGAGGCCACCTGCTTAATGGCCGAACGCATGGAATCGCCGTTTTCCAAAGGCTTGAAGCGGATGCGTTCTTCGCCGCCTTCGCCGGAATTGGATTTGCCGCCGAGACGGTTCATAGCGATTGCCAGGGTCGTATGGGCTTCAAAAGAGATGGAGCCGAAGGACATGGCCCCGGTGGCGAAGCGTTTGACGATTTCCGATGCCGGTTCCACTTCGTCGAGCGGAACGGGTTTGCGGTCGCTGTTGAACTCAAACAGGCCGCGGAGCGTCAAAAGCTTTTTGTCCTGCTTATTGATAAGCGCCGCGAACTCCTTGTACTGCTCAAAGTTTCCGCTGCGCACCGCATGTTGCAGGGCAGTGATGGCTTCGGGGGTCCATAGATGGGCTTCGCCGCGTAGACGGTAACCCAGTTGACCGCCAACATCGAGATGATCGCGGTAAATGGCTTCGCCGCCGTAGGCCGTGCTGTGACGGCGAACGGTTTCCTCGGCGATTTCATCCACATTGACGCCTTCGATAGTGGTCGCCGTACCCGTGAAGTATTTTTCGATGAAATCGGAACTGAGCCCAATGGCGTCGAAAATCTGAGCGCCGCAGTAGGACTGATAGGTGGAGATGCCCATCTTGGACATAACCTTGAGAATACCCTTGCCGACGGCCTTGATATAGCGGTTCTGGATTTCTTCGTCGGTCAAATCTTCGGGAAGGCTGGAGCGCAATGAGGAAAGCGTGTCGAACGCCAGGTAGGGATTGACCGCCTCGGCGCCATAACCGGCAAGAACGCAGAAATGATGAACTTCGCGAGCCTCGCCCGTTTCGACCACCAGCCCTGTGCTGGTGCGCAGACCTTTGCGGACCAGATAATGATGAACCGACGCCGTCGCCAGAACCGCAGGAATGGGAATACGGTTCTTCGATACGGCGCGGTCGGAAAGGATAATGATGTTGAAGCCATCGTGTACGGCCCGCTGAGCCATTTCACAGATGGAGATGAGAGCATCTTCAAGGCCTTTCGGGCCTTTATCGGCATCCCAACAGATATCGATGGTTTGGGTTTTGAAAGCGCCGCCAACGTAGTTTTCGATATGGCGAATCTTTTCAAGGTCCGAATTGGTCAAAATCGGCTGACGTACTTCCAGGCGCATGTGCTTCCCGGCTTCGTCGAAGCCCAACAGGTTGGGGCGTGGCCCAACATGGGAAACCAGCGACATGACCAACTCTTCCCGGATCGGATCGATCGGTGGGTTGGTGACCTGGGCGAAGTTCTGCTTGAAGTAATCGTAGAGCAGACGCGACTTGTCCGACAGAACCGCTGGCGGCGTGTCGTAGCCCATGGAGCCGATAGGGTCCATACCTGAAATACCCATGGGCTCCAGGAAGAATTTGACGTCTTCCTGGGTGTAGCCGAAGGCCTGCTGACGGCGCAGCAGAGTCCGCATGCCAGGATGCATGGGGGTGACTTCTGATGGCAAATCCTCAAGCTGGATCTGGGTTTTACGCAGCCAAGACTCATAGGGATGGGCGTTCGAGAGTTCGGCCTTCAGATCGGCATCGTCGATAATCTGACCTTTTTCGAAGTCGATCAGCAGCATTTTACCAGGCTGAAGACGCCATTTTTTAGCGATATTTTCTTCAGGGATCGTCAGCACACCTTCCTCGGAAGACATGATCAACCGGTCATCCTTGGTGATGACGTAACGGGCAGGGCGCAGACCGTTACGGTCTAGCGTAGCGCCAATCTGCTTACCATCGGTAAACGCCACGGCGGCCGGGCCGTCCCAAGGCTCCATAAGCGCCGAGTGGTACTCATAGAAAGCCTTGCGCTTATCGTCCATCAAGGGATTGCCGTCCCAGGCTTCTGGGATCATTAGCATCATGGCATGGGCGAGCGAATAACCGCCAGCAACCAACAACTCCAGAGCATTATCGAAACAGGCGGAGTCCGACTGCCCTTCCTTGATCAGCGGCCAAAGTTTGTCGAGGTCTGCGCCGAGCAGTTTCGACTCGATCGCCGTGCGTCGGGCGCGCATCCAGTTGATGTTGCCGCGCAGGGTGTTGATTTCACCATTGTGACAAATCACCCTGAATGGCTGGGCCAGTCGCCAGCTAGGAAAGGTGTTGGTCGAAAAACGCTGGTGAACCATAGCCAGCGCCGAGACTACACGGTCGTCATCAAGCTCCTGATAGTAGGAGCCGACGCGGTCGGCCAGGGTCATGCCCTTATAGAGCAGCGTACGGGATGAAAAAGAGGTGATATAAAAATCAGTATCCGGGTTCTTCGCTTCAGTTGCGCGGTGTACCTGCTTGCGGATGACCAATAGCTTACGCTCGAAGGCATCCTGATCGGCCAGAGCGGCGTTGCGCTGTACGGCGAATTGACGGACGACAGGCTCTGTTTTCTTGACGCTTTCGCCAAGTACGGAGCTATCTGTTTCAACATCCCGCCAGCCGAGCAGAGCCTGACCTTCGGCCTTGACGAAATCGGCGACGGTCTGCTCACAGACCTTCCGCTCGGTGTCGTCTTTGGGGAGAAATACCATGCCGATGGCGTAATGGCCTTCTTCCGGCAGCTCAATACCGACTTTTGCAAATTCCTCGCGCATGAACTGGTCGGGAGTTTGGAGCAATAGTCCCGCCCCGTCACCTGCCAACGGATCGGCGCCCACCGCGCCCCGGTGTGTCAGGTTTTTCAGGATCTCAAGACCCTGTTGGACGATGTCGTGACTCTTGCGCCCTTTGATGTCGGCGACGAAGCCGATACCGCAGGCATCATGTTCGTTGCGAGGGTCGTAAAGACCCTGCTTTTCGGGCAGTCCCAGAAAACTCATGATTATGTCTTTTTCCCATACCTTAGAAGTTGGAGCGTTTGATTACCAAGGTCGGGGTAGTGTGCCAAGAGCGAAATCGCGTTTAATGAAGTTTTTCAAATGTAAAATTTTGGGAAAATCGGCTTAATCGTTTGAAAAAACTGCAAAAACATCGATATTAAATGGAGCTACCAATTTTACGGTTTTCGTTAATGGCTCCGATTGTTCTGTTTACCGATTTCGGTGTTTTGGGTCCCTACGTGGGGCAAATGATGGCTGCGGTCTACCGAACCTATGCAGAAGCCCGTGTGATAAACCTTTTTGCCGATGCACCGAGCTTCGACCCTCAGGCTTCGGCATATCTTCTTGCGGCTTATGTCGAAGAATTTGAGCCCGGCTCGGTCTTTCTTTGTGTTGTTGACCCCGGCGTAGGGGGGGAGCGTAAACCTATTGTTGTGGAGGCCGATGGACGTTTTTTTGTCGGTCCGGACAATGGTCTTTTTTCGGTCATTGCCAAGAGAGCGAAAAAATGGATCGTAAAACAGATCGTCTGGAAACCGGAGCGGATGTCTGAAACCTTTCATGGACGCGATCTTTTCGCCCCAGTTGCCGCTAAAATTGCAAAAGGCGAACCTTTTGCCTCTAAAGAAATGGGGCCGACCTCACTATGCGGATTTGACGGCCCTGAAGATCTTGAGAAGGTTGTTTATGTCGATTCGTACGGCAATGTCATAACCGGGGTGCGCGGCGCAGCCATGAGCAGGGAAACCATTTTTTTAGCCGGAGGACGTGAGATTTGCTGGGCGCAGCGGTTTTCAAGCGTTCAAAAAGGTCAATGTTTCTGGTATGAAAATTCTAACGGTCTTGTCGAACTGGCGGTACGGGAAGGAAGCGCCAGTCAATTCCTCGGATTGGGGGTTGGTGATAAGATCATGGCTATCTCGTCGGGAGATGCTGTCGGTAGCCTGGGGAGGGCTCAAATCGGATGACGATTGGCGTTAAGTTTTGGGGGGTAAGAGGGAGCATTGCTTGCCCCTCGGCCAGCCATATTCAATATGGCGGCAACACCAGTTGCCTGGAGGTGACTCTTGGTAATCATCACCTTATTCTTGATGCCGGAACGGGAATTCGGAACCTCGGACAACTGTTCACCAAGCGTGGCATGAGAAGAAGCACTTTGTTGCTGACGCATACGCATTGGGACCACATCAACGGTTTTCCCTTTTTTCAACCCGCTTTTGCCCCTGGAAACATTCTTCGGATCATGGCCGGCCATCTCCACGACAAAGGAGGGGTCAAGGAGGTCATCGCCAGTCAGATGGATAACCCCATGTTTCCCGTTCCCCTTGAGGCCATGCAGGCCGAGATGGAGTTTGAAGACTTTGTTGCGGGTGATTCATTTAAACTGTCATCGGAGGTCAATATTCGTACGGCGCCGCTCAACCACCCGAATGGTGCGACTGGCTACCGCATCGAGTATGGGGGAAAGAGTTTCTGCTATGTGACCGATACCGAGCATGTTCCTGGTGAACTGGACCAGAATATTCTCGGACTTATTGAAGGGGCTGATCTGGTTGTCTATGACAGCACTTATACCGAAGAGGAATTTCCCGACCGCATCGGCTGGGGGCATTCGACCTGGAACGAGGGACTAAAGCTTTGCCGCGAAGCAGGCGCGAAGCAATTTGCGGTATTTCATCACGACCCGGATCACGATGACGCCTTTATGGCGGACATCGAACGGCAAGTCCGTGAAGAGTGGCGCGATGCTTTTGTCGCGCGTGAAAACATGGAAATAGAGATCGACTAGCAAAGTCGTCGTGCTATTCCACTGTTGAAACCGTGCCCATTTGCGGTACGTCCACGACGGGCCCACGGGGGCCAAAGTTCGGCATTTCATATTCAATGGGCTGTGGTTGAAGACGCACGATAACACGGCGGTTTTCCGCCATGTTTTCAGGTATAGGCGCACCTTCGGGGGTCCGGTTGGGTACCTTGGGACGGGTGGCGGCGAAACCGACAGCTTTTTGACGGTCGGCCGCTATGCCTTGTTCGATAAAATGGCGAACGACACGCGTTGCGCGACCAGATGATAGTTCCCAGTTCGAGGGATATTGTAGTGTGCTGATCGGGTCGTCGTCGGTGTGGCCTTCGATAATGACTGAAAACTGATCGTATTGTGGCGAGAGAACCGTCTGAGCGACGCTATTGAGTAAGGGGAGGGCGGCGGGATTGAGTTCAGCCGTTCCTGGCTTGTAAAAAGCATTGCTGGCGAACTCTAAAACCACTCCTTGAGAATCCGTTGTGACTTTAACGGCCTCGTCAGCCTTCAGAGTGTAAACGATATCCTGGATATCGACCTTCAATTCCTGCATCGGAAGGACGGTTTCTTTCTTGAGGATATCTTTGCCGATTCCTTCGCGCATTTGGTCGAATTTACCCTTATCGACTTTAGAGATGGCGAAAAAGATTACGAAGAAAGCCATCAACAACGTAATGGCGTCGGCGTAAGTGACGAGCCAGTCTTCCGACTCTTCTTGAGGTTTACCTTTTTTCCAGTTGGCCGCAGACATTTACTTCTTTCTCGACTTATCGAGGTTGTAGTGAATGGCGGGATCAAGGAAGCTATTCATCCGATCCTGGATGTAGCGTGGGCTTTTTCGCCCGGCTAGGAGAGAAAGACCTTCGGCAACGAGATAGTTGCGGAACCGGACGATTTCCTCCCGTTGTTGAATTTTTGCTGCGGCCGGCATGAAGACAAGTCTGGCGATTAGCACGCCGTAGAGCGTTGTCAGCAGGGCAATGGCAAGGCCTGGACCGACTGAAGAGGGGTCGTCCATATTATCAAGCATAATAATCAGGCCAACCAAGGTCCCGATCATGCCAAATGCCGGAGCTGTACCGCCCATCTGTCGTAAAATATCGGCAGGAACCGTGTTCCGGGTAAAGGTCGTTTCAATGGTGTTGGTTAGAATTTCGCGGACGTCTTCGGCTTCGTATTCGCTGATGACCATTTGAAGACCGAACCCGAGAAATTTGTCGGCTTTACCCGCTTTACCCGCTTCTTTCTCAAGGGCGGGCATGCCGCCTTTCTGAACGGTATAGCCCCATTTAATCATGCGTCCAATTTCAGCGCTCAGAATATTACGCCCAACCTTGGGAGCGAAAACGATCCTCCAGATGAGTTTGAGCGACAGAAGGACATAACGGGGTTCGTAGGCGATAAAGGTTGAAGCGAACGTGCCGCCGACAACCATGACGAAACTCGATAGACTGATAAACATGAGGTAGTTGTCGGTGCTTGTGACGACGGCGCCGACAAAAAGCCCGAACCCAAATAAAACCCCAAGTATTGTCGCTAATGACATCTAAGCCCGAGCCCCCAAACACGTCCCTACAGAATCGAGAATCATATAGTACAGGCGGATTTCCTAACGAAAAATTGAATTAGTACAGAACCTTTTGCTGTTTGCGTCATCAGCGTTCCCTGAATGCTTCATGACGCATCTTCAAAACCGGCTTGACCAAATATTCCAGTACCGACTTTTGACCTGTATGAATATCAACTGTTGCTTCCATACCCGGTGTGATCGGGAGTTTCCCCAACTCTTCGCCGAGATAGGTTTTATCCGTTTCGACAACGACGCGGAAGAAGGGCTTGCCTTCAGGGTCTGTTGTTGAGTCGGCGGCAATAAAAATGACCTTGCCGTCCAGTCCGCCGTAACGAACGAAATCGTAAGTGGTGACTTTCACGACGGTTTTTTGTCCTTCCTGGACGTAGCCGCGGTCAACCGGCGATAGCTCAGCCTCAATGACGAGATTTTCCCCTGTCGGCACGACCTCAAGAATTGGTTCTCCTGGACGGACAACGCCGCCGATGGTGTTGTAGCGCAGGTTTTTAACCACGCCATCGATTGGGGAGGAGATTGTCGCCCTGAACCCCTGTTCTGTCGCGCGCGCCAGCAGTTCTTTAACTTGAGCGATGTTCTGCTCGACGGAACCGAGTTGTTCTTGCGCTTCACGCTGAAATTTGATGTTCAACTCACGGACACGCTCTCTGGCCTCTTCAACGGCGGCTTCGGTTCTGGGGATTGCTGGAACGATGCTTTCCCATTCGCCTTCCAGTTGGGAAACCTCGGCCTCCAACTCCAAGTGCTCCATTTTCGCCGTCAAGCCTTGTGAGAGTAGAGATTTACTCATCTTGAGACGTTCTTGCGCCAATTTGAGGTTCCGTTCGACAGCGGATTTTTGGCCGTTGAGTTCTTTAACTTCCAGTTCGCGCTGTTTCACCTGCCCTTCAAGGACGGCTTTCGTTGAGTTCAATTCATGGCGGCGAGCTTCAAAGGCTTTTCGTTCGGCAAGTACGATCTGAGGCAAACGAATAGCCTCTTCACTCGGGAAAGTTGGCTCATCGGCTCCAATTGCTTCGGCTTCAAGGCGAGCGCGTTTGAGAATTTGGCCATCAAGTCTTACCTGGAGTTCTTCCTTGTTGGTGCCGCCGGAAGCCAGGTCCAATTGCACTAAAGGATCTCCGGCTTTCACCGTATCGCCTTCTTGTACGTGAATTTCTTCAATAATTCCCCCTTCAAGGTGCTGGATAACCTTCACCTTGCCTTGTGGAATAACTTCACCTGTCGCCACGGTGACCTCGTCCAATTGAGCGAAGTTGGCCCAGATAAGAGCGCCCGTAAGAAGAGTCAGGATCGTCCAGGCGAAGGGCCGCCATGTGGGGAGCGGATGTTCGGTTTGAAGTTCATCGAGACGGGTCATGGTTGCGGCTTCCTCGGCTGAGGTGCTGCAGGTGAATTGATGGCTGGTTTTTCTTGTGTCTCCAATGGTTTAGGTGGTGGTTGTTGAGCTGGAGCACTGACGGGCTTGGCTTGCGGCACCATGGGCGCCCCGTTTTTTTGTTGCAGGGAGGCCGTTGCCGGTGTTGCCCCACTTTGCGTAGGGTGTTGTGAAGCCGATGAAGGTAATGAAGAAGGCGGTATTGGTTTCGGAGGCTCTTGCCGCGGCTGTTGGGGCCTCATACTAGGCGCAGGTTGGTTCGAGGGCGTCTGTCCTTTTGGCGGTTGGGATGGCGTGGGAACCTGCGTACCCGATGTAGAAGACGCAGCCTGCGAAGGGGAAGGGGGGGACGTATTCGTATTGGTTGCCGGTGGCGAGGAGGGGGCGGCCCGGCCGAACAACCTGGGAAGCACATCCTTGGTCGGCCCGGCTAGAGCGACACGGCCTTTATCAAGGGCGACCAAATTGTCGCAAGCCTGCAAGAGGATCGGGCTGTGCGTAACAATAATGACCGTATGTTCCTTGGCCATTTCGATAAGAGTCTTTTTGAGCTCTTCTTCTGCTTGTCGGTCCAGACTTCCCGAAGGTTCGTCCATCAGCACCACGGGCGGATTGCCAACTAAAGCACGGGCAATGGCAATACGTTGACGCTGACCGCCGGATAGGCGTTGTCCGGCCTCACCAATTTCTGTGGCGTAGCCGTCCGGCATATCGATAATAAAATCGTGAACGCCAGCCGCCTTGGCTGCCCGGATAACTTCCTGGTCTGAAGCATCGGGCGCGCCGTGGGTAATATTTTCCCGAACGGACCCCGCAAAAACGACGCAATCCTGCGGCACGTATCCCATCCAGCCAGCCAATTCAGAGCGGGTGAATTGAGCTAGGTCCGCGTTGTCGAGCAAAACCCGGCCGGAGCTTGGCTTGTAAAGCCCGAGAATGAGCTTAATCAGTGTGGTTTTGCCGCTGCCATTACGGCCGACGAGGGCGGTCAATGATTTGGGTTTAATGCCGAGCTTGATGTCATTGATAATCGGAGCTGCATCGTTGCTATAAGAAAAGACGATGTTTTCCAGAGTTAAATCACCTCTGGGCTTTTCCAGGGAAACCTCGCTTTCCTGACGTTCGACTTCTGCATTGAAGACATCGCTGAGCCGACCGACGGATTGACGAAAACCGGCGTAGGTTTTCCACGTATTGACGAGCTGGTTCAGTGGACCCAACAATCGACCGCTCAGCATATTGGTCGCAATCAAAGCGCCAATGGTCAGCTCCTGATTGATGATCGCTAGAGCCCCGACCGTTGTCAGCATAACCGTCGTAACAAGGGTGAGGGTTTGGCCGAAAGCGGTGAAAGTGTCGGCCTTGCCTCCGCGTTGAACCGAGTTTTCGATATTGTCTGCGTGCTTGTCTTCCCACATGGGGCGCATGGCGCGGTCCAACGCCAGCGCCTTGATCGTCGTCCGTCCGTTGATGATACCGCCAATCAGGTCGTCCCGTCCCATCGCCGTCTCGCGCTCCTTTTGCGCGGCGTTGTTCAGCACGTTGCCCGAGCGCCAGGCAACGAGAATGAACAGAGGGAACATTAAGGCCAGAACCCAGGCAATGGGTTGGGCGATAATGAAAATGACACCGAGGAAAAGAAAAACAAAAGGCAGATCGCAGATCAGAATGGCGGAACTGCCGGAGACGGTATTGCGTACGACTTCGACGTCGCGAAACAAGGCTTGCCAGTAAGGGGAAGGCTTGGCCTCAAGTGAGCGGAGAGGAAGGGCCATGACCCGATTGAAGAGGATGCGTCCTGTCTGAACATCGACTTTTAGCGCCACTGTTTGCAGAATGCGGGCGCGAGAATTGCGAAGCACATAATCGAAGATAAGCACAAGGGCCATGCCAATAACCAGGCCCTGCAAAGTGCTGATCCCTGCGTGGAAAACAACCCGGTCGTATATCTGCAAAACGAAAACGGGCACGGCGAGCGCCAGCATGTTGACGAAAAAGGAAATGAGGAATACCTCCCGGAAACTGCCGCGCATAGGCCGCAGCAATTCGTGCAGCCACTGATGCTTTCCTGAATTCGCCATCCGTATTCGTCGCCTTTTATATCCCAATTTGACGGATTATCCGCCGAACTTCCCCGTTGTTTCAAAGGATTATAGACGGTTCTTTTGAAACCGTATAGTCGAAGTTAAGAAGGCTTCTCAAAAGTTGCAGGCTGCTGATTTAAGGGAAAAATCAAAATCATATTCCCCAGAGCTAAAATAGTTTTTTAAAATGAGAAGATGTTGCATCAACCCTTTGGGAGGCTCAATATGCCTTGAAAGGGAATAGATGGCAGGGGGCCTGACAATGGCTGATGATCTGGCTGGCAACAATAAGAAGGAAGAAAAGTCCGGCAAAAGTAAAAAGACGAGCGTTTTTATCCGAATGTTTCAAAAGGGACGATGGATTGCTCTTCTCATGTTGTTCGGTTTTGTCGCCCTTCGAGTCATGGATCCTTACCCCGTTCAATTCTTGCGGGTCAAAATTTTCGATATTTATCAGCAGATTAAACCGCGTGAAGTTTCAATCCGTCCCGTAACGATCATCGATCTTGACGAACAAAGTTTATCCGAGGTTGGACAATGGCCTTGGCCTCGAACTGTTGTTGCGCAGTTGGTGAATAATCTGACCCAAATGGGGGCTGGGCTGGTGGCATTCGACGTTGTCTTTGCCGAACCCGACAGGCTGAATCCGCAAAATATCGCCAATAGCCTTGCTGGAATTGATGAGACGACTCAGGAGACACTCAAAAAACTCCCGAGTAACGATGAAGTTTTTGGTCAGGCGATACGAAAAAGCCGGGTCGTCTTGGGGCAGGCTAACTATTGGGACGATCTTCCCGAAAAAGACGAACCTCCGGTCAAGCGTTCGGTTGCAGTGCGCAAGCTCAGCAAAGCTGCGCGCAATCCCCAGGATTTCTTACCGCCGGTGATCTCAATCATTCGTAACGTCCCAGCCATTGAAAAATACGCCCATGGACATGGATTCTTTTCGTTGGCCCCGGAACCTGATGGGGTTGTGCGGCGCGTTCCCACGTTTTTCAATTATCAGGGAAAGCTCTTTCCGTCCTTGTCGCTTGAGATGTTGCGGGTTGCAACGAACCGGCGCACCGTTCTGGTTAGAACCAACGAAGCCGGGGTCGATTCTGTGGCTGTCGCCAAGGGACTCGATATTAAGACCGATGAAAAAGGGCGGGTCTGGCCCTATTTTTCCAAATCCGACAGGGTCAAATATGTATCGGCACGCGATGTTTTGGCTGGAACTGTCGACCCAGCTAAAATTAAAGGAAAGCTGACGATTGTCGGGACCTCGGCTGTCGGATTGCTCGATATTCGCTCAACCCCCGTTGATCGAATCATTCCCGGGGTTGAAGTCCATGCTCAGATGATTGAGACAATCCTTAAAAAAGAGTTTCTCGCGCGCCCCAACCACTTCCTGGGGATGGAGATTATTGGGCTCATCGGTATCGGCCTGTTGATGATCTGGTTGGTGCCGGTCGTCGGCGCTAAATGGACCTTGGCTCTATTCCTGATAGCTGCCGGAGGGGCTGTCGGTTCATCCTGGTATATGTTTACCGAGCAGCAACTTCTTTTGGACGTCGGGTTCGGTGTCATCAGTGTTCTATTGCTTTATACGACTCTGACCTATGCAGGCTATGCATCGGAAGAAGCACAGAGGCGTCAGGTGCGCGATGCTTTCAGTCAATACCTTTCCCCGGCTCTTGTCGAGCAACTGGCCGACGACCCGTCGCAACTAACGCTTGGCGGTGAAATGCGGGATATGACCCTTCTTTTCTGTGACGTTCGAGGGTTTACAACGATTTCGGAAAGCTTTGGCGATGATGCGAAAGGGCTAACAAACCTGATCAATACCTTCCTTACCCCCATGACCAATGTGATTTTGGAGCGCAAGGGAACAATCGATAAGTATATGGGCGACTGCATTATGGCCTTTTGGAATGCGCCGTTGTTGGATGCCGAGCATGCCAAAAACGCCTGTCGTTCTGCCCTGGCTATGATGGATGCTGTCCATGGGGTTAATGACCATTTAGAAGTAGAGGCAAAAGAGCAGGGACGCCGCCATGTTCCCATTCGGGTTGGTATCGGCCTCAACTCAGGCGAATGTTGTGTCGGTAATATGGGGTCCGAACAAAGATTCGATTATTCGGTTCTGGGCGATAACGTTAACCTGGCGTCGCGGCTTGAGGGGCAATCGAAAGGCTATGCCGTTGATGTGGTGATCGGTGAAAACACCAAAAATGACGTGGAAGAATTCGCTACGCTTGAGCTCGACCTGATCAAGGTGAAGGGGAAGAATGAAGCGGTTCGTATCTTTACCCTGCAAGGTTTAGAAGATATCGCTCAATCACCAGCCTTCCAAACTCTGAAAGCCTCTCACGATCAAATGCTTGCTGCATACCGGTCGCAGAGCTGGGATGAGGCGAAGAAATTGATTGCGACTTGTCGTGAACAGGGGGGCGCGGCTGGTCTTAAGTTGGATGGATTTTACGACCTCTATGCGGAACGAATTGAAGAATATATCGCAAACCCGCCGGGGGGAGACTGGGATGGGGTCTTTGTCGCAACGACGAAATAGCCGATTATCTCATCAGACAAAAAAACACCCGCTAACCAGCGGATGTTTTTTTATAGAGCGAGAAAACTTACCCGGCTTTTTTGTTGCGTGGCTCAACAAGTCCCAGGGTTTCGTCGTTCAATTTGCCCATGGCAAATAACAACTGATAGATCGCCAACTGAGCGTCATACGAAGCCGCCGTATAATTTAAGCGGGCATCATGTAGGTCGTTCTTTGCCGCCAAGACGTTAATAACCGTCTCCTTGCCCGCATCTCTAAGCTTTTGCCGGGAATCGAAAACCTCTCCAGCGATGTTGACCGCATTTTCGAGAAGCGCCATACGCTCACGGGCTGTTAAGAGATTTTGCCAGGAAATTCGGGTCAACTCGATGATTTTACGAGTGAAGTGAGTGCGAGAGTCCTGGGCGGCAGAATAATTAAAGGCCGATTGTTCGATGCTGTGCTTCGTTGAAAGGCCTGTGAAGAGATTCCAGGTCGCTTGAAGCAGCAAAGAATATTCTCTTTGCGTATCGGCCGTGGTTGTTTTCCAGGCTTCATAACTTGCTTTGCCGACAAGGTCGACGGTGGGGTAATACTCGGCCTCGACGCCTTTTCGTAGTTCCCGCTGCAACTCAACCTGAAGATCTCCGGTCGCGATGATCGTGCTGCCACGGAGGGCTGCCTCGATAGCTGATTCCATATCCCCGGGAATAAGATCGAGCGGAGGATTGGGGTCGCTCATGGCGCCAATGTTAGGAGGGCGGTTGAAAACTTGGGTGTAGCGACTGACAGCATTCTGAAGCTCGCCTTCGAATGCGACACGTCGCTCTTTGGCGACCTGGAGTTGCTTTTTGGCTTCCAGGACATCGGTCGTAATACCCGAGCCGCGCCGGACGCGTTCGTCTTCCAATTCTGCCTGGCGCTTGATGTTTTGCTCGTTTTCGGTCGCCAATTCGACCATACGGCTTTGTTTCAGGACTTCGATATAAGCAGTGATGGCTTCGGCCAGAACTGTCTGGCGTGTCGTTTCAACCGTTTCAGTCTGAAGCTCTTTATTGATTCTGGCTGAGCGTAAAGTTGACGTGCGGGAAAAGCCATCGAATAGATTTTGGGTTACGGTCACCGTACCGACCGTTCGCCGCCAATCGATGTCGCCACGAAGCGAATCGTTTTTAATATTCTCCATCCCACGATCACCGGTAAAGACAATCGTCGGCATGAAGTTGGCAATCGCTTTATTGACTTCCTTGCCTGTGGAGAGGGCCGTCTTGTTGGCCGCTGTTACCTGAGGATGGTTTTCCGCCAAACCTCGCAACTCATCTTGCAGTGACTGCGCAGACAAATTTGATGCACTAAAACCAAGCGCCATCACAGCACTGAAAACGATGCGGTTAAATGGAAAACTCACGCCCAAATGTCCCCAAAAAATTCTATCTTGCGGTCCATACCGAAAGATACCGTCCCTTATAATCAAAAGCCAATATTTAATCGATCAGAGACTAAATATAGCTCTTATATCGATAGAATATTAGGGGTTTCGGAAGTCTTAACGGACGACTTTCAGAATTCCTTTGCGTCATGAGAGTGAAAAATTAAGCAAAGGTCCAGCGGATTCGCCTCCTGGAAACAAGAAGGCGACGCCGTTCTAGTCTTCCATAAGAGCAGTCAGCTTCATAGCGATGCCCATGGAGCCTCGTACTTTGAGTTTTCCAAGGGTGAAAGCCATTACGGGGTCGAGTTTTCCCGTTGCAAGCTTCTCAAAGTTGGAAAGAGAGATGGCTATCGTGCAATCGGTTGAAGAATCCTCCGTGGAGATGGTCGGAGGCTGGGAGGAAGCATCGAGCACGATGAAACCGTCATCTTTAAAATCGAACTTTACGGTCGCACCCAAACCGGAAAATTTCCCAGCATCATCTTCAAAACGGTCCTTGATTTCTTCAAAAGTCATGACGGTTCCATTAAAAAGTAGAGATATTACGATAACGATAAAAGGTTAACGTAAACGTCAATGGCTGGTCAATAAAATACTCTTCCGCAAGGCGGAAGGACTTAGATAAAGAATTTCTGAAACAGAAAAAGGCGCCAAGAGCTTATGGCGCCGATTTGCTGATATCTGAAAGCCAGCGTAATGGGGCTGAGCATCGCTTCACCCTCCGCCGGCATTTAGAGTCAGGACTCATTAATCTGATGCAATTCTGTTCATTCGATTTAGCCGGGGGTAAGGAGACAGGGCGCAGAATGGATCGGATTAATGGGTCCTGACTCTAAGTTGAAAATGTGGAAAATTTCAATTTTGTCCTTTTGATTTTTGAGCCTTGGTTTGCCCTTACCTCTAATCATACTTCATTGATTTCTAGGAAAAATATTACCAGAAGATAGAGGCTTCGTTTTATAGTTCGGTGAGGTGGCAGGCTGTCTGGGGAAAGCATTTTCCGTGAACTTACGAAATCAGGATAAAAAAGTAGGGTCTCCAACGACTAATGTTGGACGCTATCTTTTGTTCTGGGGACCTTTCGTCGCTTTTGCCATCATACTTGTCAGTATTTCGGCAGTCTGGTGGTTTAGCTGGAAAACATTTGATGAGGTTGTTCGGGAAACTTTTGAGCACCAATCAAATTCTTTCATTCAAAACATTGATAAAAAATTTCAAAACTATGTTGATTTTCTTCAGTTGGCATCCCGCTTCATAGGAACACAAGAAGAGGAAGAAGGCGCTTCGCTGCAAAATGTCAGCAATGCCTTTTTAGAGCGGAACAGTGATTTAAGATCGATTTTCCGCATTGCCATTGTGGAGGCTGGCGAACAAACCGAAACGATAGGCGGATACCAGATATTTCCACCTTCAGATCGCCAAGTGCGCAAAGTCATAAGTCACGTTTTTAATCCACTGATTACCCAAAAAATGGTCGGTTTCGATCTAACTTCCGTACAGGAGTTGAGCCTGTTGCTTGAACGGGCCGAGCAGACGAATGCTCCGGTCCTTTCAAACCAATTAAGCTTGCCCATAGTGAGTTGGTCTCGTGGAGAAATGCTTCTTCTCGTTCCCTTTGGCGATGCTCAATTAAAAGCCAAGGGGTTCTTTGGCTTGAGTTTTCAGGCTCGGGATTTTTTTAAAAATCTTTCGGAAGACTGGGAAAGTTTGGCGGTCCGGGTCGTCGACAGGACCGATCCGAAAAAACCGCAGTTTCTTTTTGAATCTTTTGAGAAAACAGCAGCAGAAGTGAAGTCTCCAGGACCGCAGCATGAAGCTCTCCTTTTGTCGTTGGGTGGACGGTCGATTGAACTTGAAATATGGGGGGCTGAGGGAGGAGCGGCAGGGAGGCGCGCAGCCTTCAACGTAATTATGCTCATATTTGGCGCTCTTTTTTCTTTAGGGGGAGCATTTTTGGTCCGATATGGAGCGGTCGCCCTAAAGAATAACCATCGGCGCAATCAAGAACTGACCGAACAGTTGGAATTTGAGAAGACCGTTATACAGACGGTCTTTGACGCCTCCTTCGATGGCATTATTTCGATGGATGAAGAGGGTAAAATCATTGCTGTCGGCAAAGAGGCTGAAACGACCTTCGGAATTATTGCCGAGGATGTTCTTGGTCGTGGGCTTGATGAATGCATTCTTTCTCCAGAGGAAAGGGCTGGCTACCAGAAGGAATTAAAAAGATTTCTCGATACCGGTCGAAGCTCCCTATTCGAAGGGAGAGAAGAAATTACAGCATTGCGGGCGGATGGACGGAGCCTATCCGTTCTCATGTCGGTCAGTCAGTCATCGTCCAAGGGAAAACGATATCTGACGGCAAGTCTACACGACAACACGGAGCGAATTCGAGCTGAAGACGCTTTGAAAAACCGTTCGGAAGAGCTGCGTAACAAGGTTGCTGAACTGAGCGCTCTCAATGCTATTTCTTCAATTATGGAAAAGAGCGGTATTTCGTATGAAGAAATGCTGCAGCTAGCGGCCTCCGCTGTTTCAGATGCAGTTGGTAGCGATCTTCACTGTGGTGTCAGAATAATCGTCGGGGAACAAACTTTCATCTCAAGGGAATTCGTTGAAACTTCATCACTTCTTCAAGCCTCTTTTTATGTCAGAGGAGCGCTCCAAGGGGCAATTGAGCTGCACTTTTCCGACGATCAAAGTGCGAAAAAAGCGGATCGACATCTTGTCGAGGCTGTTGCCTCCCGCATGTCGGAAGCTTGTGACGCAAAACTGGCTGAAGACGCCCTGAGGACAAGTGAGGCGCGGTTTAGAGATATTGTTGAGATCGCTTCCGACTGGTTTTGGGAAATGGATGAAAGCCTGCGCTTTAGTTACCTGTCGGATCGTTTCTTTGCGGCGATGGGTATTGCGGCTTCTGAAATCATCGGCAAACGAATTGGCGAGGTCGAAATTTTCAGTGCGGTTGACGATGATTTAGCCAAGGCAAGGCACAACGAAAGCATTCTGGAGAGGAAGCAGCCATTTAGAAACTTTGAATACCTTATGGTTCGGGCTGACGGACAGCAAAGCTACGTTAGAATCAGTGGTCATCCCCTCTATGATGATGATGGTTCCTTCCGTGGCTACCGTGGAGCAGGGACCGATATCACGGCTCGAAAAAGAGCTGACGAAATGATCCGTGAGGCCAATACGGCCCTGGAAGTGCGCGTCGATGAACGTACCCGTGAATTGAAAGCTGAAATTGCCGAGCGGGAAAAAGCGGAAGCGGCCCTGCGATATTCCGAAAAACGTTTTAAGGATGTCGCTGAGGCATCCTCTGACTGGATTTGGGAAACCGATAGCAACCATCGCCTCTCACACCTCTCCGAACGCATTGCGGATATGATGGATGTGGATCTTGAGCTTCTGATTGGCAAAAATCTTCTCGAGACCAATTTGGATATTTCTTTTGAGGATGGCGTTGAGAATATTCGCGCCATTTGGGAGGAGCATAGGGCTTTTCGCGACGTTCTTTTGAAGGTTGTCGATCAATCTGGCGCCGAACATTTTATTAAGGCCAGCGGTACGCCAATTTGGGAACATGACGGCAATTTTGCGGGCTTTCGGGGCACGGCAAGCGATATTACCGAAAAAACCCATTCGGAAATCACCTTACATCGTTTGTCCCGCGCCATTGAGCACAGCCCATCCATTATCATTATCACCGACCCTCGAGGTCGTATCGAATATGTGAACCCGCGTTTTGAGGAGATCACAGGTTTTACCTTCAGCGATGTTCTCGGTCAGTTGCCGGAGGCCTTCCAAAAGTCCATAGACGGTCAGCCCGGCTATGAAGGAATTTGGGAAACCGTTTCTTCAGGGAAAGAGTGGAGTGGGATCGTTGAGGGGGAAAGGAAAAATCGGGAAAGCTACTGGATTTCTCTATCTTTCACCTCGGTCATTGATGAGGGCGGCAATGTGATGAACTTCATCGGTGCGGCTGAAGATATCTCTGAGCGACGGGAGGCGGAGGAAAGGGTCCGTTTTCAGGCCTCCTTACTTAGTCAGGTCCGTAATGCGGTTATCGCCACGGGCTTGGATGGCAGCATTACCTACCTCAATAAATATGCAAAAGAGTTGTGGGGCATTACGGGCGAAGAGGCTTTCGAAAAGAATTTCTCTGAATTCGTCAACATCGGTAAGCGCCCGGAAGGGCCATCCCCGGGCTGGGGGCGCATCGGCCAGGATTATTACGAAGGTGAGTTCTATGCCATGCGCGAAGATGGCTCGACGTTCCCGGCCTTTATGACCACTTCCAAGATTACTGACGCCGATGGTCGGGACCTCGGTTTTATCAGGGTTATTCTCGATCTGACAGAGCGGAAAAAGGTCGATGCCCAGTTGGTTCAGGCATCGAAGCTGGCGACCATTGGCGAAATGGCGGCCGGCATGGCTCATGAGCTCAACCAGCCAATCAATATCATCCGCATGACTGCCGATTCCGGGATTATGGATATCGATGATGGAATTGAAGGAGAAGAGGGCCAGCGGGAGGTTCTGACTTTGATTAGCGAGCAGAGCCGACGGATGGCGGAAATCATCGACCACATGAGGGTTCTAAGTCGGAAGGATGAAGCTGAACAGGAATTGTTTAGGCCCTCCGAAGCCATTATCGCTGTTGCAGAGCTTATTGACCGGCAGTTTGAAACTACAGGGGTGTCGCTGAAA
>CBDUMN010000041.1:0-28901 GCA_965368335.1 uncultured Rhodospirillales bacterium
TGATGCAATTCTGTTCATTCGATTTAGCCGAGGGTAAGGAGGAAGAGCGCAGGAATAGGGTCACTCCCTTTCAAGACCTTTCGACGCAGAATGGATCAGATTAATGGGTCCTGACCCTAGATTAGCGTTCTAATAAACGCGGTGGTTGCGACGATGTATTTGGCGATTTTTTCATTTCTGATGCTGTTTCTCCTTCCTCTGTCGATTTCCTCGGCGGAAGAAAAAGTACCTCTTGTGACCTATCACAACGCCCCGCCCTTCATCGTCGATGAGAAAGCCGAGATTGGCCTGACTTACGATCTCGCGCGCTGGCTGACCGCGCGGGCTGACGGGATTTATCACTTTGTCGTTGAGACCATGCCGCGCAAGCGGCTTGACGCCATGCTGGGCAAACCTCGCGCCGTCGTGGTGCCTTGGGTCAACCCCAAGTGGTTTGAAAAAGTCTGGATTTCCAATCAATACTGGAGCCAGCCCTACCTTAATGACAGCAATGCGATCCTGTCCCAATCCGGTAAGCCGTTTGAGTATTCGGGGCCAAAATCGGTGGTCGGCAAAACGATTGCGGGTCTCCATGGCGGCCGTTGGATCGGGCTGGATGGATTGGTTGAACAAGGCAAAATCAACCGGCTGGACGCACAGAGCTATCTTCAGGCAATTAAGATGGTGCTGGCCGGTCGCGCCGATCTCGCCATGGTGCCCGACCCTGTCGCAAAGTTCTATGTGACTCATGGAAATCTGGCCGGTTATCTTCATTTTTCCATACGGCCTCACAGCCGCTACGCCCGGCATTTTCTCGTCACGGAAAAGAAAGACCTCTATCAGTTCATGGAAAAACAGATACCCATCATGGGGAGCGATCCTTACTGGATCGCGACCGTGACGAAACATGGACTCGATGTACGGTTCTTGACCTCATCCCATTGACCGGCGGGCGGAAGGGTATTAATCACTTCTCCCCATGTTGTACGCCGACTTTTCATCGGTCCTGATCAAGGACAGCGCCAAGGCCGAACTGCGCGGTTGGGCCGGGCTCGCCATCGGGTCTCTCGCAGTTGCGGGGATTTTTGCAATTCTGATTGCCGTCTCCCGCATTCCCGGTATTGAAAAGCTCGGTATCTGGCCGCTGGATTTCTTTCAGAAAGGCCTGATCATCCATGTGATCTTTTCTTTCGTCGTCTGGTTCATGGCGGTGATGGGGGCGCTATGGCATCTGACGACCCTTAAGATGGCCAAGGGTGCGCCGCGGGCCGAACCTTTGGGGCGTGGCGGGGTCGCCATGGGCTGGCTTTCCATGGTCTTTCTTTTCGTTCCGGCTTTGATGGACCGGTCCGAGCCCTCTCTGAACAACTATCTGCCAATCATTATCGATCCGCTGTATTACGGCGGCCTGATTACGCTTGGCGCCGGGTTGTTGCTGACCGCCGTACGGTTGTTTCTCAATATCGGGCGCTATCCCGACAGGCTCGATGGGATCGCCTGGGCCGGGATCGGTTCAGCTGCGATCTATGTTGTGGCGTTGGCCTGCTTTCTCGACGCCTTCGTTGAGCTATCGGGCCATGATGTGGACGAGGCCTACAACGAATATCTTTTCTGGGGTGGCGGCCATATTCTGCAGTTCGCCAACACCACGCTGCTGGCGGCTTCCTGGGCCATTCTTGGGGCCATCGCATTTGGTAAACCCCTGGTGAGCGAGCGGGTGTTGAAGACCGCGGCGCTTCTTTTGCTGCTATTCGCGCTGATCGGTCCGGCTTTCTATACGGCCTATGAGGCCCTGTCGTTCGAGCAGCGCCAGGCCTTTACCGATCTGCAATACGGGCTTGGTCCGTCGGCGCTGCTGGTGGCGCTGGCCAGCCTTTACGGCATGACCCAGGCTAAGGGCGCGGGCGGGTTGCCCTGGAAGGAACCGGCGTTCCTCTGTCTGGTGCTTTCTGCCGGCGTTTTCGGTCTGGGGGGCGTTTTCGGCTTCTTCGTCGATGGCGCGGATACCCGTACGCCTTCGCACTATCACGCGATGATCGGCGGGGTGGGACTGGCCTATATGGGCTTGTTCTATGCGCTGTTCTTGCCGCTGCTCAATCGTGAGCTCAACCGCGGCAAGGCGCTTTACTGGCAGATTTATCTCTATGCCTTCGGTCAGGTATTGCAGTGCATCGGACTCTATGTCGCGGGGAGCGATGGCACGGCGCGCAAGGCAGCCGGGGCCGACCAGGGGCTGACCCTGATCGGCAAGGTTGGTATGGGTTTGAACGGCCTGGGCGGGCTGACTGCCGTGATCGGCGGGGCGATGTTTATTTGGGTTTGCGCTGCAGCATTGCTCAGAAAACAGCCAGAACCGGCCGCCAGGTAAAAAAATCTATTTCACGAAAAAGCGTTGATTTCTTGATATAAGTAAATACTTGCGTCTAAGGGCTGGGGTATTTTCCGGCTCTTGATACAGGCGAAAGTGGGGACTTTTCCGCCATGGCGAACGGATTGAGCAAACCCGTGGAAAACATCAAAGCCGGGGAAAAGCCCGTTGAAGGCGCGGAAGCGCTGGCAAAACGGGCGCCGATTAAAGACTATGCGCTTCTCTTGAAGCCGCGGGTGATGTCGCTTGTCGTCTTCACCGGCTGGGTCGGCCTTTACATGGCCCCCGGCAACATTGATTTCTGGACCGGCTTGATCGCCGTTCTGTGCATTGCGGTCGGCGCGGGTGCGTCGGGCGCGATCAATATGTGGTACGACCGCGATATTGACGAACGCATGGAGCGCACCATTAACCGGCCCATTCCGTCGGGCCGCATGGCCCCGTCGCACGCTCTTTGGGTCGGTGTGCCGCTGGCTATCGGTTCGGTTCTGGTGATGACCCTTATGGTCAATGCCATGTCCGGCTTCCTGCTGGCGCTGACCATCGCCTACTACGTTTTCCTCTATACCATGTGGCTCAAGCGCCGGACTCCGCAAAACATCGTTATCGGTGGCGGGTCGGGAGCGTTTCCTCCGGTTATCGGCTGGGCGGCGGTCACCGGCGACGTGGCCATCGAGTCGGCGATCCTCTTCATGATCATCTTCATGTGGACGCCGCCCCACTTCTGGGCTTTGGCCCTGTTCCGTTGCAAGGACTATACGGATGCCGGTGTGCCGATGCTTCCCGTGGTGGCGGGTGAGAAGGAAACCAAGAAGCAGATTTTGATCTATACGATCCTGCTCGCACCCTTCGTCATGGCCCCGACCTTTGTCGGGATGGCGAGCTGGTACTACTTCGGCGCGGCCGCTGTGCTCTCGGTTTTGTTCCTCGTCCATGCGATCCGCGTCCAGCAGGACGACCCGAAAGCACCGAGAAAGATGTTCTTCTTCTCGCTGATCCACCTGTTCCTGGTGTTCCTCACCCTGCTATTGGATCGCACGGCGTTCTTGCTGTTTAGCTAACTAGATACATGGATTGAAAAAGAGATGCGTCATGCCCGGACTTGATCCGGGCATCCACGTCTTTTGGCGATGCGGTGGGTTCTAAAGTCGTGGGTACCCGCGTTCGCGGGCACGACGGTTTTTCTCCTCTTTCCCCATTTCTCATTCCCTGCTAGTCCTTTTTCATGACAAAAAAGCCAAGCGTCCCATTCGGTTTCACCGTTCTTGTCTTCTTCGGTCTCGTGGTGCTCATCGGGCTGGGGAGTTGGCAGCTCTCGGCTCATTTCTGGCAGCGTGAGGCGGCTGAGATCAGGGATGAGCGTCTTGCCCAGCCGCCGGTGTCTCTGGCCTCCGATATGGGGGGCAAGCTCGACTATCTCTTTACCGTGGTCGAAGCCAAGGGGACGTACCTTCATGACAAAGAGTTGACCGTCCGGCTTCAGCACTACGACACCGAGCCGGGGCTGCATGTGGTGACGCCTTTGTTGCTTGAAGATGGCACGCATCTGTTGGTCGACCGGGGCTGGGCGCCGTTTGACCGCAAGCAGCCGGAGGCAAAGCCCGAGGGAAATATAACGGTCGTCGGGGCGCTGACCCCCCCGGGACTGCGCGGTCTGTTCAAGCCGCGTAACGATGCGGCCGCCGGGACGTGGTATGCCGTCGACCCCAAGGCTATGGGGCGGGCTCTTGGTTTGAGCAAGGTGCGACCCTATTTTTTAGAAGAGGCCCCGAACGCCGAGGCCCGACTGCCGAAACCCGGCTATGCGCCTTATGAGCCGGATAACACCAGCCTTTCATTTGCTATTGGTTGGTTCGTTATGGCTCTGGGCATGGTTTTGATTTGGTTCGAGCGGCGACGTAAGGCTCGCCGCGAAGCGAAGGAAGAACAATGACCGATCTCGCCGCCTATCACGAGTTGGAGCGGATGTTCAAACGCCTGCAGGCCGTCAATGAGGCCCATGGGATGTTGCATTGGGATATGTCGACCATGATGCCGCCAGGGGGCGCGGAAAGTCGAGGCGAACAACTGGCCGCTCTGGCCGCCGTGGCCCATGGACAGCTTACAGCGGCTCGGGTCGGCGACCTGATCGACGAGGCCGAACACCAAGGCGGTTTGGATGGCTGGCAGGAAGCCAACCTCAAGCAGATGAAGCGTCAGTGGCGTTCGGAAACGGCGATTAGCGAAGAACTGGTCGAGAAACTCACTTTAGCCAGTACGTCTTGCGAAGCCGCCTGGCGGATGGCCCGGGCGGAATCCGACTTCGCCGCCTTGCTGCCCAAATTCCGTGAAGTGCTTGCCCTGACCCGCGAGGTCGCCCAGGCCAAGGCCGAAGCGCTCGATTGTTCGCCTTATGATGCTCTTTTGCGCCAATATGAGCCCGATGGGTCGTCGCTTGCCATCGATGTGGTGTTCGACGATCTCGCCGCCTTTCTTCCCGGTTTTACCGAGGAAGTATTGGCCTTCCAGGAAACCTTGCCGCCGATTGAGGCTCCCCAGGGTCCCTTCGAGGTTCATCTGCAGGAGGAGCTGGGCCGCAGGTTCATGGGGGCCTTGGGCTTCGATTTTTCGCGCGGGCGGCTTGATGTCAGCCTGCATCCTTTCTGCGGCGGCACGTCGGATGACGTACGGATCACCACCCGCTACGAAGAGGACGATTTCACCTCGGCGCTGATGGGTGTGCTGCATGAAACCGGCCATGCGCTCTACGAGCTTGGCTTGCCCAAAGACTGGCGCTATCAGCCGGTGGGTGCGGCCATGGGCATGAGTTTTCATGAAAGCCAGTCCTTGCTGATCGAGATGCAGGCCTGCCGGTCTTTCGAATTCATGGAGTTCGCCGAGCCGCTGATCAAGGATGCCTTCAAGGGCGAGGGCTCGTCCTGGGAAGCGGACAATCTCTATCGCCTCTATACCCAGGTGAAGAAAGACTTTATCCGGGTCGATGCTGATGAGGTGACCTATCCGGCCCATGTGATTCTGCGCTACCGGCTCGAAAAAGCCCTGGTGAAAGGCGATCTCGACCCTGCCGATTTGCCCGGCGCCTGGAACGAAGGGCTCGAAGCCCTATTGGGCATTACCCCGCCCAATGACCGGCTCGGTTGCCTACAGGATATCCACTGGTACGACGGGGCCATCGGCTATTTCCCGACCTATACGCTCGGCGCGATGACGGCAGCGCAACTCTACGCGGCGGCGCTGCGCGCCAACCCCGATATTCCGTCATCCATCGCCAAGGGCGACTTCGCCCCGCTGGTCACATGGCTGCGCGACAACGTCCACAGCCAGGGCTGCCGCTGGTCCGGCGATGAACTCCTAACCCGCGCCACCGGCGAACCGCTCAATGCCGATATCTTCAAGGCGCACTTAAGGAAGCGGTATTTAGGGGAAGGGTGAGCCGCTATTATCCTCTATTGACTAGGGGGATAATAGTGACTAATTCTACATACGGAGGCTTTGTGGTCCGAAAGGGCGGCATTGCCTTTTTTTATGCTCCGTTGACAAGCAAACTCTGAATAACCTTAAAGCCCCAAGTGTCGTTTCCGCTCTCGGTTCGATTGTGATAGCGCATATCTAGGATTGGGCTACCAATATCATATAACTCTGTCCGATGGGGTTCGTTCATGGAGCGTATTCGAATACCCCATGAAATTACATATGCAACAATGTCCGCCATTTGCACCAAAGTTGTAAGGTCACTATGGACGAACATTGGCTCGGGTACGATTAGGCGTGAACGGATACGTCCTTTGCGGGTTTTGAGGAAATAATCATACATTTGGTTAGATAGAATTTGGCTTTGTCGCTTATCCAATTCATCAAATATGACCAGACCTATTTCGTCATTTGTCGAGTTGTTGAGAAAATGGAAAAATCTTTCGAAAAGAAAGGCATAATCTTTTCTCAAGATATTGGCTTTTGGCCGTGGAGCTCGTTTAGGAACGATGCTGGCGAATGCGACGCAGCCGTGACCCCGACAGATCTCCATAGACCGTTTGCAATATGCAATTTTTGCCTGACCAAGCGCTGTAAGCTGTTCTTTCGTCGGATTTTGGCCGTCCTCTAGGAGTTGTTTCGATAATTCCCGACGTTTTTCCAGTTTTATCGGAGGCAGTTGGTTTGCGTGCCTAAAAGCTTTCTTCTTTAGTAGCTTTTGTGCTTTGGCTTCAGAGCCATAAGCGCGAAAAAGGTGCAGACCAAAAAGGTGTTCCTGTAAATCACTTAGCTGGCGAATGAGACTCCAAAGTCTTTTATCCTCGACAGCCAAGCCAGCAAGAACCTCATATGGAGAATCTTTTCCGTCCTGTCCGCTTTCATCAATAAATAAAAGATGAGCCAAAATTTGGAGCCAAGGTTACTGCGAAGAGAAGGGCAGTGTTCCAATTGCATTTATAAAAATCAATTATTAATTGTGAATATGCAGGATTAGCAATTTTTAGTCTAAAACAGCAGCGTTACCAGTAGGGGGATCAGCACGGCGGTAGCGATGCCGTTGAGGCCCATGGCTAGGCCAGAGAAGGCGCCGGCCACCTCGCTGGCTTGCAGGGCGGCGGCTGTGCCGATGCCGTGTGAGGCGACGCCGATGGCTAGACCTCTTGCCCGCATGTCTTTGACCCGCACCAGATTGAGGATAATCCGTCCGAAGACCGCGCCGATGATGCCCGTTAGGATGACCAATACCGCCGTTAAGGAGGGCAGGCCGCCTATTTTTTCGGTGATTCCCATGGCGATGGGCGTGGTGACCGATTTCGGGGCGAGGGAGAGTAGGGTTTGCTTCGACCCGTCGAGCAGCCAGGCGATCCCGATAGCGCTTAAGGCCGCCGTCACAGAGCCGCAGATTAGCGCCGTGACCAACGCGCCGAAGGTTTTCTTTACCTGCTGGAACTGGTTATAGAGCGGGATTGCCAAGGCCACCGTTGCGGGACCCAGCAGAAAATGGACGAATTGCGCGCCGTCGAAATAGGTTTCGTAAGGTGTGCCGGTCATCCAGAGCAGGGCGACGATGCTGGCGACGGCGATCAGCACCGGGTTGACCAGAGGATTGTCGCCCGACTTCTTGAATAGCCAGGACCCGGCCAGATAGGACGCCAAAGTGACGGTCAGGCCGAGCAGGGGGGAGGCGGAAAGATAGACCCAGATTTCGGTGAAGTCTTTGCTCATGCCGCATCGTCCTTTTCCTTGGGCATGAGCCACTTCATCACCAAAGCAGTGACGGCAATGGTCAAGAACGTCGATCCGATCAGCGCTGCGGTGATGGCGGGCCATTCCTCGGCAATCAGGTGAGCATGAAGAAGGACTCCTACGCCCGCAGGAACAAACAGTAGGGAAAGATGGGAGAGCAGGCCTTGTGCCGTTTGCTGCAGATCGGCCGGAACACGGCCTTTGATTACCAGGGCGAAAAACAGCAGAACCATGCCGATTACCGGTCCCGGTACAGGGAGTCCCAACGCCATGGAGATGATCTCTCCGATAAGCTGAAAAACGAGAAGGGCGGTCAGGGCGGCAAGCATGTCTCTAAATTGATGGGGAACGGTCGCGTTTTGCAAGGAAAATAGCGGTTTTCATGGCTTGCCTATGGCTTTCCCCGCGTATAGTCTGTGCCGCCTTGATTTAAGCGGATTTGAAGAGGTTTTCCGTGAAGTACGTCAGCACGCGCGGCAAAGCGCCGGTTTTGAGTTTCGACGATGTCCTGTTGACGGGTCTGGCCCGCGACGGAGGCCTGTATTTGCCCGAGACCTGGCCGCGGTTCTCTCAAGAACAAATTCGCGCCATGCAGGGCAAGAGCTATCAGGAGGTGGCGCTTGAGGTGATGACGCCCTTCGTCGCCGACGTGATCCCTGAAAGCGACTTCGCCGAAATCGTCGAAAAAGCCTATGCCCGGTTCAGCCATCCCGCCGTTGCGCCGATGGTGCAGATGGATGGATCGCTCTGGCTGATGGAGCTGTTCCACGGGCCGACCCTGGCGTTTAAGGACTATGCTCTGCAACTGGTCGGGCACCTGTTCGACTATGTGCTGACCAAGCGCGGCGAGAAAGTTACCATCGCCGGTGCGACCTCGGGCGATACCGGATCGGCGGCTATCGAAGCCTGCCGCGACCGCGAGGCCATCGAGGTGTTTATTCTTCATCCCGAAGGCCGGGTGTCGGACGTGCAGCGCCGTCAGATGACCACGGTGCTTTCGTCCAATATCCACAACATTGCGCTCAAGGGTACGTTTGATGACTGCCAGGATGCGGTCAAGGCGATGTTCAACGATTTGGAATTCCGCGACGCCTACAAACTGGGCGCGGTCAATTCGATCAACTGGGCCCGGATCATGGCCCAGATCGTTTATTACTTCTATGCCGCCACCCGCATCGGAAGCCCGGACCGGATGGTGCGCTTCTCTGTGCCGACCGGCAACTTCGGCAACGTGTTTGCCGGTTTTGCCGCGCGCAAGATGGGCCTGCCCATTGAGAAATTCGTCGTCGGCTCCAATCGCAACGATATCCTGACCCGATACTTCGAGACTGGGTCCATGACGATGGAATCCGTCGAGCCTTCGTTGAGCCCCAGCATGGATATTCAAATTTCGTCCAACTTCGAGCGCCTGCTGGCCGATGTATACAAAGGCGAAGAGTCGGCTCTGACCCAGGCGATGGCCGATTTCCGCGATACCGGGTCTGTGAGTTTCGGCGAAGCCCGTTGGAAGCAGATCACCGAGTTGTTCGAGGGGCATCGTCTGGACGACGATAAAACGATTGAGAAAATCAAGCGCGCCTACGAGCGGACTGGCGAGATGCTCGATCCTCATTCGATCATCGGTGTGGTGGCGGCCCGTATGGCCGAGCCTAGCGATGCGGCGACCATTGCGTTGGCGACGGCCCATCCGGCCAAGTTCCCCGATGCGGTGGAACGCGCCACCGGTCAACGCCCCGGTTTGCCGCCCCACATGGCCGACCTGTTCGAGCGGGAAGAACGCTTTGAAGTGATTAATAATGATTTGGCGGCCGTCAAAGCCCATATATCTTCCATCGTGAAGATTTGATTGGGAGCGAAGACGTAAGCGAATGAGCCTGCAAACAACCACCATAAAAAATGGCCTGAGGGTCGTCACCGATACCATGGATACGGTGGAAACCGCTTCCATCGGTTGCTGGGTGGACGTGGGAACGCGCCATGAGTCGCCCGACGTCAACGGCGTATCGCATCTCCTGGAACACATGGCCTTTAAGGGAACGCGCCGCCGTTCCGCCCAGGCGATTGCCGAAGAGATTGAGGCCGTCGGTGGGCACCTAAATGCCTATACCTCGCGGGAGAATACCGCTTACTACGCCAAGGTTTTAAAAGAAGATGTCGGTCTGGCGATGGATATCATCGGCGATATTCTGCAGCACTCGACGCTTGATTCCGATGAACTGGCTCGCGAACGCGCCGTGGTGTTGCAGGAAATTCATCAGGCCAACGACACCCCTGAAGATGTCATTTTCGATCAGTTTCAGGCGACGGCTTTTCCCGATCAGGCGATCGGTCGGCCGGTGCTTGGCGAGGCCGGGCTGGTTGGCGAAATGCCGCGGGAGACGCTGCTTGGCTATATGAAGCGCCACTATGCGGCCTCGCGCATTGTCCTTTCGGCTGCCGGACGGGTGAAGCACGAAGATATCGTTGCTTTGGCCGAGAGGACTTTTACCGAACTCCCCGGCGAACCGGCGGAAGACTACGAACCGCTCAGCTACCGCGGCGGTGAGAACCGTGAAAGCCGAGACCTTGAGCAGGTTCAGTTGGTGATGGGTTTTGAAGGGCTTTCCTACGACGATCCGGATTTCTATGCGGCGTCGGTTTTCTCCGCTCTTTTCGGCGGCGGCATGTCGTCGCGTCTGTTCCAGGAAATTCGTGAAAAACGCGGGTTGGTCTATTCGGTTTATTCGTTCAATTCCTGCTACGCCGACGGCGGTGTGTTCGGCATTTATGCAGGCACCGGCAAGAATGAAGCGGCCGAACTGATGCCGGTGGTTTGTGATGAGATCGCCAAGGTTCGCGATAGCGTGAATGAAGAAGAAATTCAGCGAGCGCGCAGTCAGATCAAGGCGAGCATTTTAATGTCTCTGGAAAGCACGGCCTCGCGCTGTGAGCAGCGGGCCCGCCAGTTGCTGGTCTTCGGTCGCACCCTGACCACCGAGGAAGTGGTGGAAAAGGTTGAAGCGATTGATCGGGATGCGGTTTTGAGAGTCGCCAACCGGCTGACTTCGGGACGGCCAACGCTAACCACGCTCGGTCCCATCGACAAAGTGCCGGGGCTCGATGTGCTGGAAGCCAAACTCGCCTAGATTATTTTGTCGCGATCATATTGAGGCTGATCAGGTGTGGCCCGAGCTTCATGCTGCTCGTGTCGTCGAACAGGCCAAATTCTTCGACACGCTTGAATTCCGAAAACCCGGCTTCGGTGAGAAACCTGTGTAAGAACGGTTCGATAAATCCGACTTTATGATGATCGTAGGGGTCGATCTGGCCGCCGAAGACGATTCTCACGATTTCCCATTGCAGTTCTTCGCTGAGCATACCCGATACAAACAATTGGCATAAAACGCCGAAGTTGGGAACGCTGACGTAAAGGCGACCTCCGATTTTGAGTGTTCTACAGCATTCCGCCAGAGCGGTTGGCAGTTCGTCCCGATAGCCCAGGTGTTCGAAAACATGGCTGGCGTAAATCTCGTCGATACTACCGTCGTCGAACTGGGAGAGGTCGACGCAATTACCGAGGAAGTCCACATTCGGGCCGTCAATGATATTGAGAATTTTCCATCCCGGTTTGGCTTCCTTGCCACCGATGTGAAGTTTCATGTTTCCCATGCCTTGAGGTCTAGGTCAGTGTCCGTCGGTTGCGGATAGCGAACTGAATTTAAATTTTCAGTTCCTGCGCGCATAAGGATCAGCGTTTTTTATCGTCAGCCATGGTAGCCAAAAGGGCTTTGACACGGAATACGCTTTGGTCAAGAAAGGCCGTTGGATTAGGCGTGGCCCGCGTCGGCCGAGAGCAGGGTCAGGTCGATGCCAAGCTTTTCGATGGCCCTGTCCCACTTATGATCCAGATCGGGATCGAAGATCAGGTTTTCATCGGGGTCCACGGTAAGCCAGCCGTTGGCCAGCATTTCGTCGTCCAACTGGCCGGGTGACCATCCTGCATAGCCGAGGGTCAGGAGGCAGTGATCGGGGCCGCGCCCTTCGGCGATGGCCTTCAAAATATCGATGGTCGCGGTGAGGGAGACCTGATCGTCAATGGGCAGGGTCGATTCCTGCAAATAGTCCGACGTGTGCAGGACAAAACCGCGCCCGGCCTCGACCGGGCCGCCGAACTGGACCTGAATGCTTTCTGAATCGCCGCCGTGGGGAATGTTCAACTGATCGAGCATTTCGGGGAAGGTCAGGGCCTCCATGGGACGGTTGATAACCAGCCCCATGGCGCCTTCTTCGCTGTGGGCGCAGATATAGACTACGGTTTTGGCGAAGTTGGGGTCTTCCAGGCCAGGCATGGCGACGAGCAACCGCCCGGTAAGGTATTCGTCGCCGTTTTTTCCCATTGTGAGTTCCATAAAGGGTATTTTACACCCTCCCCCGCCTTTCGGCCAAATTCTTTGACCTCGGTCATGGCCTGCCGGGCTCGGTTCGCCTTCATTCTTTTGCTCAAGCAAAGGCGCATGAGGCGGACAATCTTTTTTTCGCCATGAATGAGAATTAGGTATGCTGGCCGCCAAACGGATGAGCCCACTGGAGACCCGTATTTTGTATGGAAAACGCCTGATATCTTTGTTGGTTGCTGCTTTGACGGCCCTTTTCGCTTCAGCCAATGCTTGGGCTGCGGCGTCGGATTGGGACGCCGGAGAGTTCACGCAGGTCCGTCTGATTTCGGCGACCGACAAGGTCGGTTCGGGCGATGTTCCTTTGGGGCTGCACTTCAAACTCAAGAAGGGTTGGAAAGTCTATTGGCGCTCACCGGGCGATGCGGGCTATCCGCCCAACCTGGATTGGGAAAAAACGGGCAATTTGGCTAAGGCCGAAATGGCTTGGCCCGCACCGGGCCGGTTCAGCGTCCTGGGTCTTGAAACCATGGGATACAAGGATGAAGTCGTCTATCCGATTAGCGTGACCGCAACCGATCCGTCAAAGCCGTTTCAAGCCGACCTGTCCGTCGATTACCTGACCTGTAACGAAATCTGCATTCCCATCCAGGCGCGGCTTAAACTCGAGCTTGCGCCGGGGGCGGCGGGCCCTTCCCAAGAGGCGCAGCTGATCAACCGCTTTGTCTCAAAAATACCCAAGCGGCAAGAGGGCGCCGACCCGATGCTTGGCTTTTCCGTCGCTTCGGTGGCGCTGAAACCGGCGGGCGAAGGGGAAAAACGAGCAACCATGCTGATTTCGGCAACGGCCGATGATGGATTTAAAGCGCCGGATGTCTTCATCGAGGGCCCCTCTGAAGTCGTTTTCCTGCCGCCTAAGGTGCAGGTCGCCAAGGATGGTAAAAGTCTGGCGGCAGTCCTCCCCACCGATCTTCAGTTTTTCAAAAAAACACTCATTGGCGAGACGGTAACCGTGACCCTGGTTGATGGTCCGCGGAGTATTGAGCGGGCTCTGGCGGTAAGCGAAATGAGCGCCGCCATGGCCTTGCCGGTAGAGCAGCCTCCCCAAGTCGTTCCCGTCCGGGAAAACGGCCTTGGCATGATTTTGCTGTTGGCGGTGCTCGGTGGATTGATCCTCAACCTCATGCCCTGCGTTTTGCCGGTGCTTTCCATCAAGCTTTTAGGCGTGGTGAAGCATGGCGGCGGCGACGCCAGGCAGGTGAGGCTGAGTTTTGTCGCTTCGGCGTTGGGAATTCTGTTTTCCTTCCTGGTTTTGGCGGGTGTTTTGATCGGCTTGAAAAGTGGCGGCATGGCGGTTGGCTGGGGCATTCAGTTCCAGCAGTCCTGGTTCCTCATCGCCATGACCCTGATGGTCACTTTCTTCGCCGCCAACCTCTGGGGTTTCTTCGAGATCGGCCTACCGCGCTGGATCGCCGATATGGGTGAGCATTCGAGCCATGTGCAGGGTCTTGGCGGCCATTTTCTCACCGGCATTTTGGCGACCCTGCTTTCGACGCCTTGTTCCGCACCGTTCCTCGGCACCGCCGTGGGTTTCGCCCTGTCGCGCGGCGCTTTTGAAATCGTTGCCGTTTTTGCCGCTCTCGGGGTGGGGCTTGCACTGCCCTACCTGTTGGTCGCCCTAATGCCTTCACTTGCCACCCGTCTGCCGAAACCCGGCTCCTGGATGGTTGTCCTGCGGAAATTTTTAGGCTTTGCCTTGGCGGCGACGGGTATTTGGCTGCTCACTGTTCTCAATACCCAGATGGGCTATGAGGGGGCGATGGGCGTTGCGGCCCTGATGGTCATCCTGCTGGCGGCACTCTTTTGGCGGGATAGGGTTGGAGCCGTTCGCAAGCGGCTGGTGACAGGGCTTGCGATTGCCGTTTCGGTGGCGGTCTTTGTTTTACCGGCTCAGCTATTGCCACCACCCAAGGAAACCCAGGCCAAAGAAGATGCTTCTTACTGGGCGCCCTTCGATCTTGCCGCCATTCCGGGGCATGTGGCGGCGGGCAAAACCGTCTTTGTCGATGTCACGGCGGATTGGTGCATTACCTGTAAGGTCAATAAACGTGTGGCGCTCGGTAATGGCGCGGTAGCGAATCTTTTGGCGGGTGAGAACATCATCGCCATGAAGGCCGACTGGACAAAGCCGAATGATGCTATCGCCGCCTATCTGGCAAGTTTCGGGCGCTACGGCATTCCGTTTAACGCGGTTTACGGGCCGGGTGCGAAGACACCCATTGTTTTGCCGGAAATCCTAACGCCAGGCTTGGTTCTCGAGGCCCTGCAAAAAGGCTCGCAAGGATAAGGCGAAAAATATTTGCCGATTCTCCTCTTGCATTTGGCCCCCAACCCCCTTAGCTGAGAGTCCGCTTTTTTTATTTATTCCAAAAGGGGGATTACCCGATGACCATCAAAGTAGGCGACAGCATTCCTTCCGTGACCGTAACCGCGCTTGGCGCCGACGGCCCCGGTCCGCTGGATACGGCCGACGTGTTCAAAGGCAAAACCGTTGCTCTGTTCGGTGTGCCCGGCGCTTTTACCCCGACCTGTTCGGCTCAGCACCTTCCGGGCTTTATCGCCAAGGCGGGTGAGTTGAAGGCGAAGGGTGTGGACGCAATCGTCTGCATGGCGGTCAATGATATGTTCGTTCTCAAATCCTGGGCCGAAGGCCAGAATGTCGGCGACGCCGTGACCATGCTACCCGACGGAAACGGCGCTTTCACTAAAGCTCTCGGCCTTGAATTCGATGCCTCCGCCTTCGGTATGGCGACCCGTTGCCAGCGTTTCTCGCTGCTCGCCGAAGACGGCGTGGTCAAAGCGATCAACATCGAAGAGCCTGGTGCTTTCGAAGTCTCCGACGCCGATACGCTCCTGGGCCAAATTTAAAGATACGGCTATCCCCTGGGCATTATTGCCCAGGGGTAACCTCAAAGTTTTTCAATACCTTCTCGCGCCAGTTCGTCGGCGCGTTCGTTTTCCGGGTGGCCGGCGTGGCCTTTGACCCATTCCCAACGCACTTCATGATCGGCAAGGGCGGCTTCCAGGCGTTGCCATAGGTCGGCGTTTTTCACCGGTTTTTTGTTGGCCGTGCGCCAGCCGTTTTTCTTCCAGTTGTGAATCCATTTGGTAATGCCGTCGCGTACGTAGGTGCTATCCGTGGTCAACACTACGGGCACGGCGCGCTTTAACGATTCCAGCGCGGCGATGGCGGCCATCAGCTCCATGCGGTTGTTGGTGGTTTCCGGCTCGCCGCCCGAAAGCTCCTTTTCGACCCCTTTCCAGCGCAAAACCGCTCCCCAGCCACCCGGACCCGGATTGCCCGAGCAAGCGCCATCGGTGAAAATTTCCACCAAATTATCGTCTGTGGTCATGTGGCTGGGCCGTCCCTATAAGCGTTGCGAATCCTCTGGGAGGACTTTGGCCTTATGAGGGCCGGGCGTCAATCTCGGCCTGCGCCATTTCCGGCGGTTCTTCGACCCACTGATCGAGCAGGGGCGAGAGTTGGTCGAATGGCCGGTATCCTTGCGAAAGGGCGCGTAAAACTTCGCCGTCGCGCAGCACCATGGAGGGGAACCCCTGAACGCCCAACTGCTGGCTGACCTGGAAATCGACACGGGTCTGGTTGCGGATTTCCTGGGTTTCGAGCGCGGCTTTGAATTCGGGAGCCTGAAACCCGAAGGGGACGGCAAGGCTGGCCAGGACTTCATTGTCGGTGATGTCTTGGTTTTCGGCGTAGAAGGCCTTGTGGAGCGTTTCGAAAAAATCGAGGGTGGCGGCGGGCTTGAGGCTGCGCATGGTGACGACGGCCCGGCAGGCGGGTTCGGTGTCGTAGATGAAGTCGTCTCGCTCGAAAAAAGTGAAATCGAAGGGCTGGCCGGTCGCCTTCTCGACCTCTTTCCAGTGGTCGCGGATATCGCCTTTGGATTTTTCATCCATCACTTTGGTGTTTCCGGCCCTTAAACCCCCAACGATGGCGGTAACGGGAACCTTTTCTCCATAGCGTTCGGCAATGGAGTTTAAGGTGGGGGAAAAGCCCCAACACCAGGAGCACATGGGATCGCCGAAGAAGTAGATCTCCTTGGGCGGATGGTCTTCAACGTTTCCTATCATGTCTTTAAAGATAGGATGTTTCGGCGAATTTTCCAGCAAGTTCGCGGTGCGCCAACGATTGAGCCCAGCATTCCAGGGGATCTTTTCGCCAGGTAATCGGGCCGTCGGGCGTATTGGCCCAGTCGAAAAGACGGGTAGCGAAGAACCGCATGGCGGCCGCTCGGCAGAGGAGGGGAAGGGTTTTCCGTTCTTTCTCGCCAAGCGGACGGACGGCCTCATATCCCGCCAGTAGGGCCTGGGTTTTCTGATGGTTTAGATGGGCGTTTTCTTCGAAGCACCAGGCATTGAGGCAGATCGCCAAGTCATAGGCCAGCAGATCGGTGCAGGCGAAGGTGAAATCGAGCAGGCCGGAAATCCGTTGGTTGTCGAAGAATACGTTGTCGGGAAACAGATCGGCATGAATGATGCCGCGCGGTAAATCTTTCGGCCAGTGGGTTTCGATCTCGACCAGTTCGACCATCATGGCCGCCGCCAGTCCCGGCTTCAGCCGTTGCGCCGTTTTGCGCGACTGTTCGAGAAGCGGACGCCAATCGCTGACGGATAAGCGGTTTTTCCGTGCCTGTCCAAAATCGGCCGTAGCACAATGCAGCTTCGCCAGCATTGCGCCGAGCTTTTGACAATGCTCCGTCGTGACGGTTCGCGGCCAATCGCCGGAGAGGAAGGGCAGCAATGCCGCCGGGCGGTCGCAAAGACGGTGTAGGGTCTTGCCGTTCTTATCGGGGAGGGCCGCCGGACAGGGAATGTCCCGCTTGGATAGATGTTGGGTCAGGGCCTGAAAGAAAGGCAGCTCGGCTTCCTCAACGCGCCTTTCATAAAGAGTGAGGACGAAAAGCCCCTCTGTGGTTTCAAGTCGATAGTTGCTGTTTTCAATGCCCTGCTCGATGCCTTCGAAGGCGACCACTTTCCCGCGCTTGAACCTTTCGAGAAAAGCTTCAAGCGCAACTCGCGGCACCTCCGTATAAACGGCCATCAGCCAACCAGTTCGGGCGGTAACCGGAAACGGGTTTTTTCTTCGGTTACCGTATCGAATTCGATGGAAACGTCGAACCGTTCGCGGCAGGCGTCAATCACTTCTTCGACCAGGATTTCCGGCGCCGAAGCGCCTGCCGAGAGGCCGAGATGGGCAACCCCATCGAAGGCGTTCCAGTCGATCTCCTCGGCGCGCTGCACCAGCATGGATTTTGCGCAGCCATTGCGCGACGCCACTTCGACCAAACGTTTTGAGTTGGATGAATTGGGTGCGCCCAGAACCATAATCATGTCGCACTTTTCGGCGATGGATTTTACGGCCTTTTGGCGGTTGGTGGTGGCGTAGCAGATATCGTCTTTACCCGGCGCTTGAATATTCGGCAGTCGTTCTTTCAAAGCTTCAACGATATCGACAGTGTCATCGACCGAAAGGGTGGTCTGTGTGACGTAGCCGCAGGGCGTATCGCTTGGCAGGTCGAGGGCGCGGGCCTGGTTGACGGTTTCAATGAGGATCACTTCGCCGTCGGGCAGTTGGCCCATGGTCCCCACCACCTCGGGATGGCCTGCATGACCGATGAGGATGATCCTGTTACCTTGCCGGAAATGCCGCTCGGCCTCGCGGTGGACTTTGGAAACCAAGGGGCAGGTGGCGTCGATATGGGTCAGACCCCGGGCGGCGGCCTTTTCCGGTACGGATTTAGGAACGCCATGGGCTGAAAAAATGACCGGCACGCCGTCGGGCGCCTGATCGAGCGTATCGACGAAAACCGCGCCCTTGTCGCGCAGACCGTCGACGACGAATTTGTTGTGAACGATTTCGTGGCGCACATAGACCGGAGCGCCGAAGCGCGAAAGCGCCTCTTCAACGATCTGGATCGCCCGATCGACCCCAGCGCAGAATCCGCGAGGGGCGGCCAGATGGATGGTTAGTCTCTGTTGTTTCATGGGAAGGTAATTGGGCGTTCGAGGGTGTTTCTGTCAAGAAAAAGCGCTATGATCCCGTTTCGGACTTCCAAGCAAGGCTCCCATGCGGCGAACGCTTTTTCTTACCCTTGGCCTGATCGTGATGCTTCCGCCTCTTTACCCAGCGACGGCTGCGCCGGTGGAACCCGCTCTTACGCCGCCGCCCGACATGCTTGTCCTGCCGCTCAACCGGACAATTTTGCGAATTCAAACAGCCCTGCAAGGCACCGGCGACTACCTGGGGTCGCTCGATGGACGCATGACCCCGGCGCTGGAGCGGGCGATCCGCACGTTCCAGAAAAAAAACCGCCTCAAGGTGACGGGACAGCCGACCCAGGAATTGGCCCGGCAGATCGAAACCCGTGGCCGGGTCAAGGAACTGCTTGGCAAGTTGCGCGATGTGCGAGAACGGGAAACCGAAGCGGCGCGTAAGGCCCTGCTGTCCAATCCCGAAACCCGCCATCTGGTTAAAGACTCCGGCCCTGAAAAGGCCAACCCGCTGCGCGATACCGCTGCCTGCTTCAGCGACCCAACACCCAAGTGTCTGCTCGATGAGGCGGTGGAGAACGCCAAGGCGGTTGCCGATGAAGAGCAAAGGGACTGGGCGTTTAGTGAAATCCTTACGACCCAGGCGCGGGTTGGGCTGATGGCCGATGCGATGGCGAGCGCCGAGCGTATCTCGGACCTGCGCCTGATTGTTGTGGCTCTGCGAAAAATGGCGGGGGCGCGAGCCCAGGCCGGGCGTTTCAATGAAGCCTATGAAGCGGTGGAGGTGATCCCCGATGATCGCCAGAAACTCGAAGCCGTTCTGACCATTCTGGAGGCTGGGGCGGTTCGCGAAACTCAAGGGCGGTCCGTCGGCCCCGGTATGGCGCTGTTGGTCAAGCGAGCGCTTAAAACGGCGGATGAGGCCTTGACGCCATTTCTCAAACTTCGCGCTTTGGCTCGCATTACGACGGTGCTTTCCGGGGGGGGCGACCGGGAGGGGGCTGAAGACGCGATTAGCCGTATGGCGACATTGGTTGAAATTAACGGGTTTGGGCGCGACCGGGATGAGGCTCTGCGTCTGCTCGCTACGGCCTATGCTCAACTGGGTGAGGTCGATAAAGCCCGTTCGGTTTTGGGCAAGGCGCGGGATAAGGACGCAACACCGGTGCTGGTGGCGGCCAGTCGCGCCATGCTCGATCAAGGGGCGGCCGATGAGGCTTATGATGCCGCAGCGGATATTTCAGCCGTGCGCTATCGCTCGGTCGCCTTGAGCAGAATTGCCGTAACTCAGTGGCTGCGAGGCGAAAAGCAGGCCGCCGAGACGACATTGACCGAAGCGCGGGAGGCTGCGGCCAAGATCGCGTTTTCCTTCGCCCGGTCGTTTGCCTATGCGCAGGTCGTCAAGGCTTTGGCCCGAACGGGACGGTTCGATGAGGCTGTTGCTGGCAGTAATGAAATCGACGATGCGGGGTTGAAAGCCCGCGCCCTTTGGGAGATTGCCGAACTGCAAGGTAAGGCGGGCGATCCTGAGGGGCGTGAAAAGACCGCCGATCTGGCCTGGGAGGCCAGCGATTCCATTGCCAGCACCTTGAGCCGTTGCTGGATGTTCGCCGAACTGGCCGAGGAGCATATGCGCGAGGGGCGCACCGGGCAGGCGCGTTCGTTGCTGATGACGGGAATTGCGGTCGCCGACGCCATGGGTAATGCCTGGAGCCGGGCGCGCGCTCTGGCGCGGCTGGCTTTGACCCTGCAAATCCTTAAAGGCGGGGAGTCGTAAAGGCTCGACTTCCAGGCCAAGTGTGGTACTCATTTCGGAGCGGAAGCGGAAAACAAGGGGGAGACCATGTCGAACGGTAAGAACGGCCCTTATGAGGTAGAGTTTGAGGCGGGCGAGCGATATCTTTGGTGCGCCTGTGGAAGAACCCAAACTCCGCCGTTTTGCGACATGTCTCATAAGGGGACCGGTATGGGACCGAAAATCGTCGATGCGGAGACAACGGAAACCGTCTATCTTTGCGGCTGCGGGCAGACCAAAACGCCGCCCTATTGCGACAACTCGCATAAAACGCTTTAGATTTTCCGGGGGAAGGGAATGAAACCGAGAGGCGCGCTTTTTAGGCTCGCAACCATCATGACCGTTATGGTCGCTCTTGTCGGCTGTGAAACGGTCGATGATGTGGTTGAATACGTTAAGCCCAGCGGGCCGACTGTTTGTCCCGATATTTCTATTTTGGCCAATGCCGCCGAGCAGACGGCGTTTAAAGCCGGGCCGGGGCGCGACCTGATCGATATTTTGTTCGAGGCGGAATTCTCCGGGGTGCGGGTCGATTGCGACTACGATCTGGATCGCAGCACCCGTGCCGGAACGCTTGAGGTCAACGTCTTTCCACTATTCACCGCCGAAAAAGGAGCGGCCAATCGTGATGGCCGCGCCCTGGTGAGCTATTTCGTCGCCGTGACGGATCGGGACAAGAAAATCATCAATAAACAGACTTTCGAAGTGGCGTTGGTTTTTCAGGGTAACGCCACCAAGGCCGGGTTTTCCGATCAGCCGGTGATCCTGACTTTGCCCATTGAAGCGGGGCGAGACGGCAGAGATTTTCTGATCTATGCCGGATTCCAGCTCACCCGTGAGCAGATGGACTATAACACCCGCAAGCGAGAACGTCGGTAAAGTCTTCTAAATCAATCGCTTAAAAACCCTTTTCGGGGAGTGGTTGACCTGACCTAAACGACTCGTACACTTAAAACCAATCTCCACGCGCGAACCCTGCGGGAGAGATCGTCCTGGCCTTTCTGGGAAGGCTTGGACGACGCCGAAGGAGCAACGGGCCCCCGGAAACTCTCAGGCAGAAAGGACCGTAGGGGAATGTGGCTCTGGAAAGCAGGCGTCGGTTTTATTTCCGGCGGCTCACCGAAGATGAAACCCGGTAGCGCGGAAACCGCATTCCGCTGGCCAAACCGGGGAATCTTTCAGGTTCCGTGACAGAGGGGGGCATCGGGAAAACCAAGGAGGGGAGAGTCCTTGGAATTCCGGAATTCTGTTGGAAGGAACCAGGGTTTGAGCGACACATCTGAAGATTTGAAACAAACGCCACTTGCAGCGCTTCATCAAAAGCTGGGCGGTAAAATGGTGCCGTTCGCCGGTTATGAAATGCCGGTCCAGTTTCCGGCGGGTATCATGGCCGAGCACAACCACACCCGCGCAAGCGCCTCGCTTTTCGATGTCTCCCATATGGGGCAGGCCGTGTTGCGTGGCGATAATGTGGCAGCCGCCATGGAAACGCTGGTGCCTGCCGACCTCCAGGCTTTGCCTTTGGGTAAAACCGGTTACACCATGCTGACCGACGAAAACGGCGGCATCATCGATGACCTGATGATCGCCAATCATGGCGACCACCTGCATCTGGTGGTCAACGCCTCACGCAAGGAAGTGGATTTCGCTCATATCTCCGAGCATCTGGCTGATCGGGTTGAGCTTGATATTCGTGAGGATCGCGCCCTCATTGCCTTGCAGGGCCCCAAAGCCGCCGAGGTGCTTTCCCGGTTCGTTCAATATTGCGATACGATGAAGTTCCTTTTCACCTCGGTTGGTGAGCTCGCGGGAGTGACCTGTTTCATCTCCCGGCTCGGCTATACCGGCGAAGATGGCTATGAGCTATCGGTGCCCGTCGATGGCGTGGTTACGGTGGCCGAAGCGCTTTTGGCTGAGGCCGAGGTGGAACCCGCCGGACTGGGCGCGCGGGACTCGTTGCGCCTGGAAGCCGGGCTGGCGCTCTACGGCAACGATATTGATCTGACCACCACGCCGATTGAGGCCAATCTTGCCTGGACCATCGGAAAGCGCCGCCGCGCCGAAGGCGGTTTCTTGGGTGCTGAGGTGATTTTGAAGCAACTGGCCGAAGGCACGGCGCGTCTTAAGGTCGGCATCAAGCCGGATGGTCGGGCGCCCGCTCGGGAGCATACGGAAATCCAGGATATGGAGGGCCGGGCCATCGGCGAGATCACCAGCGGCGGTTTCGGCCCAACGGTAGGCGGTCCGGTGGCCATGGGCTATGTGGAAACCGCATTCGCCGAGACCGGCACGGAAATCAATTTAATGGTTCGGGGCAAGGCGCTGCCGGGCAAAGTGGCGGCGCTGCCTTTCGCGCCGCATCGATATTTCAGGGGTTAGGGAGTTTTTTTAAGCATGGCGACCAAGCGTTTCACCAAAGATCATGAGTGGGTCAGCGTCGAGGGGGATAGTGCGACCGTTGGGATCACCGACTACGCGCAGCAGCAGCTCGGCGATATCGTCTATGTTGAGGTCCCCGAAGCGGGGCGTTCGCTTGACCAGGGCGGCGAGGCCGCCGTGGTCGAATCGGTCAAGGCAGCCAGTGAAGTCTATGCCCCGGTGAGCGGCGAGGTGACCGAAGGCAACGGCGATCTTGAGGGCGATCCATCCTTGGTCAACAGCGCAGCCGAAGGCGACGGTTGGTTCTTTAAAATGACCTTGTCCGATGCGTCCCAGCTCGACGATCTAATGGATGAGGCTGCCTACAAGGCTTACATCGCGGAGCTTGGCTGATGCGTTATCTCCCGCTGAGTGACGCCGACCGTCTTGAAATGTTGGCGGCGGCCGGAGCGTCTTTAATCGACGATCTTTTCAAAGACGTACCGGCTTCGGTGCTGCTCGACGGTCCGGTCGACCTGCCCAAGGCTGCCGGTGAAATGGCGGTTGAGCGGACCATCGGCGCGCTGGCGGGAAAAAACCTTGGAACCTCTTCGGCCCCTTCGTTTCTCGGGGCGGGCGCATACGCCCATCACGTTCCTTCGGCGGTCGATCATTTAATTCAGCGGGGCGAATATCTGACATCCTACACCCCCTACCAGCCGGAAATTTCCCAAGGGACCCTGCAATACCTCTTCGAGTTTCAGACACAGGTTGCTCTATTGACCGGCATGGAGGTGGCCAATGCTTCCCTCTACGATGGGGCGACGGCGGCGGCCGAGGCCATGCTGATGGCGGCGCGCATTACCAAGCGCGGCAAGGCTGTTCTTTCGGGCGGTCTGCACCCTCATTACCGTGACGTCGCGGTCAATCAGGCCAGATTTATGGATTTCCAGGTGGTCTGCGCCGATCCCGATCCCTTGGCCCGGGAAGATTTAACCGCGTTAATCGATGCGGAAACCGCCTGCGTGGTGGTTCAAAACCCCGGTTTCTTCGGTCAGGTTCGGGACTTGTCCGCCTTGGCCGAAGCCTGCCATGAGGCGGGGGCGCTTCTGGTGGTCGCCGTGGCCGAGGTGGTGTCGTTAGGGGCGGTTACGCCGCCTGGAGCCATGGGAGCCGACATCGTGGTTGGCGAGGGGCAATCGTTGGGCAACGGCCTTTCTTACGGCGGGCCTTATCTGGGCCTGATGGCTTGCCGCCAAAAATTCCTTCGTCAGATGCCCGGACGGCTGGCCGGACAGACGGTCGACGTGGAAGGGCGGCGCGGCTGGGTGCTGACCCTTTCGACCCGTGAGCAACATATCCGCCGGGAAAAAGCGACCAGCAACATCTGCACCAACTCAGGGCTCTGCGCCTTGGCGTTCACCATGCATCTGACCATGCTGGGCGAGGCGGGCTTTACCCGTTTGGCGAGGCTCAATCATGCTGCGGCGGTCAAGCTGGCCGACCGGCTGGGCGCGTTGCCCGGCGTGGAGGTCGCCAGCGACACGTTCTTCAATGAGTTCGCCCTCAAATTGTCCAAGCCCGCGGCCCAGGTGGTTGATGACTTGGCGGCCAAGGGCATTCTCGGCGGCGTGCCGGTTTCGCGGTTTTATCCCAATGAGGCGGCGCTTGAAAATCTGCTGCTGGTGGCGGCGACCGAGCTGACCACGGACGATCAGGCCGATGCCTTCGAGGCCGCGCTGAAGGAGGTGCTCTGATGCCGACACGGACCATTCTCGGCAATCGCGGCCTACAGCTTGAACAGCCGCTGATCTTCGAGCAGGACTCGCCCGGCATGAGCGGCGTCGATCTGCCCGAACCTGACGCGGTGCAAGATCGCCTGGGCGGCTTAGGCCGTAAGGAATCTATCGGCCTGCCCGGCTTGTCCGAGCCTCAGGTGGTGCGCCACTATATGCGCTTGAGCCAGAAAAACTACGCCATCGATAGCGGCGTTTATCCGCTGGGTTCCTGCACCATGAAGCACAACCCGCGGCTCAACGAAAAAATGGCCCGTCTGCCCGGCTTGAGCGATCTGCATCCCATGCAGCCGGTTTCCACCGTGCAGGGTGCGTTGGAGTTGATGAACCTGCTCGGGCATTGGCTGAAAGTGCTGACCGGTATGCCCGCCGTGGCGTTGTCTCCGGCGGCCGGGGCTCATGGGGAGCTTTGCGGCCTGATGGCGGTGCGGGCTGCGCTGGAAGACCGGGGCAACGCGCGAAAGATCGTGCTGGTTCCCGACTCGGCCCATGGCACCAACCCGGCCAGCGCCGCGCTTTGCGGTTACGACGTGCGGTCCATCCCGGCCAATGACCGGGGGCGGGTCGATCTGGCGGCCTTGAAAACGGCGCTTAATGAAGACGTCGCCTGCTTCATGCTGACCAACCCCAATACCTGCGGCTTGTTTGAAGATGAAATTTTGGAAATCGCCGAGGCGGTTCACGCGGCGGGCGCCTTCTTCTATTGCGACGGAGCCAATTTCAACGCCATCGTTGGACGGGTGCGGCCTGGCGACCTCGGCATCGACTGTATGCACATCAACCTGCATAAGACCTTCTCAACCCCGCATGGCGGCGGTGGACCGGGCAGCGGGCCGACGGTTTTCTCTGAAGCGTTGGCGTCTTTTGTTCCCGTACCCTACGTGGTCGATAAGGGCGATAGGTTCGATTTGGTCGAAGAGGAAAGCCAGTCGAACCAGAAACCGTTTGGCCGGATGAAAGGGTTCCACGGCCAGTTCGGCGTGTTCGTCCGGGCTCTGTCTTACATGCTGAGCATGGGCTCGGACGGTCTGCGCCAAGCCTCGGCCGATGCGGTGCTCAACGCCAACTATATTGCGGCGCGACTTAACGATCTGCTGACCCAGTCCTACGATGGGCCTTGTATGCATGAGGTGCTGTTCGACGACCGGTTCTTGAAGGATACCGGGGTTTCCACTCTCGATTTCGCCAAGGCGATGATCGATGATGGCGTCCATCCGATGACCATGTACTTCCCGCTGGTCGTCCATGGAGCTTTGCTGATGGAGCCGACGGAAACCGAGTCTAAGCAGGCGCTCGATCAGTTCGTCGAATTGATCCGCGGCCTTGCCGAACGGGCTCAGGGCGGCAACGAGCAATATTTCAAAGAGGCCCCCCGCATGACGCCAAGACGCCGCCTCGACGAAACCGCCGCAGCGCGCAAACCGATTTTAAGATGGGTACCGGAGGCGAGCTAAGCCGCTAAAAAAAGCTGCCGCCGTCGCCTTGGTCGACCATTGAGAAGAGGGTTGAGACGTAGTCCATTTCTTCGCGGCGGCCGCGGCGTTTGAGCAGTTTTTGCTGGGCCGGTTCGGGCAGGTCGGTAAAGGCGATGACACCTTTGCCAATCAACACATCGATCAAATCTTCGACCACGCGGGCCAGGGCGAGATCATCCTTGGCCCATTCGGCGGCCTGTGCGCCGCCCTGCGGGTCGATGGCCGATAGAAAGGCGATGACGTCGGGATGGTCGCTGGGGAGCTCGTCGGGCGCGCTGGGATCGGGCTGATCGAAGAGTGCGTCCACCTGTCCGTTGATGTTCCGCCTGACAAAGGGCATGGCCGTGTTCCCCGGTTGTGAAGCGCCTAGCTTATCGCGAAGCCGTTGATAAGAAAAGAAAAACCAAAGAGCTTGCTTGCCGCGACTAAAAATAGCGCTGCTCAATTGTTTTTTTTCAGCCTATAATTATCCTCTTAAGCCTAAAGTTTGTTTCCTTGTGGGGTTTTATGGATAAGCTTTCCGAACTTGAGGTTTTTACCCGTGTGGTTGACGTCGGGAGTTTTACCGGAGCTGCCGAATCCCTACGGCTCTCCAAATCGGCGGTGAGCAAGCACATCACCCGCCTGGAAGACCGTTTGGGGGTGCGTCTGCTCAACCGGACTACGCGGCGCTTGAGTTTGACCGAGGTGGGACAGGCCTTTTATGAGCGTTGCCGGGGCATTCTTTTCGACCTGGAGGAAGCCGAAGCGGCGGTCAGTCATCTAAGTGAAGCGCCGCGCGGCGTTTTGAAAATCGCCTGCCCGATGACATTCGGTATTAAACACGTCGCCCCTTTTCTGCCGTTGTTCTTGGAAAAACATCCCGATCTTAAGGTCGATCTCAATCTCAATGACCGAGTGGTCGATATCGTTGAGGAAGGATACGATTTGGCCGTGCGGATTACGCGGCTTAAGGATTCCAGCCTGATAGCCCGAAAATTGGCGTCCGCGCGTATGGTGGTCGCCGCCGCGCCCGCTTACTGGAACCGTAAGGGGCGACCGCAAAAACCCTCCGACCTGAAAGACCACGATTGCCTGATCTATTCCATGCGTCACCCGCCCAACGAATGGGAATTCAATATGGGCGATCAAACCGAAACTATCCGGGTTTCAGGCAACCTGACAGCCAACAACGGAGACGCCTTGATCAAGGCGGCCGCGCAAGGGCTGGGCGTTACCCGCGCCCCGGTTTTTCTGTTCGATGAAGAACTGAAAGACGGCCAGTTGGAAACTGTTCTGGATGATTGTGAGGGGCAGGGGGTCGATATCTACGCCGTCTATCCCCACGCCCGGCACTTGTCGCCTAAGGTGCGGGCTTTCGTTGATTTTTTGGTAGCGGCCTACCGTGATAAAAATTGGTGTTAGGTAGAGCGGCTTTCGCGGAGCCAGCCGCCGAGTAGGAAGGCGATGAGGACTAAGAGCCCGCCAAGAGCCGCCAGCGGGGTATCGACCAGGGAAGTCTCGGAAACACCGACCACCTTATATTGATCGTTAGCCGCCAGACCGAGCCAGCCGGACCCGGCGGCGGCTGCGCCGGGTGCAACGCTGCGCAAAAGAGGGATGCGCTGATCGGCGTTCCAGACAAGGCCGCCTTTTGAGGCTTTGCTTAAAGGGCCGAGGGCGGTATCGCTGGTGGTTACTTCCCGCCATTCCGGCGCATTGGGGTCGCCCGCCACGGCCCAGGCCGACAATGCGCCTTGAGTGACTTTGAAAAGACCGATTTGCGAGGCGGCTGTTTCGCCTTTGAATAAACCGTCTTTTGCCCGCGCCAAATTAACCCTCACCTGGTTGCCGTCGGGGGCGGTGACAATGGCGGGCGGCAAGGTGTCCTTCAGGCTGTGTCGTTCGATTTGTAAGCGTTCGCCTTTGATTGTCAGAGCTAGACGCTCTTCTTCGAGATCAGGCTCTTTCATCAGCCAGTGGGCCAACCCGCGCAAAAGAGGCAGATGGGGGCCGCCGCCTTTGTAGCCGCGGGCCCAAAGCCAAATGTGATCGCTCAACACCAGAGCGACCCGCCCCTTGCCCACCCGGTCGACGACCAGCAACGGATGACCGGCGTTTGATTCCATCAGGCTGTATCCTCTGCCGACCTTAGCGCCGATGTGGCGTAGCCAGGGGCCCCAATCGGCCTGAGCCGTTTGAGCGAGAGAAGCGGTGATCGGATGTTTGCGGCCCATGTCCGTCGGTTGTGGGCGCATGGTGCCTTCCCAAATCTGTCCATCGGGTTGGCCGGGAAGAATATCGCCGATGGGGGTCGCGGCCAGTGAGCGCGGTCCGGCGAAATCAGGCCCGGCTGCGACCATCACCGCCCCGCCCTTTTCGCTGACGAATTTGGTGATTGCTTTTAAGTGGGCGTCGGAAACGACGAAGCGGACGAAAAAACGGTCGAAAATGATGAGATCGAAATTATTGATCTGTTTTTCAAACAACTCAGCGACCGGAAATTGAATCAGCGCCAGTTCTTTTAAGGGCGTGAAGTCGGTTTTTTCGGGTGGGCGGAGAATGGTGAAATGCACCAGATCGACCGCCGGATCTGACTTGAAAAGATCGCGCCAAGTCCGTTCCCCAGCATGGGGTTGGCCGGAAAGCAGCATAACCCTTAAGCGGTCGCGTACGCCATTGATGGTGAGCGCGGCCTTGTCGTTGACCGGGGTAAGGTCGTCCTCGACCGGGTCGACGCTCAGCCGCACCGGGATCGTTCCCGCTCGGTCTATGGGCACGACGATCCGCCGCGGCTGGTCGATTTGGGCCTCGATTCTGCGGGGCGGAGCGTCGCCGGTTTCCACGGTGACGCCAATCCGTGCGCCGGGTGCGAGCCCTTTGTCGATAACGACGAAACGAACCCAAACCCGCCCTCCGACAATGCCGTAATTGGGCACTTCGGTGATAACGATCCGTCGGTCCCGTTCGTTCTTTTTACCAGTCAGCAGGGTATGGAAGGGCCGGGCGGTATTTTGCGGCGGCATGTCGTGGATGCGTCCATCGGTCACCACGAGTGTCCCGGCCATGCGTTCGGCCGGAATATCGGCGGCCGCCTGACCGAGTGCGTCGAACAGAACCGTTTCATTTTGTCCCTTGCCGAAGAAGACCTCGCGGACTTCAAGGTGTGGCAGGGTCTTGAGGCGGGTTTTAAGCTCTTCGCGCAGGGTCTGTGTTCGCTCGGTTCTGTCGGCCAGGGTTTGGCTTGGCGACTGATCGATGGCGAGCAGGGCGATGTCGTCGAGCCTTTCCCGTTGCTCCTGCAGCAGGGACGGTCCGGCGGCCAGGGTGATGAGCAACAAGGCGAGGCCTAAACGGATCAACCCGCCGCGTAAACCCTGGGCCAAGGCGATGAGAGCCGGAAGGATGGCGAAAACAGCCAAGACCGTCAGAACCGGCCAGGGGATAAGCGGCGAAAAGACGATGTCCTGAATAATCATCGTTGCAGCC
>CBDUMN010000042.1:0-28492 GCA_965368335.1 uncultured Rhodospirillales bacterium
ATGCACTGCCCCGTGGCCGTCGTGACGCCCGAAGATGTGGCCCAGGGCGTGATTGATATCGCCAAGGAATTTCCAAAAGCGGCATTAACCACCTCCTTCGTCGGCGACGAAGCTGTCGCCCCGGCCCGCAAGCTGTTCGCCAAAGCAGGCATCCCGACGTTCGACACGCCACTCAAGGCAGTCCAGGCCTTCATGCATACGATCCAATACCGTCGCAATCAGGAACTGCTGATGGAGACTCCTCCGTCACTGCCGACCAACTTCAAACCGGCAACGGATACCGCCCGTCTGATCGTCGAAAACGCCCTCGCCAGTGGCCACGAATTCATGAGTGAGCCCGAAGCCAAGGCGGTTCTAGCATCCTACGGCGTCCCGACGGTAGAAACCCATATCGTCAAATCGCCCGAAACAGCCAGGGTCAAGTCCGAGTCCATGGCTTTTCCCGTCGCCCTGAAAATCATTTCACCGCAAATCACCCATAAATCCGATGTGGGCGGCGTAGTGCTCGACCTGCAAACACCGGACGAAGTGGAAAAAGCGGCCCACGACATGTTGGAACGGGTTCACGCCTTCAAAGACGACGTGGAGGTTTCCGGCTTCTCCATCCAAACCATGGAGCGCCGCCCAGGAGCCCACGAATTGATTATCGGCGTGGTTAGCGACCCGATCTTCGGACCGGTTATCTTGTTTGGCGAAGGAGGAACGGCAGTCGAAGTGATCGGCGATCGCGCGATCGCTCTGCCGCCACTCAACATGGCTCTGGCCGAAGATTTGGTCTCCCAAACTCGTGTATACAAACTTCTCAAAGGCTACCGGGACCGCCCCGCCGCCGATATCGAAGCGATTTGTCTGGCGCTCAACCAAGTGGCCCAGTTGATCACCGACGTCCCCGAAATTGCCGAACTGGACATCAACCCGCTGTTTGCCGACAGCAAGGGGGTCGTCGCCCTCGATGCCAGGATCAAGGTTGCGCCCGCCACCCAAAGCGGGTCCAAGCGACTGGCTATTCGTCCCTATCCGGCCAACCTCGAATCTTCATTCACCATGCACAATGGCCGTGAAGTGATGATCCGTCCGATCCGTCCGGAAGACGAACCCAATCACCATGTTTTCATTTCCAAGTTGACCCCGGAAGACATCCGTTTCCGGTTCTTTGGTTTGGTTAAGGAGTTGCCCCATAGCCAAATGGCCCGCCTGACCCAGATTGACTACGACCGGGAAATGGCTTTCATCGCCATCGGACAGGATGACAAGCACGAAGACGAGACACTCGGCGTGGTGCGCATCGTCGCAACGCGGGACAACACCGTCTCCGAATTTTCTATTGTCGTCCGGTCAGATCTCAAGGCCACAGGGCTTGCCAAAGAACTGATGAAAAAGATGATCACTTACTGCAAAGGTCGAGAGACTAAACAGTTGATCGGGCAGGTGTTGAAAGAAAATACCCGGATGATCCATTTCGTCGAGACCCTAGGCTTCAAGATCACCGGCCACCCGGAACCCGGCGTCGTGGAAGTCACTCTGGACCTGAGTTAACCCTTCGGAGACAACGCGCCAGTCGTATAGAGCTTAACGGTGAGCCCTCCATGGGAGACGGGCTCACCGGTCGCGACAAAAGAAAGACCGGTGGCCTTAGCCAGCGATGGCTTGCTCGTTATCAACCCAACCCGCCAACCGGCAAACTGTTCCATCAGCGTCTGACCAAGGGATTTGTATAGCGGGAACAATCGCTTAGGATTGCCGATCCGTCCACCATAGGGCGGATTGACAATGACCAGACCGGGCGGACCAGACGGCGGCATAGCCCCACTGATCGGAGCCTCACGAAACTCGGTTAAGGCGCTCACACCGGCCCGCTCGGCATTGGCCCGGCTCATCTGCACCGCCCCGGCATCCCGGTCGCTGCCATAAAAACGGATGCCCTCGGCGACGGGCTCGACCATCTTATCACGCATTTTTCGCCATGCCGCCTCATCGAAACCGGCAAAACGTTCAAAGGCAAAATGCCGCGAGCGCCCCGGAACGAGCCCGGCCGCTATTTCAGCCGCTTCGATCACAAAGGTCCCGGCCCCACACATAGGATCGACCACCGGCTCAGCACCGTTAAACCCACATTGGCGCAAAAACAGAGCCGCCATGGTTTCCCGCATGGGCGCTTTGTTGACCGCTTCCTTATGGCCGCGCTTGTGCAACCCCTCGCCCGAAGTGTCGAGACTGATGGTGCAGAGGTCGTTGTGGATACGCACCTTGACGCAGATTTCGGCATCACGCTCTATTGAGACGCCGAGACCTTCCTTAAGGGCTTTCTCAACACGCTCGGCGGCAGCGCCCGAATGATAAATACGGGAACGCTTGCAGGAGACCTCGACACGCACCGGAACGTCGAGGCGCAGGAACTCGACCCAGGGGAAGCGCCGCATCCGCTTGTCCAACTGAGCCAAATGAGGGGTCCTAAACTCTCCGATCCGAACAAGAACCTTGCTCGCCCCCCTCAGTTGCAGATTGGCCCGCCAGATTTCCGACCAGCCGCCCCGAACCGTGACGCCGCCTTTTTCGACAACGGGAGCGCGGAAACCTTTCTCCGCCGCTTCCGCACGGAGGGCATCTTCCAGACCCGGCACCGAAACCAGGAAAATTTCTAAATGATCAACCGAACTCATGTGGATTCCATATTCCGGCGGAAACGCGACCAAACCCCGCCGACTGGAAGGAAGGCAGGTAGGCGCATAGCCTCTACTTCATCTTGTCCATTTAGCTCTTGCCCGCCAATACCCGCTCGATAACAACCAACAGGCGGTCGAGTTTTAGAGGTTTGACCATGCTCTCGACAACCCATTCATGAGCCTGGGCCTCCAACTCTTCGCTCCCCTCTTGCGGCAACAGCCCAATCAGGGGAATTGCCGAAAATTCGGGATTGGACTTCATGACCCGAAGCGCTTCAATAGCGTTTGCATCCAAAGGATCCAATTCGAGCACCACCGCACTAGGCTTGGTATGACGGCAAACGCCCAGTCCACCGATCACATCATTGGCGGTTAACACCTCGATCCCTTTGACCGTTTTGAAGAACTCTTCCAGCAAGAACTGATTTCTGACGTTCTTGTCGATGTAGAGAATTTTCGTATCGTTCGGAAGTTCGACCTGAGGCAGACGAACATCAATTTCGATGTCATCGACCGGCTTGGCCACACGCCCTTTGCTGGCGCTGGTCAAAGGCAAATCGAACCAGAAGGTGCTGCCCTTATTGGGGATGCTCTGAAAGCCAATGGCGCCTCCCATGCTTTCCACCAATTCCTTACTGATGGTGAGGCCGACCCCGGTCCCCTCGATGGTCGTCTTATCCAGCGATAAGCGGTTGAAGGGCTTGAAAACCATATCCTGCTTGTCGAGATCGATGCCAATTCCGGTATCGACCACTTCAAAACGCCACATTCCCCCATTGGTTTTTCCGCCGCGCAAGATTACCGACCCGCCCGGCTTATTGTATTTGATGGCGTTGGAAAGCAGGTTGATCAGTATTTGCTTGGCCCGGATCACATCGGCGGAAACAAACTCGACATCGGCAATTTCGCATTCGTTCTTGATTTGGATATTCATCCGTTCCGCCAGGGATGAGGCCATGACCATGCAGGGTACAATAATATTTTCCAGCCGGACTGGCTCAATCATCAACGAAATGGCGCCGGATTCGATACCGGCGAGGTCCAGCACTTCATTGACCAGACTGAGTAAATGTCGCCCGCCATCAAGGATACTGTCCACATAGTCACGATGCTTATCGGACAGGCCGTCGTTCTCCGATTGCAGCATTTCGCCAAAGCCCAGAATAGCATTGAGCGGCGTCCGCAATTCGTGGCTCATGGAAGAGAGGAACTGCGACTTGGCCTGATTGGCCGCATTCGCCACATCCTTGGCCTCTTCCAGCTCCTTGATCACCTCCTGCATCTGAGTAATATCGGTATTGACAACCCCAATCCCGGTAATGGAACCGGCAGTATTGTGGATCGGAAACGTCGTGCTCATCATCGTTTCGAACGGATGGTTCTCAAGCGGGAAGTAAATTTCGGTTTGCTGGCTGCGGCCTGTGGTCGTGACCTTCAGCTCCAGGGCGCGGAACGGTGCATAGACTTGGTAACTGTAAATTTCATCCAGCCGCCTACCGATAACCTCTTCTTCAGTAAGATTGTGGTTCTCCAGGAAGTTCCGATTGACCATGAGGAACCGCCCGGTCGTATCTTTGAGCATGATTTCCGACGAAGCATTGTCGATCACGGCGCGAAGACGCTTCTCGCTCTCCATAACCGAAGCCAGGGCTTTTTTCTTGTCGGTCACATCGCGGATATTGATCACGGCCCCGCCGACACTCTCCCTTTGGGCAGACTGGTAGGGGAATATCTGCATTTCAAATGTATTTTCATCCCGAACGAACTCAAGCTGCTCAATCGATCCCTTTTTATTTACGTGGCGAACTTTATCGATGAAATCATCGACTTCGAACATGAGCGGGACAGAAGCGAGATGCTGGGTTGTTAAAGTCGGTTCCGTTTTGAAGAAGTCCATCGACCGCCGGTTCTGACGTCGAATAATCAGGTCGCTATCAACCACCAGTGTCGCCAAATCGGAACTGTTCTGAATATTCTCCATATCATCCAGCGCTTCCGCCAGTTCCTGCGTCCGCATGGAGAGTTCGTCGTTGACCGTGGTCAGTTCTTCGTTGGCCGCCTGGAGTTCTTCGTTTGACGTTTCAAGCTCTTCATTGGAGGCTTGCAGCTCTTCATTGGAGGCCTGCGCCTCTTCGTTCATCGACTGTAATTCTTCATTCGATGTTTCAAGTTCTTCGATAACCGTCTGCAGGCTTTCCCGGGTCGTTGTCAATTCGTGCTCAAGCTCGGAAATCTGCTCGAGAGAATAACGACCGGCAACTTCTGGATCAGCCGCCTCAACAAGATCGCGAGCTTCAACCAACTCGAAGCTCACCAACAAGAAGTTTTCGGTCGGCATGGATGTACTAACCGGGCGCACCGCCGCCCGACACATCAGGTCTTCTCCATTAATCTTGATCGGTATCGGACGGGTCAGGGCGGTATCGCCCGAACGCAACACCTTCTGGACAATCGCCCGCAGCTCCGTACGCATGGGCTGATAGACGATATTGAACAGGCTGAAGTCCGCCCTGCCCGGTTTCAAATTGATGTAGGGAGAAACCTCGCCAATGATCTCGACAATTTCGCCAACCTCGGAAACCAGGACACTGGGTGGCGCATAGGCATCAAACAAGGTCTTCCTGCCATTATCGACGGTTTCCGCCGCTTGCGAAGCCTGAGCCGCCGCACTTTGACGGCTGCTTTGCAAGCCAGTCAGAGCCGTTGCAGAAAGCGAACTGGGAATGATCGCCGGAACGTCGCGCTTTAAGAAAATACGCAGCTTGCGATCAAGGGTTGTGAAAATACTTGAGTTCTGCCCGACCGTTTCGGACTGCCCCAGGAACAAAATACCGCCAGGATTGAGAGCGTAATGGAAAATTCTGAAAACCCGCTCTTGAAGCCCCGACTTGAAATAGATCAGCAGATTGCGACAAGTGATGGCGTCAAGGCGAACGAAGGGGGGGTCTTGGACCAGATTCTGATTGGCGAAAACCACCAGATCGCGAATACGCCGATCAACCTGGAAAAACCGATCCTGCTGAACGAAATACTTATTGAGCATCTCAGGTGAGACATTTTCAATTGAGGTTTCCGGGTAAATCCCCTTACGGCCGAATTGCGTGGCTTCGGGGTTAATATCCGTCGCAAAAACCTGAATATTGAACGCGTTAAGCTTGTCCCCCAACTCTTCAGCCAGAATGATGGCGATGGAATAAGCCTCTTCGCCCGTCGCACAACCCGGCACCCAAATCCGAATATCGTCTCCCGGCCTCTTCTTCATTATTACTTTGCGAAGAATGGCACGGAAGGTGTCAAACGCAGGCGCGTCGCGGAAGAAGGAGGTAACGCAGATCAGAAACTTCGTCGCCAGAGCTTCCAGCTCATCGGGTTGATCTTCGACAAATTTGGCGTATTCCTGAATATCCGACATTTGCAGAACCGCCATACGGCGCTCAATCTGCCGGGTGATCGTCGATTCCTTGTAGTTGGAAAAATCCATCCGCGTATAGGCGTATATATTGCGAACGATATTATCGAGAGACGTAACCGTGCTGCTGTCTTCGATAACCTCGGCCACTTTGACCCGCGGGTGACTGGCGATAGAACTCAATTGAGAGGCGATATCCTGCGGCGACAATATCTGATCGACGCCCGCTTTGATCGCCGCCTGCGGCATGCTGTCATACTTAGCGGTTTCCGGCATCTGAGCGATGCATATTCCACCCGAAGCATTGATGGCGCGCACCCCATGAGCGCCATCCGACCCGGTCCCCGACATGACGATGCCGATAGCACGCTCACCCAGATCATCGGCCATACTGGAGAACAGATAGTCTACCGACGGCTTGGCTCCAATATCGGAAATGGGTGTGCGCAAACGTAACTTGCCGTCCTTGACATAGATATCGTTATTGGGAGGACCGACAAAAATCTTGTCGGCAACAAGCGGCGTATTGTCTTCCACCTCCTCGACGTCCAACTTGGTCTCACGGGCCAAGAGATCGGCCATCATGGAACGATGCTGGGGCGACATATGCTGCGCCACCACATAGGCCATGTTGGCGCCCTTGGGCAAGTCCGCAACGAACAGGCGCAACGCTTCAAGACCACCAGCCGATGCCCCGATCCCAACGACAATCAGTTTCGTCTTGACGACCTCACGCTGGCGGTCGAGTTTCGCTTTCCCCCTGGGTTTACCCGAGGCGGTCTTTTTGGCCATCGTTTTTTTAGCAGGCGCAGGCTTCGCTTCCGCCCGCTTGCTATCGTTTGAACTTTTTTTGACCATAAAACTGCTCTACCGCCTTCGTCCTATTGTTCATATTCTTTTTTATCTATATCGGCGAGGGCGCGCTTGATGGCCTCGCTCCGCCCGCCTACGTAAGAAGCCATTTTCATGTCGTCATGCAGGATATGATCGACGAGCCATTCTTTCAGAAATCTCTGCAAGCGGGCTTCGCTTTCCACGTCACGATCTTTGCGCCATTTTGCCGCCAACTCTTTTATTTTTCGGTGCATCTCCCGATGCTGCTTTTTCTGCAACTCAAGGCCGGGATACCCACAGGCCTCCATCACGGCTTCTTCACGCTCGAAATGGAAGACCGTATAAAGCAGCAACTCCTTGACAACATACTCTATTTGATTGTCTGCAAGATCGAGATTGGCGAGCTTATTGAGCAGGGAGATCAGTTTTTTATGATCTTCATCGATTGCCTCGACGCCGATGCGCAGATGGTCGCCCCAAATCACCACGCTGGCATTGCTAACGATGGGGAGCTCAAACCAGAAAACGCTGCCGTTACCGGGGGAGCTATCGACACCGATCCGCCCTGACAAACGATCAATGAGCATTTGCGTCACCGGAAGGCCGATACCCGTGCCTTCCCGGCTAAGCAGTGGGTTTGAATTAACCTGATAAAACACATCGAAGATTTTTTCGCATTCGGCTTTCGACAAACCGCGCCCATCATCGGCGACGGAAATGCGGACAAATTGATCGGCCGTTTCGTAACAGTTGATTGTTACCTTCCCGCCATCTTTATTATACTTGATGGCATTGGACAGCAGGTTCATCAACGCTTGCTTGAAGCGAATTCGATCCGTACGCAGTTCCGGAATTTCCTTGTCCGAAACGTTATTAATGATCTCGATATTACGTTTGCGCCCGAGAGGAAGAGAAAACGCAACACATTCGCTGACGATTTCCACAACATCCACGTGTTCGAGCGAAATGGAAACATGGTCGGACTCGATTTTCGCCAAATCGAGAATCTGATTAATCAAGGTGAGTAGATGCTCGCCCCCATCGATAATGCTGGTGACGTGAGACAATTGGACATCCGTCAATTTATGCGTCGGGTCGTATTGAAGCAGCTGAGCGAACCCCAACACCGCGTTCATCGGTGTGCGCAACTCATGGCTCATGTTGGTCAGAAACTCGAATTTAGCCCGATCCGACGCGATGGCCCGTTGTTTCGCAGCCACCAGTTCCTTTCTGAACGCGCTCCGTTCCACGGCGTATTTGATCGCCCGACGCACGACCTCGCCCTGGGTTGAGAAATCCGTGCCCTTGACGAGATAGTCATCCGCCCCGGACCGCAAAGCCGCTTCGCCGATATCCTCGTCGTCCAGGCCGGTTAGCACGACGATCGGCACATTCTCCCTTTTCTTGACCAGCGCCTCGACACCACCAATGCCCTGACTATCCGGCAGCCCTAGGTCGAGAACGATAACATCGGGGACAGGCTCGAAATTAAGCGCTTCCATGGCATCGTGCAGGGTTGTGACAAGCGTGAAGATAATGCCGCTATCTTTATCGATCCGCTCAAGAATCGCATCGGCGTCGGCAGGCGAATCCTCAACCAAAAGCGCATTAATGACTTGACCGGTCATATTATTTTTTTCCACCTGGGGCGGCTCCTAGGACAAACACTCTCAAATAGACTGCGAATAATACTATCCACCTGAAAATTTAGCCGCTATTGCAAAGGCTTGGGCCTCAAAAGATTTGCTTATGATCGTAAGCTTCCGGTTTGTCGAGTTCAACTTTTTTGCCCACTTCGGTTTGTTACCTATCGTGCGGCAGTTTAACGATACTGAACCAGAAACCTTCGATTTCCTGAATGATTGTTGCGAACTGATCAAGCTGCAACGGCTTGGGGATATAGCAGTTGGCGTGCAAATCGTAGCTTCGAATTACGTCCGCTTCGGCTGTCGAGCTGGTCAGGACAACCACCGGAATCCGCCTTAGAGTTGGGTCTTCCTTAACCTCGGCGAGAACCTCACGGCCGTCTTTTTTCGGTAGGTTGAGATCGAGCAAAATGATGTCCGGCAGCACCGCATCTTCATAAGGGGTTTCCTTACGCAAAAACTTCATCGCCTCTACGCCGTCCATAACGACATGCAGATTGTTGGCGATCTTGCTGTCTTCCATTACTTCACGAAGGATATCGACATCCGATTCCGAGTCCTCGACCAGCAGAATTTCCGCCGGGGTGACCCCTGGTTGGGCTTTTGACATTACTGTACTCCTATTCGTTTGGCGCTTTTTTCAGCGTGAAGAAAATCGTTGTTCCCTCACCAAGCTGGCTTTGCAGCCAAATATGGCCGCCGTGGCGCTCAACGATGCGTTTACAAAAGGACAGACCGACCCCTTCTCCTGGGTATTCGGTCCGGTTGTGCAGGCGCTGGAAAATCTTGAAGACACGATCAGCGTACTCCATCTCCATGCCGATTCCGTTATCGACGAAGGCGAAGCGCCAGAAATCTCCATCCCGCTCAACGACGATCCGAATGCGCGGCGCCGCCTCCGAGCGAAACTTGATCGCATTGCCGAGAAGGTTCTGGAACAAGCTAATCAACTGTATGCGATCCCCCATGACTTCCGGCAGAATATCCGGTTCAATCACCGCATCGTTTTCTTCAATCTTACGCTCAAGGTTTTCCATGGCATCTTGCAAAACGTGATCGCAATTTACCTTGAGTAATTTTTCACCCTTTGTGGTGATACGCGAAAAAGCCAGAATGGCTTCTATCAGGCGCTGCATGCGCATCGAACCATCGACCAACCCTTGGACATATTTTTCACCCTTCTCGTCTAACTTGTCCGACATCCTTTTTTGCAGGAGTTGGGCATAGCTAGCCACGGCGCGTAATGGTTCTTGCAGGTCATGCGAGGCCACATAGGCAAACTGTTCAAGTTCCTGGTTCGAACGCTCCAGGTCGAGTGCACGTTCCTGAAGCACCTTTTCCGCCTTCTGCAGGGCCTCATGTCGCCGGGAAAACTCACGGGACAATTCTTCCAGCTCATTTCTTGCTTCGGTTTTTTCGGCCTCATCCTGCTGCGCGGGCGAAGCCATCTGCATGATGCTGTCGCGCAATCTAAGCAAAGGACGCAGGACGCTAACCAAAAAACCGGCATAGAGCCCAAACACGATAACCATGAAAATAGCGCCCGCCACCAAGTTCCCGATCAGAACTCCATTTTCAATCTGATCAATCCGCAAAGCAAAGCTGCGTGACAATCGGCTCGACAAGGCCGCCAACGATTGGGAAGACGAGAGAACCGTATGCATCAGAACCCGTTGCGCACGTTCCTTTTGTTTCGGCGAGAGCGCGTTGGTCGGGTCCAGCCTTCCCATATCATTAAAGGTTTCCTGCAGGATCGAAGCTTTCAGAAACATAGATGAGACCAAATTTCGATGCTCCGGCAGGGCCGTATTGAACTGCTGCAAAACCTCGTTTAAGGACCGCATCCGGTTTTCAAATTGCTTTACCACCCGGGGAGAGCGGCGACTATGAAACTCGCTGACCAAAACACTGAGGTCGAGAACGGCCCGATTGATCTCGCGGGTCAAGACTTCGGTATTCCGCAAATCACGGATCTGGTTTAGCCCGTAAAGGTTGCTGCCAATCACCACAATCGCGGCGACGATTAACAGCAGGGAAGCAAGATTGATCTGAAGCTTAATATACATAGGGCCCGTCTTGCTTCCAGCTAGTGAATAACCGTGATGCGGGTCGGGTCGACCTTACTCAAAGGCGATAAGTAAAAATGCGCCAAAACATTCGGTAAGGGTGGCTGAGACAGCCCCCGCTCGACCCGCCATATGGTTTCATCTTCCATCAACACCAGCATGTCCTGCTGCAAGGAAACATCCATGACATGATCCTTAGCCAATTTCTCGACGAGTTTGAGTTCCAGACCGGTCTTCCTGCTCAATATAGCCTTCGCTTCTATGGAGTTTTCCAATGCCCATTCGGAGGCTTCAATAAGGGCTTTCAAAATCTTTTGGATATCTTCGTCCCGTTTACGCAGAAGGACTCCATCGCCAACCAGGGTGAAATAGTAGGGCTGCCTGCCCTGCACGGTCATTTCAAATTTTTCACCGCCAACGGCGTCAATTGCGTAGTCCGCATAGGGTTGCCAGCTAACAATGGCATCAACCCTCCCATCTTTCAGCGCCTGGGCCAAGTCCGGCGCCGCGACATTGACGATTTTGATATCTGAAATACTGAGACCATGGAGGTCGAGAATGCGACCGAGCAAAAACTCAGAAATCGATTTCTCGCGTAGACCGATAGTTTTACCCTTTAAATCGATCGGCATTTCAATTCCCCGATCTTTCCTCCCGATGAGAAAAACATTTCGCAATGCGGCGACGGTGCCGAAAACCTGGGTATTGGGGTGGCTGAAAATGAGGCTGGCGAAAGCAAATTCAGACATGGTCGCAATGTGGAAACGCCCATCGGTCAAACCGGCAGCCGCATCAACACCGGAAGACACTTCCACCATCTTCACATCAACGCCGACCTCTTTGAAAAAGCCTTTTTCCTCAGCCAACCAAGCCAACCACCCGGTTTTAGAGGCGGCAAAGACCAGCGGCTCGGCTGTCGCCGCCTGCCCCATACCCAAAAGGAAAAGGCTCAAAAAAAGCACACCCCGCACAGCCATTAGAGGCCGGAAGGAGAACGAGGGAAAACGCCTTTTTGCAAGAACGGTTTTGACTGTTTTCACGGGGAATCTCGCTGTATGGAATAGGGAGAAAACGCAGAATGCCTGGAATCCTAGCACACCACCATACAACAAACCATCCACCTGGACACCGCCCAAACTGTAAAATTGCATCCGTCAGCTTATGAGGCGGGCTGGTGGTTGGATCGGGTCAATCCGACGAGGATACGTAGCGCAACCCCTGAAGAGCGGTATTGAATTTCTCGTCGCGGGCTCTGTCTTCGGGGTAGACCATGAAAACAGGCCTCGAGAAAGCCGGAGCATCTTTGACCAAGAACAGCAGGCCCTCTTCCAAATGTTGTCCGACAAGCCTTTCGGGGAAGTAGCCCGAGCCACCATTTTGCAGAATATGCCGTAAGCCGAGGGGGCCATGGCTAACGGTTACCGCCGGCTGCTCGACGTTTGGATAGGCCTGAACATAGGACATCTCAAACTCGGGTCCCCAGTTGACCAGAACGTACCCCTCTTCACCCGGCTCCTTGGTCGCTTCTGAAGTGGAAACCAACACAAGCAGGTCGGAATCCAGCTCTTCAAACCACAACCCCGGTCTGCTTTGGGGCGTATACATCACCCCGATATCAAGCGTTCCCTCAATCAACTGGCGCATCAGCCCGTCGGACAGGCCGACTTCCGCCCGGATCGCCAGTTCGGGGATGGCCGAACGGACCCAGGGTATCCATTTGAGCAGCAGATTGTCCCAGAGGGTGAACTGACCGCCGACGGAAAGGACTCCGCCGAATTTCTCCGGCAGGGACACTTCATGACGGGCCTGTTCCCAGATCCGAACCAGCGCTTGGGCATGTTTGAGAAACTGAGCTCCGGCCGCAGTCAGCGTCGCCCCCGATTTGTTGCGCACGAACAGCTTTTGCCCCAACGCATCTTCCAGGGTTTTGATCCGCATACTGACGGTCGACTGGGTAACGTTCACCTGCTCGGCGGCCTTGTTGAAGTTTCCCGTTTCAACAATCGACAGGAAAGTCCTGGCCTGAGCGATATCCATGGCGCCGAATGATCCTAAATTTCGATGTATTTTCATTTTTACATCGATTCACGACAATTCAAAGATCATGTTTTTCCATCCAACGTCTTTTCCAAAGAGGAAAAGACGTAGAGCGACTGTTCCAGGCGCGCGTACGCGCCAAACTGCGTTTTCGAGAGATCGGCGCACGGCGACTGATATGCTTTTTCTTAAGCATGGAGGATACTCCGCCCAACAACGATTGCGAATAGTGGAGGATCGAGCCAGATCCGGCGTGTCACCGGAGTCGGTTGCGGAAGGGCGCAAGCACTGCGCCATTGCCTGGCATACGGTTCCGAAGAAGCGCACCGGGTAACCCGGCGACCCTCCTGATGGACAGATTACGCTTAATATAAATTTTGTATAACAAATTTATTGTATTGTTATTATCTATTTTTACGATTTCAATTTATCTAGCACACCTTCTGAGGCGCCCTTTTTAGGGGCCGATAATTTCTCCTATTAGTCTCAATTGGTTAGAAACCGCTAAAAATCTCAGTTTCGTATTTTCGATTAATTCCATCGTTTAAATTCGTTTGTCTAATTTAATAGATGCAATCATTTTATGGGCCGCCTCATAACGTAGGCGATTTGATTCTTTGGAGAATACGATGAAAGCACTCGTCACCTTGGCGGCAGCCGCCGTTTTCGCTCTCGCCCCGGTTTCCGGCGCCTGGGCCGTGGACGTCATCAATGAAGACAACGAAGCCCATGTGATTTTTGTCGGTAACGGCAGCGATGCCGAAGAAGTTGAAATTGACGGCAACCAAACCCTCGAAGGCATCTGTGACGCCTGCGAAATTTTGCTTGAAGATAACGAACCCCTATCCGTCAAGGACGACCAAATCGTTGTCATCAAGAACGGAAAGACCTTCATCCGAAGCTAGGTCTCTTGGAGCAACTCGGCTGGAGGGTGATCCTCCAAAGACCCCCTCCAGTCTCTTTTTGCTCCCATATTTTTAAAAAGCCCGGGCCCAAACACCGTGGCAAAAAAAGGCGAAGCTCCAATGAACCAGTTGATCACAACTCCCCAAGATTCAGCATCCGGGCTGCTATCTCTGCCGGAGCATGAGTCTTTCATCACGCTCTACGTCGGCTCTCAAATATTCGGCCTTCCCATTTTGACGGTCCGAGACGTGCTGATCGCCAAGGACATTTACCGGATACCGCTCGTTCCAAAAGAAATTGCAGGAACCATCAACCTGCGAGGGCGGATCGTGACGGTTATCGACTTGAGAATTCTGCTGGGCCTTAAACCTCAGAAAACCGGCAAAAAATATTGCGTGATCGTCGAGCAGGACAAAATCCCTTACGGCCTACTGATTGACAAAATCGGCGACGTTATGGAACTGCCGCGCTCCCAATACGAAGACCGTCCGGCTCCTTTCGACCATAAATGGACGGAATACAGCAACGGCGTCTACCGGATTGAAAAACAGATTCTCGTCGTGTTGAACACGGAACAGCTTCTCACCTTCAAGCCAACACAGACGCTCTTGAGCTAATCCATTGAAATGCTGAAAACCGGCGTTTCCCAACTCCCCCTTTCTTCCAGGAGAAATAAAATGAAACACATCTCTGTACTTATTCTCGGCCTTGCCGTTATCGGCGCATCCTACGGTCCGGCTTATGCCGCCGGCGACGCCGCAAAAGGCGAAACGCTCTTCAAACGCTGTGTTGCCTGCCACACGGCAGAAAGCGGCGGCAAACACAAGGTCGGCCCCAACCTCTTTGGCGTCGTCGGTCGCAGCGCTTACACCGTCGATGGATTCAAGTACTCCAAGTCGGCACAAAAAGCGGCTGAAGCCATTGGTTCTTGGGACGAAGAAAAACTCATCAACTATCTGATCGATCCGTCCAAGTTCCTCAAAGAGGTATCTGGCGACAAGAAAGCCAAAAGCAAGATGACCTTCAAGCTGCCCAAGGAAGACGACCGGGCAGACGTCGTCGCTTATCTTCAGACTCTGAAGTAGGTCGATAAAATCGAAACAGGCTGCGGAAAAACCCGCAGCCTGTTTTTTTATGCCCTATTGCTAAAGACGCTTTGGCTTATAGATTTTGGGCGGCCGGGCGTGGGTCTCGATATAATCGACGATCAGAGAGGCAATATCCTTTCCGGTCACCGTTTCAATGCCTTCAAGACCGGGGGAGGAGTTGACCTCCAACACCTTGGGCCCGTGATCGGAGCGCAGCAGATCGACACCGGCAAGCGCCAGTCCCATGGCCCTGGCGGCCCTAACCGCCGTAACCCGCTCTTCCTTGGTGAGTTTCACTTTGACCGCCTTGCCGCCACGGTGAAGGTTGGAGCGGAATTCGCCCTCTTCGGCCTGGCGCTTCATGGCGGCCACGACGCGGTTGCCAACGACCAGACAACGGATATCCGCCCCTTCGGCCTCCTTGACGAATTCCTGCACCAGAATATTGGCCCGCAACCCCTGAAAAGCGCCAATCACAGATTCGGCCGCCTTTTTCGTTTCGGCCAGCACCACGCCACGCCCCTGCGTTCCTTCCAATAGCTTCACCACCAGTGGCGCACCTTTGACGAACTTGATCAATTCATTGGTGGCTTTCGGTGACCGAGCAAACCCGGTGTCGGGCATCCCGATCCCTGAGCGCGCAAGAAGCTGATGGGCGTGGAGCTTGTCTCTAGCCACGCCAATGGCGGCCGCCGAATTAAGGCTGTAAACGCCCATCGCCTCGAACTGCCGCACGACGGCCATGCCGTAAAACGTAATCGATGCGCCGATACGGGGGATAATGGCGTCAAACCCTTCCAGAGATTCGCCGTCTAAATGCACCTCCGGTCGGTGCGAGGTGATGTTCATGTAGCATTGGGTGGTGTTGATCAGTTCGACCAGATGGTCCCGCTCTTCAATCGCCTCAATGAGACGACGGGTCGAATAGCTATCCGGCTCACGCGACAGGATACCGATTTTCAAGCCTTTCGACCGACGTTTTGTTTTCGGCAGATGGTCGTAAAGATCGGGAGAAAGAATACCTTGAACACAGGCGAGGTTGGGATCGACAATAATGTTGTCACGAATCGCCGTACGTCCGACCAGCATCCGGTATTGCATTGTTTCCCGGTTGGTCAGCGATATTTCAATCGGCCACTCCTGGCCACCGACACGCATGGGTGTGCGAATGATATAGCGAAGCTCCGTTTCGCCGTTGGAACTGGTGACCTCACGTTGATCGACCAATTCGGCCGAACAGTAAACGACGATTTCTGGACGTTCGGGAATGGGGTGAACACCAAATCGGACCCGTTTTTTGTTTTCCCGCCCATAAGGTTCGATCATGAAAGCATGAATGGACGACGATCTGGCCCCCGTATCGACCTTTGCCCGAACTGCGGGCAATCCGAGACCAGGCAATTCCACCCATTCTTCCCAGCCGAAAACCAGCTCCTTATCTTGGATTACGTGCTCAGGCGAGCCTGGTTGGATTTGGTTTTGATCTTCTTCCGTCATCTTTTACGAACCTGTTCAGAGCTAAGGATGGTTTTTTTCCTGCGCGATGATAATCAACCCGTCGGCTTTATTAAACCCGCACAACCAAAATTTCCATTTGTTCAAGCCACCAAGCAAACAATCTATAGGGCTGACGTTTTTTGGGCTAAGGAGACGAAGAGGAGCCGTCATGCCGCTGTTGGGCATCAATCATCTCGCCTTCATCACCACCGATCTGACCAAGACAATCCGCTTCTGGCGCGACCTCTTAGGCCTGCGGCTCCATGCAGGCATCGGCCACGAAGGATACCGTCACTATTTCTTTATCTTGGATGACCACCGGACCCAGGTCGCCTTCTTCGAGTATGATGGGGCGGTTCCCATGGAAAAGAAATTCCCGGGCAACCGCACCAGCAAGCCGCTGGGCTTCGACCATGTTTCTTTCACCGTTGAAAGCAAGGAAGAGCTTTTTGGCCTCAAAGACCGACTAACCGCGGCTGGCTTGGATGTCCATGGGGCTGTGGATCACGGCCTTTTCTGGTCGATTTACTTTTACGATCCCAACAACATTCCACTGGAAGCGACCTGGGAGTTCATGGAGGTCACCGGTCCCCCCGCCGTCGTCGATCAAGACCTTCTGGTCATTGCAGCCGAAGGAGCCGACCCCCAATCTGGTCACTGGCCCGACGTAGCCACCCCAACCCCACCCCAGGAAATGACGGCGCACGGTGGGAACGGCTTGGCCCTCCGCTCAGGCCTTCTTGAGCAAAAGCGCGCCAGATTTAAAGAAGGCCTGGACACAGCGTTTCTCCAGCAACTCGCCGGAGAAAACGAGTAAAACCAGCGACTACATCATCATATCGTCGATGAGATTGTGGAACCAGCTATGGGCATAGGTCACCTCGCGTTTGCGCTGTAGAGCAGACGCATCCATGGGCGAAAGACCTCCCGCTCCTTTAATCGGTTCAATCAGGTTTTTCGATTCATTGAGCGAATAGACCGCCGCAACGGAAATACCGTATTCCTCGCCGAGGATGCTGTAGCAGGTATTGACGAAGGTCGGATCGTTGAGCTCGAGATTGTTGAACCGGGCGGTAATGGCGGCGGCAACCACCTTCCCTTGGGAATTCGCGGCATAGGCCGATTTCGGCATCTTGGCCGCACTGGAAGCGTCGCCTAACACATAAACGCTTTTGTGCTTTTTGGACTCGAAGGTTTTCTTGTCCACCGGGCACCAATCACCTTCGGTCAAATCTGAGGCAAAAGCCACCTTACCGGCTTTTTGCGGCGGGATGATGTTAACCACGTCACCCTCAATCTCTTCAAATTCCGTCATCACCGTACGGGTTGAAGGGTCGATGCCTTCGACGGCGCCACCCAAGGCCGCACCGATCCATTCGATCATCGCATTGTCCGTTCCATACCCGTAGAGCTTCGACCAGCCTTGCCTGAACAAGCCCTGTTTGGAAAAGGCGTCTTTCGGATCGAGGATCAGAATTTTCGCCTTGGGCTTGAAGTGCTTGCAATACATGGCGATCTGCGAAGCCCGCTCATAAGGGCCGGGCGGACACTTAAACGGATTGGGCGGCGCAACGATCACGACCTTGCCGCCCTCGGGCATTGCTTCGATCTGCTTGCGCAGAATCGCTGTTTGCGAACCGGCGAACCAGGCATGGGGAATATCCTGTGACACCGCCTCATCGTAGCCGTCGATAGCATCCCATTTGAAATCGACGCCGGGAGAAACCACACAGGCGTCGAAAGCGATTTTCTCGCCTCCCTCCGTCACCACCTGTTTCGTATCGTGTTCAATAGCGCTGACCCGGTCTGAAACGATTTTGACCCCGCGACGGCGAAGTCCATCATAATCGAAGGTAATCGACTTCAACGTGCGGTCGCCACTCAACACTTCGTTACTCATAAAGCAAGACGAGTAGGTCGTCTTGGGTTCGACCAGGGTCACCTCGATGCGCGGGTCCAGTTTGCGTAAGTATTTAGCCGTCGTACAGCCACCAACGCCGCCGCCGACCACAACCACTTTCGGATTGCCCGCCAAAGCGAGCTGAGGAAATCCTATTGCCGTTCCGGCCAGGGTTGCGTGAGAAACGAGCCGAAGAAAACCTCTACGATTGACATCAGTCATGGCCGTTCTCCTGTTGCGCGGGGCCTTGCTGGCTACCGTAAAAGTGAATGAGCGATTCCACGGCCTGTTCGCCTTCCGCTTTAATCGCCGCTTCCACCATGCGTCTCATTTTCCGTGGGTACTTGCGACGCCCTTCGAGAAAGTCTTCCATCGTATACTTCAAATAGGGCATCCATTGTCCGGCTAGTATTCCGGCATCTCCCGGCTTTCCGTCGCCGCTATGGCATTTATTGCAATAGTCGGCATGCAGCTTGGCCCCTTTGGCGGCGAGCGCCGGGTCGTATTGTTGGGCAAAGACCTTCAACGGTTGCTTGGCGAAGAACCAAGCCATGCCTTTGATCTGCTCATCGCTGTAACCTTTGGCGATACGGTTCATGATGGTGGCGTTCCGCTCATCCCGCTTATAGGCCTGCATGGCGTCGATAAACACATCCGGGTCCATGGCCGCAAGCGAGGGGCTCGAAGGTCCGACGCTTGACCCGTCGGTTCCGTGACACCCTGCGCAAGTGAAAGACAGAGCCTGTCCCGTAGGATCCGCCATAGCAGCCGTCGGCAGCAGAGCCAGCATGCCGAGAAGGAAAAAGCGAACTTTCTTATTCATAGTTTGGTTGTTTCTCATGTTGTCCGCTCCCATCAGCTCGGCGCAGTTATCAGGCCGATCAGCACCAGGGTCAGCAGCCCCAAGCCAGTCATGATCAATACCGTAGTGATAAACGACGAGGCCAGATCGGCCCGGCGAGATGGACGCCGCACCAAGTGCTTCTCGAGGTCGCCGCTGGCGACGAGGCGGTCATATTCGAGTTTGTGGTCGTGTTTGAACTCCTCAATGGGAATAACACCGGTGAAAATGGTGGTGCTCATGGGGAACCGTTCCGGCCGGAAGTGCACGTTGAAGAAATGCACCGAGTTCAAGAAAATGGCCGCCAGCAGCGCCTCTTCGGCATGGACCAACGTTGCGATATTGAACATCCAGCCAGGCAACAGCAGCGCGGTTTTTTCCGGCATAAACAGCATCAGGCCCGTCGAACCGATGATCGCCGCACCCCAGAAAGGCGCCCAATAATCGAACTTCTGCCAATAGGTCCAGTGATGAAATTCCGGGCGCGGTCCCATTCCGAGAAACCACTTGAACATATCGCGCAGGTCGGCGAAATCCTTCCAATTAGGCAACATGGAAGTGCTGCCAAACCACTCGAAAGTGTCCCGCTTGCGCCAGATATTGCCGATAGCGAGAACGAGGTGGGTGATGAAAATACCCAGCCAAATGACCGCTGCGGTGCGGTGGATAACACCTTCTCCTTCCGGTCCGCCGAGGAAAACGACAACCGTTTTCGCCCAAGCGGTATGGGCGAAGAGCAACGTCGTGCCGGTCAAAATCAACGTCATAGTCGAGATGGCGAACAGCGCATGAATCCATCGCCAGACAGCCGGAAAACGGCGGAAGTAGACGATATCAGGATTGTCCAAATCTTCGATGAAGCCCTTACCCTGAACGCGATCCATCACCTCACGGTAAAGCCAGAGCAACACATGGACCCAGAAAAAGCCCATGACGCTGAAAATCAGCACCTGCATGAAGACCTTGAAAGACCATAGACCGGGGTATTTCTCGGCATCGTCCGCATCGCCATGAGGCCAGAACGACAGGAAGTTATCATTGGCGTTCTTGTGGCAGGTCCTGCAGTTTTTCAAACGGTTGTTGGCATGAATTTCCGAGGTCGGATCGTCTTCACCCTTAATGTTGTGACTGCCATGACAGTCGTGACACTTGGCGGTGTTGGTGAAGCCCAGCCGATGCACTTGCCCATGATAGGAATCGAAATAAGTGCGCTGAGCTTCTTTGTGGCAATCGCCGCAATTCTTGGTGATCGCCCGCTTGGCCTTGTCCGTTTCAGGCGCAGCAATGGAATGGGTGGTGTGACAATCGGAACAAACCGCAGACTTGCTGTTTCCTTTTTCAAAGATTTCCTTACCGTGATCCGAGGTACGGTAGGCGGCCAGTTGCTTTTCATGGCAAGCGCCGCAGACTTCCGGGTTTTTCAGGCGCTTTTCAGCCAGCTGAATGGTGCCGAGCTTGCCCACGTCATGGGCTTCGTGACAATCGTAACAGGTGGCGTTGGTGCGAGACTGGTCCAGGGCATTCGGCTGCGCGTGGACCGATCCCATATATTTATCGACCTCCTCAAGCACCACCTTCAGGCGTTTGTGCTTACCGGCCGGATCGTCCTTAAACGCTTCCCAGGTTTCCTTATGGCAATCGACGCAGCCGACAACTACCTTCGGCGCTTTGCGATGCGGCACCCGATCAATCGTCGTGTGGCAACTGGTGCATTGGAGCTCGCCATGCACACTCCCTTTAATTTTCTCGCGATGAACGAAGATTTTGACCGGCGTCCCGTCGTCACGCAGATCGGTCTTTTTCTTTTCATCGGCATGGCAGGTCAAACAACGCTCATTGGGGATGATGCGCTTGCCCGTAATGGGGTCGAAACCTTCCGGGGCCGCTTCACCCAAAACCGTCATCGGCGCCTTCTCCTGCAGCTCAGGCGCACTGGATGACGTATCTGCCTGGGCGATTTGCCCTCCCAGCAGGAACAGAGTGAAAGTCAGCAAGACGGAAAGCTTTGAAATAGCTTTCGACATTGGGCGCTCCCCTTAGCGTATACGGATATATTTATATTATTTTTTGTTAATATACGTTTCCCACAATGTCGCTGTAGAAACAACCCCGAAAATGATTTTTGCTGATCGAGAGGAACAAAAATTAATTAGGGCTTTGTTTTCCAAAGGAGATGACGGCTCAGACCAAAAGAGACTGAAGCTTGCGCTAGGGTCAGGACCCGGTACTGAAAGGTTGTTTAGCTGGAGATTTTCAGAATTTTCATGGTGGCTTCTTCCATAACCCCGCGCTGCAGCAACTCATCGATGGCGTATGGATTGACCTCGGGAGCATCTTCGTGCGCCTCCTCCCATCCCCAATGCCCTTGCAAATATACGAGGCGGCCACGCCCGGACCGATAGTAATCGAGAATCGCCTGTTCCGTCGTCTCCAGATCGTGCATGTCGATGCCATAAATCTGGTTGTGGATATCGATCCCCTCTTTCGTAGCTTCTCTCATCATGCAACTGGCGCCAGGGCTTTTGCCATCCCACAGGATGATCAGCCCATCGGCATAACGCGCCATCTCACGATTGCGAAGCTCTCCGGCCGTACGACCGTAGGTGACCCAATCGGCGACGAATTGCTTTACTGGAATTCCGTTTTCTTGCGCCCATTGCTCCCCCAGGCAATCGACCCCCCGACAGCCGCCGGAAACGACTTCGGAAATTTCCCAACCGGAATCTTTTACGGCTACTTTTAGCGCTTCAAAGTCCTCAATATGACGAGAACCTGCAATAATGGCTTTCATACCCACTCCTACCCCTATCGACCACAATACGGCGACCGATTGTCGAACAGCCGGGAACCGGCGTCAAGAGTCGGCGGATTAGGATTTAGCGGCTCAGTAACCGCTTGGCCGTTTCTACGATTTCCTGATTGGAAAATGGTTTAGCGACAAATGCATCGACGCCCATTTGCTCGGCGGTCTGCCGATCCTGCGCCTGCCCTTTGGCTGTCAGCATAATGACCGGAACGTTTCCCAGGCTGGGATCGGTTTTCACCGTCTTTAAGACCTCAAAACCGTTTTTATACGGCAGCATGACATCGAGGATGAGCAAATCGGTTTTGTTGTCTCTCATATGCTCGATAGCCGCATTACCGTCCAGCGCGCTTGCAACGGCATACCCCTCCCGTGACAAAATGAACGAGAGTGCTTCAAGAATATTCTTCTCATCTTCGGCGATCAGGACTGAATGCGACACTGCCTCTTCCTATTTCGTCAATTATTATCGACTGATTGTTTTTGATTGGTCTTCTTATCAAACTGAACGATAACCCCGTTGTTCCTTGACGGCAATCAAACTCGACGTAGCGCTTCACGCTCTTCGCCCATGATCGCGTCTTCTTCACGATAAGGGCATTCCTGACGATTGCACAACCGACAATTCAGCCCCACCGGATCGGCCAAAGCTTTGGAAGAAAAGTCAAGGCCATCCGAATAGACCGTCTTATCGGCATGCAATGCGTTGCAGGCCAGCATGGTTGATCGCAACACCCGCGCCTGGGAAAAACTCGGCTGCTCGCGGGCATTGGCCCGGGCAAAGAAAAGAAAACGGTCCCCGTTGGGGAGGGCCGCCAATTGACGGACGATCTGCCCCGGCGTTTGGAAGCAGCTGTATATGCTCCATAGAGGACAGGCGCTGCCATATCGCGGGATCGGCAGGTGAGGCAAATTAAACCGCTTAATGACATATCCAGCCGGGTTGGTCTGTAAAAGTGCGAACGGGATTCCTTCAGCGCCCGGTTTTCTTAAGGTGACCAGACGAACACAAACGGATTCGAAATCGACGGTATATTTGCGCGCGAGAAGATCAATATCGTAACGGGCGTCCAGCGCATCCTGCAAAAACTCGCCATAAGGCAATAGCAATGCGTTGACCAAATACTCCATCAGGTCCCGGGCCGCCCTGTGATGGGCCGGGTCCGAACTCAGCAGGTCGGCGTCTTGTAATTCGTGATCGATAACCGAAGCCAACGACAACTCGACCAACAGCCAGGCGATTTCAAACTGCCTCGTCGCAGCAGAAGCGAAATCAGGAACTTCAAGGGTGCGAGACTGGGGAACATACAAGCACTGATTATGAGAAATTCCGGCTCCCGTCAGCCCCCCACCGCCCCGTTTGACCGTCACGCCATGCTGGTTTTCCAGATAACTTATAAGCGACGCTTCCGAAAAAAGACCGTCACCTTGAATTGCCTTGCGCAACGCCAAAGCCGCGTCTTCCAAGCGTGGAAAATATCCATTCCGCTCCATAACAAAGTCATCAACCTCTTCGGCAGGCGTCAACGAGCGTGTCTTGGCATTGGCCTTATCAAAAAAGGTGGAGAGACTCCCGACCACTTCGGATAGCTTCCGGCTCTCCGAAACCAGGTTTCCATGAAATCTCTGCAACTCATTTTCAGAAAGGTCGTCCACTGAATCGAGAATTTCGGCTGTTGAACGAATTGCCGCCGCATTGGTCAAGACCTTCAAAATCGCTTCACCAAGAAACGGATCATGCGTCAGCCGATCAGACAAGGCGGTGATCGTCTGCTCCTGATCGAGGTAGGTGCGATACAGCGTGACGAGAGCCCGCGCCCAACCCGAATGCTGTCCGACCAAAAAAGATGCGGCCCCTCGCGACAGGTTGAGATTGTCAAAGAGGGAATCTGCCGCCAACTCATTTAAGTCGAGAATCAATCGCCGCTCTGCAGCACCGTCCAAACTGCCGACATCAAGCCCCAAAGCCTCAGAAACCTGCTTCAGCAATTTGCCGCTAATCGTTCGCTTGTCGTGTTCGATAAGATTGAGATAGGACGCTGATATTCCAAGACGTTTGGCAAGGTTAGCCTGCGTAATACCGATCTCTTTCCGGCTATTTCTAATCTTCAATCCAATAGGAGCACGGGCCATAAATACACATCCAAATGCCGATTTTATTGCTGCAGCGCAAGGCAAATAATTTACAAATTATCATTTACATAATTTTATAATTTACAAAAAAACGCAATGACGTCAACGAGTTATTGAAATTTTACAAAATCCCGTCTAAGAGTCAGTCGAAACTTAAAAGATACGCTCGCAGGGAGCATCAACGTGTTTAAGGGGGTCCTTCCTCTGAGCATCGTTTCAATTGTCACAGAACAGGGAGACAACCATGGGGAATTTCCTCAAGGATAAAGGTTTTGACCGCCGCGCTTTCTTGAAAGGGACTGCGGCTGCTACGGCTGGCCTCGCCACGCCATACTTCTTTACCCGCGACGCATGGGCTGCCGATTTCCGGAATAATCCGGGCGACGCCAAATCAATTAAGCTGGGCTTCAACGTACCGCAAACGGGCGCCTATGCTGATGAGGGCGCTGACGAGCTGCGCGCTTACAAACTCGCTGTCAAACACATCAACGGCGAAGGCGACGGCGGCATGCTCAACACCATGAAGCCGCTGGCCCTTAAAGGTAACGGCGTCCTGGGCAAAAAGGTCGAATATGTGACCGGCGACACTCAGACCAAGTCTGACGCCGCTCGCGCATCCGCCAAGCGGATGATTGAAAAAGACGGCGTTCTGATGGTTACCGGCGGTTCGTCCTCCGGCGTCGCTATCGCCGTTCAGGGTCTTTGTCAGGAAATGGGCACCATCTTCATGGCTGGCCTGACCCACTCCAACGACACCACGGGTAAAGACAAGCGTCGTTATGGCTTCCGCCACTTCTTCAACGCTTATATGTCCGGTGCGGCCCTCGGTCCGGTGCTCGAAAAAGAGTACGGCAAAGAGCGCCAGGCCTATCATCTGACCGCCGACTACACCTGGGGTTGGACTCAGGAAGAATCGATCAAGAACACCACTGAGGCACTCGGCTGGAAAACCACCAAGACGGTTAAGACCCCGGTCGGCGCTGGTGACTTCTCGCAATACATCACCCCGGTTCTCAACTCGGGCGCTGACGTACTGATCCTGAACCATTACGGCAAGGACATGATCAACTCCTTGACCCAGGCGATTCAGTTCGGTCTTAAAGACAAGCAGGTCAACGGCAAGAACTTTGAGATCATCGTTCCGCTGTTCTCTCGTCTGATGGCTCAGGGCGCTGGCGAAAACATCAAAGGTATCCTCGGCACGACCAACTGGAACTGGTCACTGCAGGACGCCGGCTCACAAGCCTTCGTCAAATCCTTCGGTCAGGAATACGGCTTCCCGCCCTCAATGGCTGCCCATACCTGCTACGTTCAGACGCTGCTCTATGCAGACGCCTGTGAGCGGGCCGGCACCTTCTATCCACCGGAAGTCATCAAGGCTCTGGAAGGCTTTGAATTCGACGGCACGGGTAACGGAAAAACCCTTTACCGCGCCGAAGATCACCAGTGCTTCAAGGATGTTCTGGTCGTGCGGGGTAATGAAAATCCGTCCAGCCAGTTCGACCTTTTGAACGTGGTTCAGGAAGTTCCGGCCAAGCAGGTCACCTATGACGCCAAAATCTTCGGTGGCGAGCTGGGCCCGTATAAGGTCTAAGCACCTTATTCCCTGCATTGGATATCGGCCTCCCCTTAAAAAAAGGGGGGGCCGATTATCCCTGCGGCTGGAATCATTTTTTTCTAATTTACGGAATTGAGAACTATGGACGCGTTTGTTCTGCAACTTCTCAACGGACTGGATAAAGGTGGAGCTTACGCTCTCATCGCTTTGGGTCTGACGCTGATTTTCGGCACCCTTGGGGTGGTGAACTTCGCCCACGGGGCCCTTTTTATGCTCGGTTCGTTTTGTGCGGTCTCCCTACAGCATCTTTTGACGCTGTCGAAAAAAGTTAAAGACACCTCCGTTACTTTTTTTGACGCTTACAAAGAAATTCCCTACCTCGAAATCTGGTTTGGAAAAACCGGCGCGGAGATCATCGACTACACGGTCCCGCTGGCCATCCTCTTTGCTATCCCAATCATGGCGATAGTCGGAGTGGTTATGGAGCGCGGCCTCATTCAGCGTTTCTATAAACGCCCACACGCGGAACAAATTCTCGTCACCTTCGGTCTGGCGATTGTCCTTCAGGAAATTATTAAGGCGCAATTTGGCGCCAACCCGATTCCCACCCCAGCGCCGGACGTGGTTGCCGGAAGCGCCAACGTCGGCGCTTTATTGGGGCTTGGGGATTCTGTGGTTTACCCATGGTGGCGCTTGGTCTACTTCGGCTTTGCCGCAATCGTCATCGCCATGGTCTTCGCATTTCTTCAGTTCACCACATTTGGCATGGTCGTCCGAGCCGGCATGGCTGATCGGGACACGGTGCAGCTCCTCGGCATCAACATTCAACGCCGCTTCACCATCGTTTTCGGCATCGCCTCGGTTGTCGCGGGTTTGGCGGGCGTTATGTACACCCCCATTCTTCCGCCCGACTATCATCTCGGCATGGACTTCCTGGTTCTGTCCTTCGTTGTTGTGGTCGTCGGTGGGATGGGCTCTCTACCGGGAGCCGTCGCCGCTGGTTTTCTGCTGGGAATCATGCAGTCCTTCGCCTCGATGAATGAAATCAAGGCGATCTTCCCCGGTATCGACCAAATCATCATCTATCTCGTCGCGGTGGTCATTCTGCTGGTCCGCCCACGGGGCCTGATGGGCCGCAAAGGTGTGATGGAGAGCTAGAACATGATCGCCAATACTTCAGTAAAAGACCTTATCCTTATTGCAGCCTTTTCGGTTGCCGTATTGACCATGCCCATTTGGCTGGCGCCATTAGGAGCGGCTTATCCCGACCTGATGCAACGGTTCGCCATTTTTGGGATTTTCGCCATCGGATTTAACATCCTGTTCGGATTGACCGGTTATCTATCATTCGGCCACGCAGCCTTCCTCGGGGTCGGTTCCTACACCGCCGTCTGGTCGTTCAAACTGTTCACCATGAACGTTCTGCCAGCCGTTCTGTTCGGCGTTCTGATGTCCGGTATCTTCGCGCTGATCATTGGATACATCAGCTTGCGCCGGTCGGGAATTTACTTCTCAATCCTGACCTTGGCGTTTGCCCAGATGTCTTACAATTTGGCCTACTCCGTCCTCACCCCCATCACCAACGGCGAAACCGGTCTCCAACTAACCCGGCAGGACCCGCGGATCATCGATGGAGCTTTCGGTGTTGAAGTTGCTCAAGGCCTGCCGTCGACCAACTTCTTCAATATGGGCCTGACGGGCTACCCTGGCTTCTACTTCTGCGCCGTATTGCTGATCATTGGGTTCTTTATCTCAGTGAAAATTTTCCGCTCTCCCTTCGGCATGATGCTGAAAGCGGTAAAGACCAACCAGAACCGGATGAACTATACGGGCCTCGATTCGAAGCCCTACACCCTGGCCGCTTTTGTTATTTCGGGGATGTACGCCGGTATGGCTGGCGCCTTGATGGCCTGTACCGACCCGCTGGCCGGTGCAGAACGCATGCAGTGGACCGCATCCGGGGAAGTCGTTCTGATGACCATCCTGGGTGGGGTGGGCACCTTGCTCGGGCCGATTATCGGCGCGGCCGTTATTAAATACTTCGAGAACATCTTCTCGTCGTTTAACGAATCGGTTCTGCACGATATCTTCTCTTTCCTACCGGACTTCATGGAAGGCGCCGTCGTTTCTTTCACAGGGCTCTTCGTTGGCGAAGGTTGGCACTTAACTCTAGGCCTACTCTTTATGATTATCGTGATTTATCTGCCGGGTGGCGCCGTTGAAGGCTTCCGCCGTCTCTATAACTTTGTCACGCGCCGGGGGGCAAAAGATGAAGCTCCCGTTTCGGCCGGACCAGGCGAATAAGGGAACGGAAACCAATGAGTACTATTCTCGAAGTTAAAGACATCAACAAAAACTTCGCTGGCCTCAAGGCGCTTAACGAAGTCAACCTGAATGTCGAAGAAGGCGCCGTTCACGCTATCATCGGTCCCAACGGAGCAGGCAAATCGACATTGCTCAACTGCTTTGTCGGCCGCCTGATCCCGGATACCGGTTCGGTCATGTTCGGCGGAACCTCGTTGCTTGGAATTACGCCGCACGAAATCAATCAGGCCGGTGTCGCACGGGTTTTCCAGACACCTGAGGTGTTTGGCGAGCTATCGATCCTTGAAAACGCCATGATCCCGGCTTTTGCGAAACGGGATGGCGCGTTCAAGCTCAATGGCTGGGGCGGGGTCCATAAACAGGGTGATATCCTCGATAAGGCCGAGCATATCCTCGAAGATATCGGCTTGGCGGAGAAACGTCATGTGATCGCCTCCAGTCTGTCGCGAGGAGATAAACGGCGTTTGGAACTGGCCATGTGTCTGGTTCAGGATCCGAAACTCCTGCTTCTTGACGAACCGACGGCCGGCATGTCCCGCGCCGACACCAACAATACCATCGACCTTCTTAAGAAGATCGGAGAACGCGGCATCACCAAGGTGGTTATCGAGCACGACATGCATGTGGTGTTTTCGCTGGCCACCAAAATCAGTGTTCTCGCCCAGGGAACGGTGATTGCCGAAGGGAAGCCTCAGGACATCAAGGGTGACCCGCGCGTTCAAGAAGCCTATTTGGGAGGAGCCCACCTAGGAGTGAACAGGTTAAACAAAGGGCTCCAGGTGTCGC
>CBDUMN010000043.1:0-28463 GCA_965368335.1 uncultured Rhodospirillales bacterium
AGGAAGACCACGTCAAGGCAGCCGTCGAGGCCTTGGGAGAACTGCATTTCTGGAAACTCGCCATCAAGCCGGGTCGGCCCATTGCGCTCGGTCAGGTCAAAGGCAAGACCTTCATCGGTCTGCCGGGCAATCCGGTCGCCGCCTTGGTCACCTTCCTTAGGATCGGCCGCCCCGTGCTCATGCGGCTTTCCGGCCGGGCGATTATCGATGCCCCGACCTACAAGGTGCGCGCCGGTTTCTCCTGCAACAAGAAGGCGGGACGCCGGGAATGGCTCCGGGCGCGGCTCGGCCAAGATGCCGAAGGCCCTCTTGCACTTAAATTTCATTCGGAAGGATCGGGCATCCTTTCCTCCATGGTTTTTTCCGACGGATTGATTGAACTGACCGAGGAAACAACCGAAGTAAAGGAAGGCGACCTGATCGACTTTCTCCCGTTCAACGAGGTGGCGCGATGAAAGTTCTCTATTTTGCCTGGCTGCGCAATAAAATCGGCGCTTCTTCTGAGGAGGTTTCCGCCCCGGAAGATGTGCAAACCGTGCAGCAACTGATCGACTGGCTGAAAGAGCGCGGCGAAGGCTACGCCGACGCCTTCAATGATCCCTCAGTAATCCGCGCGGCGGTCAACCAGGAACACGTCGCCTTCGACCACCCGATCAAAACGGGCGATGAGGTGGCCTTTTTCCCCCCTGTGACAGGAGGTTAATTATGACGGTGCGCGTCCAAGAACAGGATTTCGATCCCGGCGCGGAAATGGAAGCGCTCTCCAAAGACAATCACGCCATCGGCGCACTCTGCAGCTTCGTCGGTCTGGTGCGCGACATGCACGCCGGACAGGACGACCGGCAGATTAACGCCATGACCCTCGAACACTACCCCGGCATGACCGAAAAAGAATTGGCCCGCATCGAGGCCCAGGCGCGGGACCGCTGGCCGCTGGAGGACTGTCTTATCATTCACCGCTATGGTAGATTACTGCCAGGAGACAGAATCGTCATGGTTGTCACCGCCTCTTCCCATCGTCAGGCGGCCTTTGAGAGCGCCGAGTTCCTTATGGACTGGCTCAAGACCAAGGCGCCGTTTTGGAAGCTCGAAGAAACCCCGGAAGGCGGCGACTGGGTAGACGCCCGCGAATCGGATGACGCCGCCGCCGAACGCTGGGGGCGGGACCACAAAAATCAATGAACTGGACCACCTCATAAAACACGAATGAAACAAGAGCATGTTATCCGGTCTATACTGATTAAGAAAAAGGGTTGCGCCGTTTAACCGACAAACCAAAACAAAGCCGAGAAAAACCGTGAAACATTTTGCTTACCTCAGTCTTACCGTACTTTTATTAACCCCTCTCGCCGCCCCCACGGCCCAAGCGGAAGAGGATGGCCCCTATTACGTTCAACTCCTCGGCTTCATGGTCGATGCCGTAAAGAACGGCGAGACCGTAGGACAAGTGCCGACGACGCCCTTCCTGGAAACCGCCGACAAAGAAGCGGCGAAAGCTGTCTGCAAGAAGAAGAACAGGGTTCGCGAGGCTCTCATCAGCTCGACCTTCGGCCAGGAAATCGAGATCGACGCCAAGAACCAGCCGGTTTATGACGACCTGGAAAAGCGGGTCAAATATGTGATCAACAAGACTCTGCGTAAAAAGCTGGTCAAGACAGTGATTCTAAAACAGGGAACCTATGGCATGGGGCAAGGCGTGACATCAAAACTGCCTTACAATTCCATGGGTTGTCGCCCCATCAAAGAACTCCCCGACAAATAATAAAAACAACATCTGACGGCTTATCGGCTTGGGACTTGCCGTTTCGATCACCTATAGTGCGATCAAATGATACAAAAACGCGCGAGAGGGTAAGGCGAAAAATGGGTTCAGACGATATTGAATGGCCGATTATGGCCTATAAAAACCTGGATTTCATTGAGAGCCGGGACGGTCGGGCATTGAGGATTATGTCGGAGTTCATGGAGCCCGAATCACGGCTCGCCCGATATAATATCCAAGACACTATCGTTTTTATGGGCTCGGCCCGCATTCCTTCCGAAGAGCAGGCCCGCAAGGAAATGGCGGAGGCGTCGGGCGAAACGGCCATTGATCGAGCGGCAGAACGCCTCAAACTCTCGCGCTACTACGAAGAAACCCGCCAACTGGCCTTTCGGATGACCGAGTGGTCGAAGAACCTCAAAGGCGACGATCGGCGTTTCGTCGTCTGCACGGGCGGCGGACCGGGCATCATGGAGGCCGCCAACCGGGGCGCTTCGGAAGCCAAAGGCGTCAACCTGGGCTTCAATATCTCGCTCCCCATGGAGCAGCACGAAAACCCCTACATCACCCGGCAGCTCTGCTTCGAGTTTCATTACTTCTTCATGCGGAAGTTCTGGTTCGCCTATCTCGCAAAAGCCATCGTCGTCATGCCCGGCGGCTTCGGCACACTGGAGGAATTGTTCGAAATCCTCACCCTGGTTCAAACCAAGGTGGTGACCAAAAAAATGCCCATCGTGCTCTACGGCGACGACTATTGGGACAAGGTGTTCAACCTTGAAGCCCTGGCTGAATTCGGCACCATCGACACAGTGGACCTGGACCTGATGTATCGGACCAATTCGGTCGACGACGCCTTTAACTTCCTGACCCGAGAACTGACGGAATCCGTCGACTACCCAGGCGCGCGACGTTCCTTCGCCGACAACGGCAACGCCGAGCCCACCGAACCCGAATAGAAAAAGGCCGCCGGTTTGTCGGCGGCCTTCTGATTTGTCTTGGGGAAAGTCCGGTTAGGCTGTTTTGCCGACGGCTTTTTCGTAGGCTTCAATCAGAGTTTCGCAGACCTTACCGGGGGTGAACTTATACTGGTCGATCTCGCCCACCGGGGTCACTTCAGCCGCCGTCCCGGTGACGAAGACTTCCTGAGCGTCGGCCAGTTCTTCAAGCTCGATCTCCCGCTCAACCACTTCGTAGCCGTTTTCCTTGGCCAGCCCGATCACCGTCTGGCGGGTGATGCCGTTCAAGAAACAGTCGGGCGTCGGGGTATGAAGCTTGCCATCCGGCATGAGCAGGAAAATGTTGGCCCCGGTCGCCTCGGCGATCTGGCCTTTCCAGTTGAGGAACAGAGAATCGTCGTAGCCCTTGTCCTCTGCCGAGTGCTTGCTCATGGTGCAGATCATGTAAAGACCGGCCGCCTTGGCGTGAACGGGGGCCGTATCCGGGGCGGGCCGCCGCCATTTGGACTGGGTCAGCCGGATGCCCTTCTTGCGCATCTCGGGCGAGAAGTAGGACGGCCATTCCCAGGTGGCGATGGCGACATGAATGCTCGTCTGCTGAGCCGAAACGCCCATCATTTCGCTGCCTCGCCAGGCGACCGGACGGATGTAACCGTCAACGATGTTGTTGGCCTTGACCGTTTCAAGGGTCGCCGCATCCAACTCTTCCACCGTATAGGGTATTTTCATGCCCAGCATTTCGCCGGAATCGATGAGCCGCTGGCTGTGCTCGGTCAACTTGAACACCTTGCCGTTATAAACGCGCACCCCCTCGAATACCGCTGAAGCGTAGTGAAGGGCGTGAGAGAGAACATGCAAGGTCGCGTCCCGCCAGGGAATAAGCTTTCCGTCTTGCCAGATCAGACCGTCGCGATCATCAAAAGGTGCACCAGCCATGAAACTTTCTTTCTAAATTCTATGGGTTTATAGGAATGATGTTGCGTCTGGTACCATTTTCTGGCATATATGTCAATATTACTGACGTATTTTTCATGACTGCGACATTTGACGATCAGGATCGACCATGGCCGAGACCAAAACCCGAGCCAATCCGTTGTTTCTCCGCCAAGAGGAGATTCGCCAGGGCATCGAGCTTCTGTTTTTCGCCTACCGGGACTTTACCGGCGAACCGGATGCCATTCTCGCCAAGCGGGGCTTCGGCCGCGCTCACCATCGGGTGATTTATTTCGTCGGCCGCCAGCCGGGGATGATGGTCGGTGAGCTCCTCGGCATTTTGAGGATCACCAAGCAGAGCCTCTCCCGAGTGCTTAAGCAAATGGTCGATGAAGGCTACATCGAGCAAAAGACCGGCGAGAAAGACCGGCGACAGCGCCTCCTCTACCTGACCGACAAAGGCAAGGCGCTGGAAAAGGAACTCTCCGAGACCCAAAGGGCGCGGATCGCCAAGGCCTACCGGGAAGCCGGAGCCGAGGCTGTGGAGGGCTTCCGCAAGGTCTTGCGGGGCATCACCGACGAAAAGGCCCATTTCGAGCGTTACGACCATCGGAATTCGGAGGGATAATCGCCTCTCGCCGCCTCAGTCCCGGCATGGCATACTAACCTCCATGATGGAAGACCTGCCCCATATTCTCGTCGTAGACGACGATAAACGCCTCCGGGACCTGCTCAGCAAATACCTGGCGGATAACGATTTTTTCGTCTCATCGGCAGAGTCTGCAGAAGCGGCGCGCAAAAAACTGACGAGTCTGGCCTTCGACCTCATCGTCCTTGATTTAATGATGCCGGGCGAAACCGGGCTGGACTTCGCAAAATCTCTGCGCGAAGCGGGGAGCGACATTCCCATTCTGATGCTCACCGCCATGGGCGAACCCGATGACCGGATTACCGGGCTTGAGCATGGCGCTGACGACTATCTGGTCAAACCCTTCGAGCCTCGCGAACTGCTTTTGAGAATCGGCAATATTCTAAAACGACTGCCGCAGAAAGCCGAAACGCCTGAAGAAATTCAACTCGGCGAAGTGGTTTTCAATTACGGCCGGGAGGAATTGCGGCGAGGCGAAATAATCATCCGCCTCACCGCCACCGAAATCGCCCTCCTAAAAGCCCTCGTCGAAAACCCGGAAGCCATTCTCAGCCGTGAAGAGTTAAGCCGCCGAGTCGGCGGGACCGACAGTAGCGACCGAACCGTCGACGTTCAGGTCACCCGGCTGCGCAAAAAAATCGAGCCGGATCCCAAACAACCGCGCTATCTCCAGACCGTACGCGGTCAGGGATATAGGCTCAGGCCCGATTGACGGAAAGGCGCTCATGGAACAGCAGGCCAAACAGTCATCTTTAATCAAGCAAATACTGCCCAAGAGTCTTCTGGGGCGCTCCCTGCTGATCATCGTGACGCCTTTGGTGCTGCTGCAAGTGGTCTCGGCCTTCATTTTTTACGAAAGCCACTGGGACAAGATCAGCGAACGGTTGGCCAAGGCCTTGGCCGGCGACATCGGCGCCGTGGTTGAGATCATCCGGCGCGAAGGCAAAACCCTCGACATGGACTGGCTTCAACTAATGGCCTTAGATCGGATGGAGATGGCGATTTCCGTCGAAAAAGACGCCATATTGAGCAACAGCCCTTTGGGCCCCTATCCCGACCGCCATGTGAGCAACCTGGGCGACGCCATGCGTGAACGGGTGGAGAAGCCCTTCACCATCGACACCCTGACATTCGACAAAAAGCTCATTATTCAGGTTCAATTGTCGGAAGGAGTTTTACGGGTCGTCACCACGCGTAAACGGCTGTTCAGTTCAACAACCTACGTCTTCGTCCTCTGGATGACCGGCACCTCCCTTATTTTATTCACCGTCGCGGTGATCTTCATGCGCAATCAGGTGCGGCCGATCCGCCGCCTCGCCAGGGCCGCCGACGCTTTCGGCAAAGGGCGCGACACGCCGAACTTCAAGCCGGAAGGGGCCCAGGAAGTCCGTCAGGCCGCTTCCGCCTTTATCGAAATGCGTGATCGCATCCAGCGCCACATCACCGAACGGACCAAAATGCTCGCCGGGGTCAGTCACGACCTGCGCACGCCTTTAACCCGCATGCAGCTGCAACTCGCCCTATTGAGTGAAGAAGACGGCGTCGCCGAGCTTAAGGAAGACATCTCGGAAATGAGCCGGATGCTTGAAGGGTATCTCGCCTTCGCCCGGGGCGAAGGAGACGAAAAACCGCGCACGACACATTTGAACACTCTCCTCCAAGGCGTCGTCGAGCGGGCCCGCCGGAAAGGCGGCCTGATCGACCTTCATCTGGAAGGCGACCTTTCCCTGCCTTTGAAGCCGAACGGTTTCGAGCGCTGCGTAACCAACCTGATCGATAACGCCATCCGTTATGGCGACCACTTGTCAGTGAGGGCCGGTAAACGCGGTGACGCCATTGAGGTGACCATCGACGATGACGGCCCCGGCATCCCCGAGGAAGAGCGCAACAAAGTCTTCCGTCCTTTCTACCGAATGGAAGACTCTCGCAATCCCGACACCGGCGGCGTCGGCCTCGGCATGAGCATCGCCCGCGACATTATGCGCGGTCACGGGGGAGAAATTATTTTGAGCGACTCGCCGAGTGGCGGGTTACGGGTCCGGTTGCAGCTTCCCCTTTAGGCGGTGGATGTTTTCTTGCCCAAAAGCGAGACACAAGGTAGAAATTTGATAACGGTCTGAAAGCATTCTAAAAGAAGGACAAGTTCATGATTCGTCTGCTTCTCGCGCTCTTGATTCCCTGGTTTGTGTTTTTCACCATTGGTCGCCCGGTCCAGGGCGTTATCTGTCTCATTCTACAGCTTACCCTGATCGGCTGGATTCCGGCCGCCATCTGGGCCGTCTGGGCGATTAACAAATACAACACCGACAAGAAAATCGACGCTCTTAAGTCGAAATAGGTAAGAAATAGGGAAAACGACTCATGCCCCGGAATATTGGCGCGACGATCATCAAGCTGCTGGTGCTGTCACTGATCGTCGGCATGCTGCTGAAGTTTCTGAATATCAACCCGGAGAACCTGTTATCGTCTCTCGGCGGGTTGTTTGAATGGTTCGTCCAGTTCGGCGCCAAGCTGATCGACTGGGGTCTCGGCTACGTACTGATTGGCGCCGCCGTCGTCATCCCTATCTACATCATAATCGTTCTGCTCCGCGTCGCCCGGGGGAAGAGCGGAAACTAGGGTCTAACGGCACGGGAAGGAGCTTGGCGCTATGTCGGAAGATGAAAAAGACGCCGATCTCAAAGACCTGCTTCGCACCGCTGAAAAACAAATAGAAGAACTTCACGCCCAGGTCATCGCCCAAGCTGAGAACAACGCTCTCCTCATGGACGCCCAACGGGCTGAAGCCGAACAGATGGTTCAGCTAACCGAACAGATCTGGTCGCTTGAGGAAGCTCTCGCATCGACCAACGCCGAGAAGGACGAAATCCTGGCTCGCCTATCTCAGTTGCGCAGCACAGTAGAAATCCTTCAGCGCGACATCAACAATACGCTCGAAGCGGCGACGAAAAACGCCAGCCAGCTGGAACTGGCCGCCCGCGTCTACGAGATGTCCTCCTTGACCGAAGAAGACGATGACGAGCCGGACTATCGGCAGCAATCAAGCACCTTTTTCAAGGAACTCCAGAGCAAACTGAAAATGTGATCAGGAGATCGTTGCAGGCAAAATAAAAGGCCGCTTCCCTGGGGGGAGGAAGCGGCCCTTTTTTTGAACAGGTCGGGAGGGGAGTAGAAGCTACTGCTTGAGCTTCAGGACCTGATCTTTCAACTCTTCGAGGCTTTCACCGAAACGCTTGTTCACGGTGTCGAAAGCTTCGGTGTTGGACTTGGAAACCATCTCGGCCAGCTCACGCATGTTGCCCAGAGCGGTTTCAAAAGCAGCCTTAACGATGTCGGCCTGCTTAGCGACCGCATCCTGCGGGCTACCGGCGTCGGAAACGTCTTTCAGGTTGCCCTGCAGTTCGTCGAGGGTCTTCTGAAGAATTTCAGCCTGACGCTTGAAAACAGCCTGGACGCCTTCGAGGGCCAGTTTGTTGGCTGCAGCCAGGGCTTCCATGTTCTTACGCTGGGCTTCCATCAGCGGAGCCGCATCGACGGCCGGAACCTTGAGGTCGGTCATCGCTTTGTTGAATTCATTCATCATTTTGCTTGGGTCAAAGTCGCCCATGACCTTTGCGGGGTCGAAGCCGCCCATAAATTTGGTCGGATCGAAATCAAACACGTTGTTCATACCGTTTGCCTTTTTCGCCATTGGATCGCTCCACAAAAAAATCGCCTTTCGGCCTTCACTTGTCGCAATAGTAATGCTGCGACGCACAAAAGTCAATATTTTATTGTGCACCGCACAAAAATATTGTTCGTCGCGTTTTCAATGACTTATGGCGTAATTCAGATTATTTTTCGCTTTTGCAAAATAACTGTAACAAGAAAAACTGTCGATCAACCCAACTCTTTGGATCGCCGGGCGGCGGCGGCAATTGCGGCATCGAGGACCGGCTGCAGACCATCTTCGGCCATCAAGACATTTAAGGCCGCCTCCGTGGTTCCGCCGGGGCTGGTCACGTTCTGGCGCAGAACCGCGGGTTCTTCATCGGCCCGGAAGAGCAACTCCCCCGCACCGGCGACCGTTTGACGGGCCAGCTTGGCGGCAAAAGCTTCCGGTAGCCCAGCCTTAACGCCTGCCTGGGTCATGGCTTCGGCCAAAAGGAACACATAGGCCGGGCCGCTACCGGAAACGGCGACCACGCCATCCATCAAGGCTTCATCATCGATCCACTCGACCCGGCCCACCGCTTCGAGCAAGCTCGTACAGAGAGTTTTCTGGGCATCGCTCACCCAAGCATTGCCGACCGCAACGGTCATGCCGCGACGAATGGCCGCCGGCGTATTGGGCATGGTTCGTACGATAGCCGCATCTTCGCCCAGAAGACCTTCAAAAAAAGCGATGGTTTTGCCCGCAGCAATGGAGAGAAAAACGGCCCCTGTTCGGGCAAGGCCCTTATAGTCGGGCAGAACCTTATCCATGACCTGGGGCTTGACCGCCAGAACGACCACCGCGGGCGCGAAACCTTCAGGAAGTTGCGTGGCGTTCCCATGAGTATTGACACCGAATCGGCTTTTCAAAGCTTCGGCGGTTTCGCCGTTGGGCTCCACCACATGAATGGATTGGGGCTCGGTTCCGCGGTCGATCCACCCTTCGAGCATGGCGCCGCCCATTTTACCGCAACCAACAATGAGTATTCCGCCGTTCATCCTTCGGGTCCCTTTAAAAATTTCAACAGGCGACACGGCAGGCGGAAAAGGCCCGGGGGCTGGCCCGGTCAAAACGGGGCCCGACGTCTATCTCTTTAAACGAAGCGCCTAGGCTTCGCCGACCGTATCGATCATCGCGGCGTCCACCGCCTCACGGGCGGTCTTACCACCCCAGATGACGAACTGGAAGGCCGGATAGAAACGATCGCACTCGGCGGTCGCAATTTCCACCAGATCTTCCAACTGCGCCAGTGAAGCGCTTTCGGTCCCCCTGAGCAACGTGGTGTGGCGGAACAGGGGCAAGCCCTCTTCCTCCCAGAGCCCGAAATAACCGAGCCACATCTTTTCGTTGATCAGGGCCAAGAGATGGAGAATGTCGTTGCGCCGATTGTCCGGCACCCGCATGTCGAAGGCGCAGGAAAAATGCAAGGCGCTGATGTCTTCGCTCCAGGCGAAGTAGAGGCTGAAATCGCACCACCGTCCGGGAAGCTCGATTGAGAGCTCCTCGCTCGAGCGGCGGTCGAACCCCCACTCGTTGTTCAGTGCGATCGCTTCCATTTGATCGAGAGGATTCGCCGTCTGTGAGACGTACTCTTCAATCGTCATGGTTTCGGCCATCGTGCCACCTCCCCATTGGGCATTGGCGAAACGTCTACGGGCGCCGTCAAAGCAATGCCAAGCTCCCCCAGGCCCGCCCAAGAGACCGACACAACATCTAGGGCATGCGCCGATATCTTGTGGTTAATGGTTTAAAACCATACAAGGAGTAGATTGCAAAAATGTGAATCCCGATGCAAGGGGCGATTTCCAGGGTTAAAACCTTTCTTGTGGACAAAAGGTTTCAACCCCAGGCGCAACGGCAAAAACCGGGGAGGTTCAGGTGTCTTTTTTGGCCGCTGATTTGGCGGCTGTTTTGCGGCGGGTCGTGGTGGTTTTACCCTTGGCTACCGCGGTTTTGCGCGGTGCGGCTTTTTTCGGAGCAGCCTCGGCCGCCATGGCCTTGGCCCCGCAATGATCCATCAAGGATTCGAGCTCGGCGATCTTCTTGGTCAGCGCTTCGTTTTCTTCGCGGGCCTTGGTCGCCATGGCCTTGACCACCTCGAACTCTTCGCGCGGCACAAGGTCCATATCCAACAGGATTCGTTCGATCTGAGCCCGCACAAGGCCTTCCACTTCGCCCTTCACGCCGGAAACGGCGGAAAGTGCGCCGTCGGCGACTTTGGCGAAATCGGTCAATACTCGGTTGCGGCTCTGCATAACGCTCTCCAGAATACGGGAATCCTTTGTCAAAACGGGGGGCATTATGGTCCCTGCCCTCCACCAAAGCAATATCCTGTTCACTTGCCCACCGTACCGCGCAAGCCTATAACGGTTGAAAAGTTTTACGGTTTTCATCTCTCGCGGGGCAATCGCATGTTTCTTGTAACCGGGGGCGCCGGGTTTATCGGCTCCAACATCGTCGCGGCATTGGAAGAAAAAGGGCGCGGTCCCATCGTGGTCTGCGACCGGCTGCGACACGGCGACAAATGGAAAAATATCGCCAAGCGGGAGTTGGCCGATATCATCCATCCCGATGAGTTGCCCGCTTTTCTCGATACCCACCGGGGGTCCATCGAAGCGATCTTTCACATGGGCGCCATTTCGGCAACCACCGAAACCGACGCCGACAAAATCATCGACAACAATTTCAAGCTGTCGCTCTATCTGTGGAACTGGTGCACCGAAAACCACAGCCGCCTGATCTACGCCTCCTCGGCGGCCACCTACGGCGATGGAGAAAACGGTTTTATCGACGACGCAAGCCTTGAGGCCCAGGCCAAACTCCGTCCGTTAAATCCCTACGGCTGGAGCAAGGTGTTGTTCGACCGCCGCATCCTGCGCAAGATGAAGGATGGCGAACCGCATCCGCCGCAGTGGGCGGGCCTGAAGTTTTTCAATGTCTTCGGCCCCAACGAATACCACAAGGGCGCCATGCAAAGCGTGGTTTCCCACATCTATCCCAAGGCCGCCGCAGGCGAAAACGCCGCCCTTTTTAAGTCTCACCACCCCGACTACGAAGACGGCGGCCAGACCCGCGATTTCATTTGGGTGGGCGACTGCATCAAGGTCATGATGTGGCTGCTCGACACTCCCGACGTTTCCGGCATTTTCAATTGCGGCACCGGTCAAGGACGCACCTTCCTCGACCTCGCCAAAGCGGTCTACGCGGCGCTTAACAAAGAGCCCGACATCAGCTTCATCCCGACGCCCGAACAAATCAGGGATAAGTACCAGTACTTCACCGAAGCCGACATGAACAAGCTGCGCGAAGCCGGATTTAACAGCCAGTTCACGCCGCTTGAAGAAGGCATTCGGCAATACGTGCAGGGCTTCCTCCACACCGACGACCCCTATCTCTAGAGCCTGCACTGATGTTTTTCGCCTTGCCTTTTCCGGCCATCGATCCGGTCATCTTTTCCATCGGCCCCGTTGCGGTGCGCTGGTACGGTCTAGCCTATGTGGCCGGACTGTTGCTCGGTATCTACGCACTTCGCAAAATGGCCGAGGCCAAGCCCCCCCATGCCGTCAATCGCCAACAAGCGGAAGATTTGCTGGTCTGGATGCTGCTCGGCGTCATCCTCGGCGGACGCCTTGGCTTCGCGCTGTTTTACGGCCTTCCCTATTACCTGGAGCACCCGCTTGAAATCATCACCGGCATCACCAAGGGCGGCATGTCGTTCCACGGCGGGCTGCTCGGTGTGGTGTTGGCGACCATCGTCTATGCCAAGCGTCATAAGCTTGAGCTGCTCCAGCTTGCCGACCTGGTGGCCTGCGCTTCGCCCATCGGGTTGTTCTTCGGGCGAATCGCCAACTTCATCAACGGCGAACACTTCGGCCATGTGACGACCGTGCCCTGGGCCATGGTCTTTCCCTATGGCGGCGACCTACCGCGCCATCCGAGCCAGCTTTACGAGGCTGGGCTGGAAGGGCTGGTCCTGTTCATTGTCCTGTTTATCTTCTGGCGCAGGGACGCCATTCGGATGCACGCCGGAACGCTCACCGGCATTTTTCTCATCGGCTATGGCTTGGCGCGCATCGCTATGGAGTTCTTCCGGGTGCCCGACGGCTACGTCGGCTTCCTAACCATCGGTCAGACGCTGTCGGTTCCGATGATTCTGGCTGGGATCGGTTTTATCGTCTACGCCCGTAAGAGGGTCGCTTAATGACCTTGTTGGACAAGCTGAAATCCCGTATCGCCGAAAGCGGCCCCATCGCCGTCGCCGATTACATGGAAGCCGCCCTGGCGGATTTGGAATTCGGCTACTACAAAGGCCGTGACCCTTTGGGTCGGGGCGGCGACTTCACCACCGCCCCGGAAATATCTCAGATGTTTGGCGAGGTGATCGGCCTTTGGTGCGCCGTTCTCTGGGACCAGATGGGACAACCTGAGAAAATCAACTTCGTCGAAATCGGCCCCGGACGGGGTACGCTGATGCACGATATGGTGCGCGCCGCAGGCACGTTGCCCGGTTTCAAGGAAACCCTTTCCATCCATCTGGTCGAAACCAGCCCGGTTCTGAAAGAACGCCAGGAAAGCGCCTTGGCCCATTTGGATCAACCGGTCACTTGGCACGAAACCATCGACACTCTTCCCGACGGGCCGCTGATTGTCGTCGCCAACGAGTTCTTCGATGCCCTGCCGATCCGGCAATTCATTCGCCTGGGTAAATACTGGTACGAACGCCAAGTGGATCTCGGCGGCGGGGCGCTGTGCTTTACCAACACGACCCTTCCCTCTCCACCGGCCGACCTCGGCAACAAGGTCCACCTTCCCGAGAAATCAGGCGATATCGCCGAGACCTGCCCGGTCGGCGAAACCATCTGCAACGATCTGGCGGCCCGAATCGTCCGTTTCGGCGGCGGCGCGCTTATCATCGACTACGGCTATGGCGAACCGGCTTTGGGCAATTCGCTGCAAGCGGTCAAGGGACACGCCTACCATCCGGTGCTCGAAACACCGGGCGAAGCCGATCTGACGGCTCATGTGGATTTCGACGCCCTCGCTCAAGCGGCGAGGCGCGCCGGAGCCAAAGCTTCCGGCACCCTGACACAAGGCGAGTTTCTGCGCCGCCTCGGCATCGAAGCCCGCGCTCAGATTTTGTCGCGCACCGCCAGCGACGAACAGCGCGACGACATCGCTTCGGCCCTCAAACGCTTGATTGCCGAAGACGAAATGGGCACCCTGTTCAAGGTTTTGGCCCTGGCTCATCCGGCCCAGCCAATACCGCCCGGTTTTGATGAACAATAGGACCGACAGGGAATGATCACCGTTTCAGCCTTCAACGAACTTTCCGCCATCCGCCATGGGTTTTTCACCCGTAGCGGCGGCGTCAGCGAAGGCCTGTTCGGGTCGCTTAACTGCGGCTTCGGGTCGGACGACGACATTGAAAAGGTCGCCGAAAACCGCAGCCGCGCCATGGCCATGCTGGGTCAGCCCGCCGATGCTTTAGTAACCGTCTATCAGGTCCATTCGCCCAACGTCGTAACCGTCGATGAGCGCATTCCCTATGATCGCTCGGTCGAAGCCGACGCCATGGTGACCAACAAGCCCGGCATCGCACTCGGCACCCTGACACAAGGCGAGTTTCTGCGCCGCCTCGGCATCGAAGCCCGCGCTCAGATTTTGTCGCGCACCGCCAGCGACGAACAGCGCGACGACATCGCTTCGGCCCTCAAACGCTTGATTGCCGAAGACGAAATGGGCACCCTGTTCAAGGTTTTGGCCCTGGCTCATCCGGCCCAGCCAATACCGCCCGGTTTTGATGAACAATAGGACCGACAGGGAATGATCACCGTTTCAGCCTTCAACGAACTTTCCGCCATCCGCCATGGGTTTTTCACCCGTAGCGGCGGCGTCAGCGAAGGCCTGTTCGGGTCGCTTAACTGCGGCTTCGGGTCGGACGACGACATTGAAAAGGTCGCCGAAAACCGCAGCCGCGCCATGGCCATGCTGGGTCAGCCCGCCGATGCTTTAGTAACCGTCTATCAGGTCCATTCGCCCAACGTCGTAACCGTCGATGAGCGCATTCCCTATGATCGCTCGGTCGAAGCCGACGCCATGGTGACCAACAAGCCCGGCATCGCACTCGGCATCCTGACGGCCGACTGCGCACCGGTTTTGTTTGCCGACCAAAAGGCCAAGGTGATCGGGGCCGCCCATGCCGGTTGGAAAGGCGCTCTCGGCGGCGTTCTGGAAAACACTCTGGAGGCCATGGAGGCCCTGGGCGCAAAACGCAAACGGATCATCGCCGCCGTCGGCCCTTGCATCTCTCAACGGACTTACGAAGTGGGGTCCGAGTTCAAAGAAAACTTTCTAAAAGCCGATCCCGACAGCCAGTTGTTTTTCGCCAATGCGCGCACCGAAGGTAAATTCCTCTTCGATCTGCCCGACTTTATCGGCAAGGGCCTGCTCAAACAGGGCATCAAGGAATCCATCGCCACGCCATGCGATACCTGCCTCGAAGAAGGGCGGTTCTTCAGCTACCGGCGCGCCACCCTCAAGGGCGAACAGATTAACGGCCAAACCGCCTATGGCCGCCAGCTTTCCGCCATTGTCTTGGAGCGTTAGGGGTATGAAGCAATGGCGGTTCGGCTTTCTGGTTGTTGCAACCCTGTCTCTAACCGGATGCGAGACGCTCGGTTCGATTCCCAATCCGTTTAAAGGAATTTCCATTCCCTTCTCCACGGCCCCTGCGCCGCAAAACGAATTGCTGAGGATTTCCGACGGCATCGGCGTTCATGTCAGTGCGCCGAAGCGGCTTGACGATCATTTGGGCGAGCCCTTGGCCGAGGCCATTTCGGACGCTCTGCTCAAACGTAATATTCCAGCCTTTACCGGTCCTCAGGAATCGGCGGGATACGCTTTGGCCGGACGGGCCCGCCCCGATTCCACCACCCGCTCGGGCGAAGGCATTCACGATATCCGCTGGTTCCTCTTCGGCCCCGACGGCACGCAGATCGCCGAATTCGAGAGCGTATTGGATTCATCGGATCAGACCCGTCAGATGGCGGCGGACGATCTCGCCACCGAGGTCGCCCTGCTGCTGCAGGATTCCGACGCTTCGATTGCTCCGGTCGCCCCACCCAAGGCGCGGATCTACCTGCGGCCGGTCTCGGGCGTAAACAAAGACGGAGCCCAGGCCTTAGAGCGCGCTTTCAAGCGCCTGATCGAATCAAGCGGCGGCGTCATGGCCGGAAGCGAGGCCGAAGCCACCATGATCGTCGAAAGTCGGTTTAAGGTTTCAGCCCCTCGGGGCGACAAGCAGCGGGTCCGGGTATCCTGGATCGCCTATGGACCGAAAGGCGGTGAAATGGGCCAGATCAATCAGGTCAACGATATTCCCAAAGGGCGGCTCGACAAGCCCTGGGGCGCGCTGGCCTACGCCATTGCTTCGGGCGGGGTCGAGGGAGTCGGCCGGATTCTCGACAGTCACAACCGGTAAACAGATATTTTGTCCCGGTTTTCCCCGTTATCCCCAAGCCGAACCCCTTGAGTCTTTTGCGGTTTTGGCGATGATTTGGAAGCCCCCTGTTGGGCGTTTACAGCAGCCGAGCGGTTTGATAGGTTCCGGCGCAAATTCTAAGAAGGGTTGGCGGACGCGCCACCCAAGCGGCGAAAAGGTAGTCGACTGATGAAAATTCTGGCCTGTAACAGCAACCAGCCGTTGGCGGAAGCCATCTCGGCCTACCTCAACCAGCCGCTGACCAAAGCCAGCGTACGACGGTTCTCCGATATGGAGGTCTTCGTCGAAATCGAAGAAAACGTCCGCGGCGAAGACTGCTTCATCGTTCAGTCGACCTCCTATCCTGCCAACGACAACCTGATGGAACTGCTGGTGATGATCGATGCGCTGAGGCGCGGTTCGGCCCGGCGGATCACCGCGGTCATGCCCTACTTCGGCTACGCCCGACAGGATCGCAAGTCCGGTCCCCGCACACCCATCTCAGCCAAGCTGGTCGCCAACCTGATCGACACCGCCGGCGCCGACCGCGGCCTGACCATCGATCTGCACGCCGGTCAGATCCAGGGCTTTTTCGACATCCCGCTCGACAACCTCTACGCCGCACCGGTCCTGACCAAAGACATTCAGGAAAAATTCGACGGCGAAGACGTAATGATGGTCTCGCCCGACGTGGGCGGTGTGGTCCGCGCAAGAGGCATCGCCAAGCGCATCAACGCCGATCTCGCCATCATCGACAAACGCCGTGAGAAAGCGGGTGTTTCCGAAGTCATGAACATCATCGGCGACGTCAAGGGCCGTCACTGCATCATGGTCGACGACATCGTCGATTCGGGCGGCACGCTGTGCAACGCCGCCGGGGCCCTCTTGGACTCGGGCGCAAAATCGGTCACCGCCTATGTGACCCACGGCGTCCTCTCGGGCGGCGCGGTGGCCCGCGTTTCATCTTCGCCGCTGGAGCGTCTGGTCATCACCGACAGCATCCAGGCCACCGAAGCCGTGCGTTTGGCCCACAACATCGAACAACTTTCGGTCGCCCCCCTGGTCGCCGAAGCCATCCGCCGAATCAGCGAAGAACAATCGGTCAGCTCACTGTTTGATTAAAGCGGACCTCAATCGCCGGGAAGCCCTCCGTGCGTGGGCTCGCTGCGCTACCGCTCCGCCTTATGACGGCAAAGAATTTTAAAAGAGTCCGCCTCCCTCTCTCATCATGCCCGGACTTGACCCACTGGTGTCCGGGCATCCACGACTTTCTTTCCTCTCAAACCCTCTAAAACCCTTGCTTTTCTCCTTTATTCCCAATATATCCACCGCTTCACATGGGACCGGCACCCCTGGAGGTCGGCCCGTCGTTGTTTTTTTATGGAGCAAACAACATGTCCGATACATCCGTTTTCAACGCGGAAGTCCGCGAGCGGGCCGGTAAGGGGGCAGCCCGCGCCGTACGTCGTTCCGGTCGCGTTCCGGCCGTCATCTACGGTGAAAAGAAAGACCCCATCATCATTTCCTTGGATCCCAAGGAACTGAAAAAGGAAATCATGACCGGCAACTTCTTCGCCCGTATCGCCGAAATCAAAATCGGCACAGATACCGAAAAAGTTCTGCCGCGTGATATCCAGCTGCACCCGATTACCGACCGCCCCGAGCACGTCGATTTTCTGCGTCTCGGCAAGGGCACCAAGGTCACCGTCGGCGTCGCCGTCAACTTCCTCAATGAGAAAGACAGTCCGGGCCTCAAGAAAGGCGGCGTGATCAACGTGGTGCGCCACGAGGTCGACCTGCTCTGCCCGGCCGACGCTATTCCGCAGTCCATCGATATCGACCTCACCGGTCTGGAAATCGGCGACGGTATCCACATCAGCGCGATTAAGCTGCCCGATGGCGTGACCCCGACCATTACCGACCGCGACTTCACCATCGCCACCATCGCCGCTCCGACGGTTATGAAAGCTTCCGAAGAAGCCGAAGGCGAAGAAGGCGAGGAAGGCGAAGAGGGCGCCGCGGAAGCAGCAGAAGAAGCTTCCGAGGAATAAGGTTTTATCCTCATGCTGTTGTTGGTCGGCCTGGGCAACCCCGGCGCGGGGTATTCCGAGAACCGCCACAACATTGGATTTATGGCGGTGGACGAGATTGTCCGCCGCCATTCTTTTTCCCCCTGGCGCAAAAAGTTTCAGGGCGAAGTGGCCGAAGGCACGGTGGCTGGCGTCAAGGTGCTGGCCCTCAAGCCCCAGACCTATATGAACAAGTCGGGCCAGTCGGTCGGCGAGGCGGCGCGGTTTTATAAAATCGAGCCGGAAAATCTAGTCGTCATCCACGACGAGTTGGACCTGCCGCTCGGACGGTTACGGGTCAAGCAAGGGGGCGGCCACGGCGGCCACAACGGCTTGCGCGATATCGACGCCCATATGGGCAAAGACTATCGCCGTATCCGTCTCGGCATCGGCCATCCGGGCGATAAGGATCGCGTAACGGGGCATGTGCTTTCCGATTTTTCCAAGGTCGAGAAGCAGATGCTCGACAAGCTCATGGACGAGATTTCCCATGAGTTTCCGCTGGTCGCCAAGGGCGACGACGCCAATTTTATGAACCGGGTCGCCGCGGCCTTAAAGCCGCCGAAGCCTAAAAAACAAGACAAACCGGAAAAGACGGAAGAGTGACATGGGATTTAACTGCGGTATCGTCGGTCTGCCCAACGTGGGCAAGTCCACCCTGTTCAATGCGCTAACCAACACGGCCAACGCCGAAGCGGCCAACTTTCCGTTTTGCACTATCGAGCCCAATACGGGCCGCGTCGGCGTTCCCGACCCGCGTCTCGACAAGCTGGCCGAACTGGCGGGCTCGGCGAAAATCATTCCGACCTTCCTTGAGTTCGTCGACATCGCCGGGCTGGTCCGCGGGGCCTCCAAGGGTGAGGGTCTGGGCAACAAGTTTCTCGCCAATATTCGCGAGGTCGACGCCATCATCGCCATGGTCCGTTGCTTCGAAGACCCCAACATCACCCACGTTGAAGGCAATATCGATCCGATCCGCGATATCGAAACCATCGAAACCGAGTTGATGCTGGCCGATCTCGAGAGCCTGGAAAAACGCGTCGAAACCCTGGCCAAGCGCGCCAAAGGAAACGACAAAGAGGCCAAAGAAACGCTCGCCCTTTGCGACCCCATTCTCGAAGCCCTGCGCAACGGCAAACCGGCCCGTAGCGTGACCTTCGCCGATGATCAGAAGCGCGGCGTCAAGATGCTGCAACTCCTGACCACCAAACCGGTTCTTTATGTCTGCAACGTCGCCGAAGAAGACGCCGCCGAAGGCAACCAGTGGAGCCAGCAAGTCGCCGACTACGCAGCCAAAGAAGGCTCCGCCGCGGTCATCATCTCAGCCGCCATCGAAGAAGAAATCGCCCAGTTGGGCAGCGAAGAGGAAAAGTCCGAATTCCTCGAAACCATCGGCCTGGAAGAGACCGGCCTGGCGCGCGTCATTCGCGCCGGCTACGACCTCCTCCACCTTCTGACTTTCTTCACCGTCGGCCCCAAAGAAGCCCGCGCCTGGACCGTGGTCAACGGCGCAAAAGCTCCGCAGGCGGCAGGTGTCATCCATACGGATTTCGAACGCGGTTTCATCAAAGCCGAAACCATCGCCTATGACGATTTCGTCACCTGCGGCGGCGAGCACGGCGCCAAGGAAGCGGGCAAGATGCGCCAGGAAGGCAAGGACTACGACGTCAAAGACGGCGACGTCTTCCACTTCCGCTTCAACGTCTAGGCGGTCGGTTACGACTCCTGACGTTTCATTGGGTGCTCGGTCGGGTCGTCGACCGGTTGGAAACCCGTTAGGTCGGGTGAAAGCTCTTCAGGCACGCAGAACATATTGACCGAAATGATTCGGCCGAACAGGTTTTCTTCATTGCCGAAAAAATTATTGGGCTCAAATAGCCTCGGTAGGTGCCAATAGGGCTTGTAGCCCATATCCATAACCTGACGGATCAGGGCTTCCGATTTCTCCACCCGGTCATTTTCCAAATAGAGATAAGGGCGGTGCGTTGCGATGGTTTTCTCTGCGCCTCGCAGCACCTTGTCTTCCATGCCTTCGACATCGACCTTGATAAACCGGAGATGAGGAAGATCGAGATAGTCATCGAGGGCGATCTGGGGGACTTGGCGGCCTTCATCAAACCCATCGACCGCCAACCCACCGAAATTTCCCGGCCGGGTGTAATCGATTTCCGGGATACGAACCTCTCCCGCCTCATTACCCACGGCGGCCCAATGGCTCTCCACATTGGTCAGGCTGTTGAGCGCCAGATTGGCGCAAAGCGTCTGGAAAACTACCCGCTGGGGCTCAAAGGCGAAAACCCGCCCCTGCGCTCCCACGGCTTTCGCCATCGGCACCGTATGAACACCGATGTTGGACCCGGCCTCAATGACACAATCTCCGGGTCGGCATAGCTGCAAAAAGACCCGGCATTCGGTCTCACAGTATTCGCCATAGGCCGCGAGGGACTTGCCGATATAGGCGTCGTTGCGGTTATAAAGAAACAGGCCGTGGCGGGCGCGGACCAGGGTGTTAAACCCTTCGGTTTCAGGCAATTCCCCCTCGTTCCCCATGACCTCAATCCTCCCGATAGCGCTCTTCTTCTTCATAATACTCGGGGAAACCGACGATGTCCTTCAGTTGCTCGAAGGAAACAAGCCCTTCGGGATGTCTACCTTCCTGCAACCTCACCAGCGCCTCCCCCATGGCTTTCAGCGCAGCCATCTGGAGGGTCAGTGGATAGGCGGCGATCTTGTAACCCAGAGCGGCCAGTTGTTCGGGCGATAAAATCGGCGTTTTGCCCTGCTCGACCATATTGGCCATTTTGACCCCCGGCACCTCGGCACAGTAGCGGGCCATCTCGTCTTCGGTTTCGGGCGCTTCCAAAAAGGTCAGATCAGCCCCGAGGTCAATGAAGGCCTTGCACCGATCAAGCGCCTCTTCGAGCCCTTCGGTCGTGCGCCCATCGGTCCGCGCCATAATGACGATATCGCCGCCTTCCTCGCGCAGTTCCTTGCGCGCATCGACGGCGGCGCGAAGACGGGTCAGGGCTTCATCGCGCGGCACCACCTGTTTACCCTTGGTATGGCCGCAACGCTTGGGAGCGAGTTGGTCTTCAATCATGATCCCGCCGAATTCAGCCGCCGCATAACCTTTAACCGTGCGCTTAACATTCATCGGGTTGCCGTAGCCCGTATCGCCGTCACCGAAAACCGGAATCGAAACCGCCTCACAAATGGTGCGTCCCACATCGACCATCTCGCCGTAAGAAATCAGCCCCGTATCCGGTTGGGCGAGGCGAGCCGCCGAGACGGCGAAACCGCTCATGAATGTGAGCGGAAAACCGGCCCGCTCAATCATCCGAGCCGACAGGGCATCCCAACAGCAGGGCATGACAATGAACCCCGGTTGATCGAGAAGTCCGCGAAGCTGGGCGGCGCGCAAAGACATGAGGGGGTAGACTCCTTATTCTCCATAAAGCCAGGGACGCAAAACCCGCGTGACGTTGGGCATGATGATATAGGTCATTAGCAAAACCTGGAACAGGGCGACAATGGCGGCCCGCGCAACCAGCGGCAAGGTCGTCAGCCAATCGCCGGCCACCATGCCAACCAGCAACACCAGACAAAAAACGATCACGCTGACCACCAGGGCCATCTTGTGCTGTGAGGGCGGCTTGGCGGCAGGAACCTCGGGCAAAGTAAACCAGAACTCCATACCGGTAACCCGCTGGATGGTCGCCTCACCTTCCACCCAGTCGGATATTTTTTCCACCCACCGGGCGCGTTCCTCGCTGTTTTCCCAAGCCTCCAAATGACCGTAGCTATCGAACCGGAAAATGATCACATAGTCTTTCCGCATCCCGGCGGGTCGCACCACATTGACTCCCAGGTGCCCCGAATAGGTCTTGGCGATCGCCGATATATCCCTGATCCATTTTTCATAATCCGTTTCATAGCCCGGCTTGACCCGGCGCGAAATGGTCACGGTGACGGGACCGTCTTTCCCCTCTTCGACAGGAACGAAAGAATCAAGTTTGGGTGAGGCCGGTTTGTCGGTCATGGTCCTAAACCCCTAAAAAGACGCAAAAGGAGACCATCATGTAAGGTGGTCCAGCGCCGATATAAAGATGTCCGCTCTATCCCGTGAGAATATGGCAGTGCGCCGCGGCGACCAGTTTGTTTTCGTCGTCCTGCCAAGCTTCGACCCGGACGTTGGAGACCGTGCGACCTTGTTTGACCAGACTCCCGCGGGCGAAGGTATCTTTGGTGCCGATGGCCGGTCGCAGATAGTCGATGGAGACATTGACGATTTTGGGGAAAGCCGTCAAATCCTGCCCCCACATCACGGTCATCAGCGCGCTATGCTCAAGCAGCGAACCGACGACCCCGCCGTGAACCGCCGGAATTTGCGTATTGCCGATGTTGCTTTGTTTTTGCCGCAACACCGTCACCAAGCCTTTATCGTCCGTTTCGGTTTCAAACCCGACGACGCTTGCATAGGGGATCAAAGCCTGCAATTCGTGCAGACGGCCTTGTTTTTTGAGTTCTAAATAGCGCTCCAAGAAGGTCATGCCGCGCCCTCCACCTTGGTGTCGGGGGAGAAACCGACGGAACCGACCATAAAGCTGCCGAAAGCATGGGCGATGGGATTGTCCGGCTCATCCTCATGGAAGGCCTTGCCACGGATGAAGGCGACCGACTTGGTCATTTTATAAACCTCGGCCTCGCCAATCACCGCACGGCCTGGCGTCGCCGGTTTGAGATAGTCGATGCGCAGGTCGAGCGTCGCCACCGACGCCCCTTCCGGGATGGCGGTAAACACCACCATGCCGCCCACCGAATCAAGCAAGGTGGTGACCGCGCCGCCATGCAAAACACCACTATCGGGATTGCCGACAAGCCGCTCATCATAGGCCATGCGCAGGGCGCAACGCCCCCGCTCCAACACCGTGGTGACGAGCCCCAACTCTTTATATTGGGGCAAGGCTTCGATAATGCCTTTCAAGGTATCGAGGGGATAAAAGGAGGTTTGTTCAGACATGGGAAGAGATTAGGAGTCCTGCGGCGGTTAAGCAAATAAGGAGTCGGTTTGACGACTATTTTATTCTCGGGAGCGAAACTTTCGGCGCGCTGTATTGTTCTTCACCGCCCTTAACGATCTGGCCGTAGTTTTTGAACTTCTCTTTGATTACCGCCATCTCTTCGTCCGAAAGAATCACCGGATCGCCGATTTGCAAAGCCCGCCAATACATCTCGCATAGGGTCTCCACCTCGACCGCAAGATTGAGCGCCCGCTCCAGATCGTGCCCCAGTACGATCATGCCGTGATTGGCGAGCAGGCAAGCCTTGCGGTCGATCAACGCCGTCAAGGCGACGTCTGAAAGCTCCTGGGTGCCGAAGGTGCGGTAGGGCGCGCAGCGGATGGTCTTTCCCCCGGCCGCCTGGATCATATAGTGAAAGGCCGGGATGTCCTTGCCGTGACAGGCGAGGCTGGTGGCGAACACCGAATGAGTATGGATGATCGCCTGAATTTCCGGTCGGTCCCGATAGATATCGACATGAAACCGCCATTCGCTTGAAGGCTTGAACTTTCCCTCCCAACTGCCATCCGGCCGAAGCAGGCAGAGGTCTTCGGGCATGCAGGTATCGTAAGGCATGCCGGAGGGCGTGATCAGCAGCCCTTCGCGCAACCGCACGCTCACATTGCCCGAGGTCCCCTGATTGATCCCCACCTCATTCATCTTGCGGGCCGTTTCAAGCAGTTTACGGCGTAGGCGCAGTTCGTTCGTTTGAGGCATATCCGAAGTAATCCACATACTCTTGAAGAGTTGGCAATATATTCACCAGTTGTTTTTCATAACGCATCCAACGGCCCTTGGCCGTTTGGAAAAGCGGTTTTGCAACATCCCTTATGCTTGGAGTCGCAACTCGCCTTTCGTCACTTACCTCTTGATAGGATAGGACCTTGTTATCCCAGTCCACACCCAAAAAAGATAGTATCCCCTTTAACGTCTCTTGCGGCTTCCGCACAAGGTTTTCATAGCGGTACTCATACCAATCCAAGCCAAGAGCTTCCTTATAGTGCAGAGCCAATTTCATCGTCTCGCAATAAATCTTCGCCGAGTTTTCAAGAGAATAAAATTGCGCCATTGCAGGATTCAGCCTGAAATTTTGCATATAGCAACTTAGTACGCAGTCTCGAGGGTCCCTTAAGGCAACAAGAATCTTTGAATCTGGGAAAAGCCTCCGAACGAGACCGAGATTGATTATATTGATCGGATTCTTATCGATAAGGAGCTTATCTTTTCCAATTTCTCCATGCACTGTTTCAGCAGCCTCCCAATATGCGTCTCTCAATTCATCTATTTTCGTCTCGGGAAGACTGGAAAGATTTTGTGGGAACGTTCCCGGAATGCTGGCTTGTAACTGATATAGCCAATCATGCTCTCCTTTAGAGACCAAATCGGGGTGCGCCTTGAGCATTTGCTCAAGAAGGGTTGTTCCCGATCGGGGGAAGCCAACAAAGAATATCGGTGAATTCCGGGGGGCTTCTTTGGCTTGCCGCGGCCACGTAGCAACTCTCTCAGCATTGAACCAGAAATTCTGCCGAATTCGATTTGGATAGACATCCAAATCAACAGCTTTCCACTGAGCTGTTTCCTGTCTCAATGCTTTTGATTTGACGAAATAATCAAAAGCATCATCACACAAATCAAGCTTATCAAGAACGTTACCTAGTTCGGCAAGCGTACTGATTCTCATCCGTAAGTCTAGGGAACACAGGAGGGCCTTTTCTAGGCTTTCTCTCGCGTCCTGGTAAAACCCCTCACGAATGTCGCACCGGGCGCAAACGATATGAGCCATTCCCAATGCGGGGTCCAGTTCCAAAGCTTTGTGCGCACAGCTCCGGGCGTCCTTCGTTTCTCCTGCATATTCAAGCGCACTAGCCAGATTGGCATGAGCTTCAGCAAATTGGGGGTTTAGCTCGAGAGCCTTTCGAAAATAGGGAATTGATCCTTTTGCTTTTTTATCTAAAGAAAGAGCAATTCCCAGGTTGAGATATATCTCTGGAGATTCGGGGGCCTTTTCCGCCGCCAACATTAATGGCTCAACAGCCTCCTGATAACATTCAATTTTATTCAGGGCGGCCCCTTTATTGTTAAGTGCCTGAACGCAAAACGGATCAAGATGAAGGGCTTTCTCAAACCATACCAATGCATCTTCATATTTTGCTTCCGCGGCAAAAACAGAGCCCATGGAATTGGCGATCTCAGGATTTTTCTGGTCCAGCTTCCAGGCTCGGCTAAATGCGTCTATCGCCTCGTTGTGTCGATGAAGCGCCGAAAGGGAAAGGCCTATGTTGTAATGCAGCTCGGCAACGGAGTCATTCATGCCTATTGCCTGTGAGAAACTACCCACAGAAGCTTCGAAATCACCGCAAAGACTTTCCGAAATACCTTTATGCATGAAGTAAAGGGGGTTTTCGACGCCAACATCATCAGCTTCCGAAAACAGAGCTCTCGCCTCTTTAGGCTGCCCCTGACGCAGCGCCATAAACGCCAATAAATGCCGGGCGCGTGGATTTTTTATGTCTACTTCGAGCACCTGACGACAAAGAGTTTCAGCAGCCGACAAATCACCTTTCTGAAATAGATCATTTGCCTTATCCATTTCACCGGTAATATTCATCCCCCCATCTATGGACATCAGCCCACCTTTTCCGGGAACAGCTTGGCCAAGCCTTCAGGCGAAGCTTCGGCGACGCCGCGTTCGGTGATCAGGCCGGTAACCAGCCGTCTCGGCGTCACGTCGAAGGCCGGGTTGCCCGCCGGGCTGCCGGCCGAGGAAATGGTCACCGTCACCACCTCGCCGCTCGGCATACGGCCGGTCATATCGGTCACTTCTTCCTCGCCGCGTTCTTCGATGGGAATCTCCTTCACCCCGTCATGCACGGTCCAGTCAATAGTCGGCGAGGGCAGGCCCACGTAAAACGGCACATCGTTATCCTTGGCCGCCAGAGCTTTCAGGTAGGTGCCGATTTTATTGCAGACGTCGCCATCCGCCGTGGTCCGGTCGGTTCCAACGATCACCAGATCGACCTCGCCATGCTGCATCAAATGACCGCCCGCATTGTCGACGATGATATGGTGGGACACGCCGTGGTGCTGCAACTCATAGGCCGTCAGGCTCGCGCCCTGGTTCCGGGGGCGGGTTTCATCGACCCAGACGTGAATGGGAATGCCCGCTTCATGAGCCTTATACATGGGGGCCGTCGCCGTGCCCCAATCGACGGTCGCCAGCCAACCCGCATTACAGTGGGTGAGAATATTGACCACCCCCTGCTTGCCCTTTTTCTCCCAAATTTCCTCGATGATCTTGAGGCCGTGATCGCCGATGGAAGAACAGATTTCCACATCTTCGTCGCAAATCTCAGCCGCCCGCTTATAGGCCGCCGCCACGCGCTCTTCGACCGGTAGGGGCTTGAGCAAAGCGGTCATTTCATCAAGCGCCCACTTGAGATTGATCGCCGTCGGGCGAGTGGCGTGCAACACTTCGTAGGCCTCATCCAAAGCGGCATCCGAAGCGTCGTTACGGGCAGCTAGACACATGCCATAGGCCGCCGTCGCGCCGATCAGCGGTGCGCCGCGCACCAGCATATCCTTGATCGCCACCGCCGCATCTTTCAGCGTTTCCAGGCGGACGATCTCAAGCTTATGCGGCAGGACGGTCTGGTCGATGATCTCAACTCCCCAGCCGTCGGAAGCGAGCCAAATGGTGCGATAGTGCTTGCCGTCGATTTTCATAACTAGAGCACCCTTCCGGCGACGGCATCGAGCTTGGCGACCAACTCCGGGTCGCGCGCTTCGGGGGCCGTAATCAAGGCATTGTCGAGGGCCGCCTGGCAACCGCATCCGCAAAGCTCGGTGCGACCCGAAAGCTTCGGCGCGGTCTGCTTGACCAATGAGCGGCCCTTGTCCGCATTGTCGAGCAACACGGCGATGATGGCGTCGACCGTCACATGATCGTGGTCGGGATGCCAGCAATCGTAGTCGGTGACCATGGCGACCGTGCAGTAACAGATCTCGGCTTCACGAGCCAATTTGGCTTCCGGCATGTTGGTCATGCCGATCACATCGCAGCCCCAGGAGCGATAGAGATTGCTCTCGGCCAGCGTCGAAAACTGGGGGCCTTCCATGGCGAGATAGGTGCCGCCACGCTGATGGGGGATATCGAGCTCTTTCAGAGACTCTTCCACCGCATCGCCGAGCCGCGAGCAGGTGGGATTGCCAAGCGCCACATGGGCGACCAGCCCGGTGCCGAAGAAGCTTTTATTGCGCATGATGGTGCGGTCGATGAACTGATCGGCGATCACGAAGGTGCCGGGCGGCAGTTCCTCTTTCAACGAACCGCAAGCGGAGACGGAAAGGATTTCGGTAACCCCGGCGCGCTTAAGCGCGTCGATATTGGCCCGGTAGTTGACCTCGGCCGGAGAGATTCGGTGGCCGCGTCCGTGACGGGGCAGAAAGACCAGTTGCTGGCCGTTCAATTCACCGAACAGCAACTCGTCCGAGGGTTCGCCAAAGGAGCTTTCGACCTTTTCCCAACGGGTGTTTTCCAACCCGTCTATTTCATAAACCCCGCTGCCGCCAAGAACGCCGATAACCGGTGCCGGAACCCCCATGAATGCCTCCCACATGGATCAGTAAAAAAACCGCGCACAGTTTTACAGGAACCCCCTCTCCGTTCAAGCGGAAGCCGCCGCCCTTTTCCGCGCCGCCAGCAAGGACAGCGTGGCGAGACAGGAAAGCGCGATGAACGGCAGGGCGATCAACTGCACCACATTCCATCCGGCCCAGTGCATGACTAGGCCCGACGACAAAGAACCGAGCGCCGCCATGCCGAAAACCAGAAAGTCGTTAATCGCCTGCACCTTGGCCCGCTCGGAAGGCTTATAGGCTTCGGTCAGCAGGGTCGAAGCGCCAACGAAGCTAAAATTCCAGCCCAGCCCCAAGGCGATCAGAGCGATGGTGAAGTGAGCGATCTCAAGCCCCATGAGCGCCACCGCAACGCACCCGGCCAACAAGACCATTCCGGTCGCCATCACCTGCAGCACCCCAAAGCGCTGAATGATCGACCCAGTGACCAACGACGGAGCGAACATGGCGACGATATGCCATTGGATAGCGTCGGCCGCATCGGGCACGCCGAACCCGCAGCCGACCATGGCGATAGGCGCCGAGGTCATCACCAGGGTCATGGAGCCGTAGCCGATCATCCCGCCCAGCACGGCGACCAGAAAAACCGGCTGGCGAACGATTTCACCCAACGGCCTTGCCGGGTCGTGAGACTCGGCCACCGTCAGTTTCGGGATATCGAGAAACGACAGAATCATCATGGCAACCACGGCCACACCGACCAAAACGGCAAAGGGACCGAGGAAAGGAATAACGAAAAGATCATTGGTCGAACGCACCACCAACGGCCCGATAAAGGCCGCAACCACCCCACCCGCCACAACGAGCGAAATAGCCCTTGGCCGGAAGGTCAGGCTGGCCGTGTCGGCGGCGGCGAAACGGAAGAACTGGGCAAACCCACCGTTGATTCCCATGACGAAGGTCGCCGCAGCGAATAGCCAGAAATTGCCGATCCAGACCGAATAGGCGGCAAGCGCCGTCCCCACCAGACCGACGAAAGCCCCGGTCAGGAACCCCGCCCGCCGACCAACCCGCTGCATATAGAGCGAGGCCGGAATAGTGGTCATCGCCGTCGCCACGATGGCCAGGCTGACCGGTAGGGTGGCAAGCGCCTTATCATCGGCGATGGTCTGGCCGATCAGCCCTGCAGTGATGATCAGCACCGACTGGCTGGTGGTGAACAGCGCCTGTGAACTGGACAGCAAGGCGACATTCCGTTTCTCGTGGGGATGTTCCATATCTCTCT
>CBDUMN010000044.1:0-28367 GCA_965368335.1 uncultured Rhodospirillales bacterium
GCCTTGCCCGGTTTCCAGCCTTCCGTGCCGGTGGTTTTCTGTTCGCTGTTCCCCACCGACGCGGCCGACTACGAAGACCTGCGCGATAGCCTCGGCAAGTTGCGGCTCAACGACTCGAGCTTCCATTTCGAGCCGGAAAACTCGGCCGCTCTCGGTCAGGGATTCCGCTGCGGCTTCCTCGGCCTGTTGCATCTGGAAATCGTTCAGGAGCGGCTTGAGCGGGAATTCGATCTCGACCTGATCACCACCGCGCCCAGCGTCTCCTATCACATCATGATGAATGACGGCAGGGAGCTGGAGCTGCACAACCCGGCTGACATGCCCGACCCGGTCAAGATCGGCGCCGTCGAGGAGCCCTGGATCAAGGCGACCATCATGGTGCCCGACGAATACTTAGGGCCGGTCCTGTCGCTCTGCACCGAGCGGCGCGGCCAGCAGATCGAGCTGACCTATCACGGCACCCGCGCCATGGCGGTCTACCGTCTGCCGCTTAACGAAGTGGTGTTCGATTTCTACGACCGGCTCAAATCCTGCACCCGGGGCTACGCCAGCTTCGATTATCAGATGGACGGCTACGACGAAGGCGATCTGGTCAAGGTCGCCATTCTGGTTAATGCCGAGCCGGTGGACGCGCTTTCCTTCATCGCCCATCGCAGCCAGGCCGAATTCCGCGGTCGCACCGTCTGTAAGCGCCTCAAAGACCTGATCCCGCGCCAGCTGTTCAAAATTCCCATTCAGGCGGCCATCGGCGGCAACGTGATCGCCCGCGAAACCATCAGCGCCATGCGCAAGGACGTGACCGCCAAATGTTACGGCGGCGACGTGACCCGTAAGCGCAAGCTGCTCGAGAAGCAGAAAAAGGGGAAAAAGAAGATGCGCCAGTTCGGCAAAGTCGAAATCCCCCAATCCGCCTTCATCTCAGCGCTTAAGGTCGGCGACGACTAAAAAGCTGTTCGGCGTATTTGCTTTGTCTGGATCGACGGTAACGCGGAAAACGTCGAAATCGTTGATTACCATTGAGAAGGAGCATGGCGATGGTTAAGCGCGATTTGCCGCCGATTCATCCTGGGGAGCAACTTCGTGAGGAGTTCATGAAACCCTATGAGCTAAGCGCCTACAGGCTGGCGAAAGATATCGATGTGCCGATCAGCCGCGTTCAGGCGATCATCAGCGAAAAGCGCGGCATTACCGGAGATACGGCATTGCGTCTCGGCCGCTATTTCGGAACCACGGCGGAATTTTGGCTCAACATGCAAAGAGACTTTGAGCTGGAGAGCGCTGAGATCGCCGTAGGCGAAGAAGTTGCCACAAACATTCAGCCCTTCGCCGCTTAAATAAGGGTGAACCGAGATTGCGGGTTGTCTCCAATAAGGGGCTTATGGTGAGAGCCTGAATAACAGCCGGTCCCAAAACGGGATTTCTGCCTTGATCCCAATATGGGATCGGTCTATAATCAATAAATGAGGATCATCGCGCTAAAAACACTCCGAGAGCACTGGGAGCGCCGAAACTGTCAGGACAGCGAGCAACCTTTGAAGTCATGGTACGCCCTCGCTCTTGCTTCGGACTGGAAAGAGCCGGGAGACGTCAAAGCGCAATTCAGAAGCGCGAGCTTCGTTGGAGATAGGGTGGTCTTCAACATCGCTGGTAACAAGTACCGGCTTGTGACTTACATCAACTACCCCTATCGCGTCGTCTATATTCGGTTCGTCGGAACTCACAAGGAATATGATGCGATCAACGTGGAAGAGGTTTGACATGGTCAATGTAAATCCGGTCCGAACCGAACAGGAATATGAGGCCGCGTTGTCTGAGATCGACGGGCTGATGAGCGCAGCGGCCGGAACGCCGGAAGGCGATCGACTGGATGTGCTTGTAACGCTTGTTGAAGCCTACGAACGCCGTCACCATCCGATTGAAGCGCCCAACCCGGTTGAGCTAATCAAGTTCGTCATGGAACAGCAAGGGTTGGACCGCGAGGATTTGCGGCCGATGATCGGCGCAAGAAATCGCGTATCGGAAATTCTGAACAAAAAGCGCGCTCTGTCGCTTCATATGATCCGAAGGCTACATGCCGACCTGGGCCTTCCCACGGATGCGCTGGTTGCAGAATATCAACTCGATGCATGACACAAGGTGAACCCCAAGCGGGTTGCCGCTAAGGTGTTTTATGCTGCGGCCACTTCGGCTTCGATTTTTGCGCCGTGTTTCAGTTCGGCCTGACGTAGGTCATAAGCCTGTTGCATATTCAGCCACATCCTGGCTCCGGTACCGAGGGCGCGGCCAATTCTCAAGGCTGTCTCGGGTGAGATTGCCCGCTTACCCGATCACCCGGCTTGAAGGCAGGGTGACGGTCACGGTGGTGCCTTTTTCGGGGGCAGAGTCGATTTCCAGGGAGCCGCCGTGCAGTTCGACCAGGGTTTTGGTCAACGGCAGGCCGAGGCCGGTGCCTTCGTGTTTGCGGGCGACCATGGGGTCTTCCTGGCCGAAGGGGATTTGGGCCAGTTCGATATCTTTTTCGGTCATGCCGACGCCGTGATCGGTGATCTTGATTTTCAGGTTTTCGTCGCGGTCGAGGTTGATGTCGATGACGACTTCTTCCTTGGCGTCGGAGAACTTGATGGCGTTGGAGATCAGGTTGAGGAAGACCTGCTTGATGCGACGCTCGTCGCCCCGGACCATGGAAACCCGCGGATCGATCTGCGTGACGATTTCAAGTCGGTGGGCTTCGGCGCGGGGCTTGAGCAAACGTAGGGGCACTTGCAGGGCGGTTTGCAGCTCGAACACCCCTTCATCGAGCGCGATCTTGTTGGACTCGATGGCCGAGATTTCCAGAATGTTGTTGATGGTTTCCAGAAGATGGCGGGCCGAGTCGGCGATGTTGGTGACGTATTCCTTATAGGCGTCGCAGCCGATTTCACCGAAAACCTCATTGTCGATCACTTCGGAGAAACCGACGATGGCGTTTAGCGGGGTGCGCAATTCGTGACTCATGCTGGCGAGAAAGCCGGTTTTCATTTCGTTGGCCGTCAGGGCCAGTTGGTTGGCCTTGCTCAATTCCCTGGCGATGGCCTCGCGTTTCTCGATTTCCAGTTTGAGGTTGGCGGTGCGCTCATGCACCTTCTGCTCCAGGTCGTCGTGGGCGTCCTGCAGCTCTTTTTTCGCCTTGAGGGTTTCCAGGTGGGCGGCGTCGACCTTTTCGGCCAGGCCCGCCAACTGTTTGCCCTGTTCTTCAAAGGCGATGCGCGATGTCTCGAGCTCGTAGTTGCTGCGCTCGAGCATCTCGGCATGATCGAGAAGGGCTCTCTCTTTCTTTTTCAGGTCGGTGATGTCGATGAACAGCGACGTGATTCCGCCGTCCCGGGCGCGGCGTTCGCGGACCAGAAAATGCCGTCCGTCGGCAAAGGCCAGGGTGCGGCTGAAGGTCGGCAGGCGGCGGTCGGCGAGATAGTCGCGGATCCATTCCTCGGCCTCGCAGTCGAGCAAGACCCGGTTGCCGTTGATCAGGCCGACGACCACGTTGAAGAAATCGTCGCCCCGTTGAGGCGTTTTGTTTTCGTTGCTGAAAAGGGAAAGAAACATCTTGTTGAAAGCGACCAGACGGTTCCTCTGGTCCCAGAGGGCGAAGCCGTCCTGGGTGCTTTCCATGATGTCTTCGACCTGATCGCGCAGGCGGGTGAACTCGGTGGTTTCGGTCCAGCGGGCGACGAACCGTCCGTCGCCCAGGTCCTGCTCTTTGACCTCGATAATCCGGCCGTCGAACAGTTGTTCTTCGCAGGAGATTCCATCTTGACGGTGATTTTTGAGGCGATTTTCAATCCACGTCTTGGGGTCGTCCGCAGCGGCCTTGCCGGCGAACTCGCCATTTTCCAGCAGCGTATAGAGGAAGTCCCGGTAGGTCATGCCGGTGATCTGACCGATGGAATCGAGAGATTGGTAGAAGCCGAGGATTTCGTGGCTGGCGAACTCGATCTTATCGCTGGCGTCGAACACCAGGAAGCCGACATCGGGAGCCTCTATCGGGCCCACGCTTTCGCTATCCGCAACACTCTTGCCAATCATTTGGCGTCCACCGCTACCCATCGGGAGCTATAACTCCACGCTCTCCTTCCAATAACGCATGGAAGGTTTGTCCCTCAAATATGCTGATCCCCACAACCCGTCAGCGGCGACAGGTTACCCTAAAATTCCTAATCGGCCAAATGAAAGAGGTTTTACTTGCTGCAACTGGTCAGGGCTTCGGTTACCGAGGCCGTCGTGGCGATGGCGCTCTGCGACAGCGAGGGCATGCCGTTGTTGGAGAGGAACATGGTGAGCGCCGTCGGAGCGACCGTTTGGGCCAGACGCTTAACCGTGCAGGAACAGGTGGATTCCGAAGCGCCTTTCGTGCCGGTGCACCAATCGACGAACTGCTGTCGCTGTTCGGCCGAATAACTGTCGAGCGCCTGTGCGTCGGGGACGGCGGCAAAGGTCAGGATCAAGGTGAAGAGGCCGATGGGCAGAGCTTTTTTCATGATTTTTCTTCCTTCCAATTGTCGAGGCCGGGGTCCAGTTTGCCGTGGTCGCCGATTTCCTCAAGGTCTTTGTCGGTCGTGCGGTGTCCCGGTGCGTCGTCGTCTTCCGGCGGCGGCGGAACCCATTGCTCCATATAGTGATCGATGGGGTCTTTGTTCAATTCAACCGGTTCGGGCTGGCCTTCCTCGGCGGGCGTTTCCAACTCCTGCCAGCGAGGCGGGTCGTCCACGGCCCCTTGTTCTAGAGCCGCCCTGACCAGCATGTCGTAGTAGCTGATCGCTTCTTCGGCTTCCTTGACGTCGGAACTGCGGTGCGGTCGGAAAAACCACAGGAGCAGGGCCGCGGGCGTTCCGAGAAGCGCCCAAGCTGGTAAAACGAGTGGCTTGCGGACGACGGTTTCCCAGGCGCCTTCACCGAACCACTGATCGATGCGGATTTTTGAAATGACCAGAGAGCCGGGGTCCAGCTCATACCAGAGGTCGTAGGCCGAAGTGATGCCCAGCTTGCCGAGCCCGGTTTCAGCCGCAGCGCTCAAAAAAGCCAGGGCGAAGAACAGCCATCCGGCGAGAAAGCCGGGGTTGAGGGGACTTTTATCGCCCTCCTTGTCCATCGCTAGAGCGGCTCCCCGGCGATCAGCCTGGGCAGGTCGCCCACCGTGCCCATAGCGTGCCGCATGAAAAGCTTTTTAAGCGGCGGCAAGCCATTGACCGCGGCAAGGCCGAGGTCGCGCACCGTCCGGATGGCCGGAATGTCGTTGGAGAACAGGCGGTTTAAGAAATCGGTGACGGCGGCGAGCGTCATGGTGTCGACCTGACGCCAGTCGGCATACTGTTCGAGCACCGCGCCGCTGCCCACGTCGAGGCCGAGGCGGCGGGCGTCGACGATCACTTCGGCCAGGGCCGCTACGTCGCGCAGGCCCAGGTTCAGCCCTTGCCCGGCGATGGGATGGATCACATGGGCCGCGTCGCCGATCAGGGCCAAGCGCTCGTCGGTATAGCGTTCGGAAAGTTGCAGGGCCAGAGGATAGGCGAAGCGCGGGCCAATCAGCTTCAAGGGGCCGAGCCAGTCGCCGAAGCGCTTCGAGACTTCGGCGAGAAACGCCGCTTCGTCCATTTCGAGAAAGGCCGGAACCAGTTCGGTCTTTTCGGTCCAGACGATGTTCATCCGCTTGCCGGTCATCGGCAGCATGGCGAAAGGCCCGCTTGGCAAAAACAGCTCGACCGCCACGCCGTCGTGACGATGCTCGTGGCCCAGTGTGCAGACGATGCTCGATTGGCCGTAGTCGAAGGTGCGTGTCTTGATGCTCGCGGCCTGACGGGTCGGCGAAAACTTGCCTTCGGCGGCGATGGCGAGGCGGGCGGTGACCCGGTCGCCGTCGGTGGTCGTGGCGCGGGCCCCATAGGCGTCCCGCTCAAGACTTTCGATTTCGCCGGGCGCGATGAGCTCCAGATTGGGCAGTTGCGCCGCGCGCCGCGCCAGGGCGGTGCGGATCACCCGGTTTTCGATGATGTAGCCGAAAGGATCGTCGCCGATATCCTGATGGTCGTAGTGAAGGAACAGGGGCGAAACCCCGTCGCTTAAACTTCCGTCGACCACCCGGATGTCCCACATGGGACCGGCTTCGGCGGCCATGAACGGCCAGGCGCCGATGCCTTCGAAAATCTTGACCGACCCATGGGCGATGGCGCTGGTCCGTCCGTCGTAATCCGGCTCCTGGTCGAACCCCGGTTCGAACCGTTCGATCACCGCGACGTCGAGGCCCGATCCGGCCAGCGCAATGGCGAGACTCATACCCACCATGCCACCGCCGATCACCATGACTTCGCAGTCGTAATCTTCAATAAAATCGTCAGGCATTGTCATAGCCCAAGAATGCACCCGCATGAGCCCCGCTGTCTAGGGTCAGGACCCATTAATCTGATGCAATTCTGTTCATTCTATTTAGCCGAGGGGCTGTGTCGAAAGGTCTTGAAAGGTAAAGACCCTTTCTGCGCCCAGTCTCCTTGCCCTCGGTTAAATAGAATGAACGCTGACCCTAGATATGGCGGATATTGATAAAGATAAAAAGACGAAAAATGAAAAGTTGGAGAACTAAAAAAGGCTCCTGAATTCAGAAGCCTTTAGTTGTTCAAAAGACAGATGAATGGGCGGTTTAATGCCCATTTGCAGCCTGTGGTTGATGCCTGTCAAGAAGGTAGTCATACTTACGCAATACTTCCTTAACTTCCGGCTTGGCCGAAAGCTTTTTAAATTGATTAGAAGACCGTTTCGGCGCGTTCTTCATAAATTCAATCTGCGCACTGCGTTTCATTTTACTATCCTCCAAGCCTTAACTTAGGCCTGATTAGTTCCAGAATCAATCTTTTCCATGATCCAGGTTCGATGCCCTTGCCATGGGTCGGTCGTCATAATCGAGTACCCCTTCGACCGGAATAACCAAGAAATCATATGGTGTTTATCTAACGCCTTGTCTGGCGGGTGTATGTCGAAGGTGCAGCGATATACGCGATCAGGAGCAACAGCTTCAATCAGAGAATTGGTTAAAACATGGATAACCATTCGGATGAACTCTCTACCTTTGGGACAGGTGAAAACCTCTTTTGTTTCAAGGCCGCTCCAGTACGGAATTTCTTCATCGTTCGTTGGGTTCCGTCGAATGATGCAGAATGAATACTCAAGTACGCCTTCCTCGTATGGGGAGAAAGCCACCCAAGCGAAATAAATATGTCCCTCGTCATGGTCAACAGCAATGGGTACTAAGAGGGCGATCTCTCCATCGCTCTCTATTTTTTCAATCATTGGCGGATCATCGTATAGGTATTCAACATCCATACGAGCACTATAAGATTGTTTAATTGTTGGGGCTACAATTTCTCAGTGCTCTTCTGAATTTGTGGTATCACGTGATACCAGCTCTATTCGCCCCCCTTCCACACCCGCACCCCTTTCTCCACGCTGCGGCCGACGACGTAGCCGCCGACGCCGATTTTGAGTAGGTCCCACATGTCCGGCGGCAGGTCGAGCTGTTGGCCGACGCCGTAGGGGGCGAGCAGGTAGTTGTTGGCGACGATCAGGCCGAACAGCACCATCAGCAAGGGCCGCCAGTTGCGTTGCAGCCAGCTCTCGCCTTTGGCCTCGGCGATCAACACGCTGGCGGCCGCCTCGATTTCCTTCATCTGGCCGGTCAGCATCATTTCCTGCAGCCGGGCCTTGATCCTGGCCGCCTCGTCTTTGTCTTCCACGGTTTTATCGATCAGGCCGAAGAGGCCTGAGACGATGGGTCCGATCAGTGAGAGCATGGTCGTTACTCCACGTCGTTGTAAAACAGGTGATCGCCGATCTCGGCCGAAGGTGCGCGGCCCTTGGCCCAGGGTGGGTTGAGGGCTTTGTGGTGATAGTGAGTCGCCCCGCCGGTCGGGTCTTTCAGCGCACCGGCGACGGCGCGCCGCGCAATGCGGCGGCAGCAGTTGAAGGCTTTGGTTCCCGGCTGTGCGGCGAGGATTTTTTCGCGGTTGGGATCGCCGGGGTTCCAGCAGGAAAACTGCCAGGGTTTGGTGCAGACTTCGGCAATGTCGCCTCCCCACCAATAGCGTCCCCGCTCCTCGGTCCTGGCGACCCGGTTGAGCACCACGGCGGCGACGGCCTCCTTGCCGCGCAGCGTTTCGCCGCGCGCCTCGCCGTAGATCGTCCGGGCCAAGATATCGGTGGTTTCGCGCCTAGAGGTCATGGCTTGTTCCTCCGTTCATGTGGGACATGCCGTCCAGTTTGTTTTCGATGCGGGTGAGTTGCCGGGTCAGGCGGCGTTCCAGTTCTTTGACCGCGGTGAGCGAGGCGTAGGTCTGGGCGACGTCGAGCTTGTAGGCGGCAAGGGTTTCACGCAGCCGGGTAAAGCCGGTTTCGGCCTCGGCGCGGTTGCGTTCGGCCTGCCCATCGGCGTCGCGGCGGTTGCGCCAGACCAATAAAAAAAGCCCGCCGAGGGCAGGCAGTTCGACGACCGTGATCCACCAGATCAGGTCGATCTCTCCTGAGATATTCATTGTATTGTCTCCTTAAGAAACCATAACGAAAACGCCCCCGCATTTTTGCGGGGGCGCGCTTTGTCCCTCTGTTTTTGCGAGAGGGTATTTTTGGTTTTGGTTTTAGATTCGGGACCCGGCGGTGATTTGGGGCAGGCTTTCCCAATTTTCACCCGCCGCGACGATGCAGCTTACGCCCGTCGGCTGGGTAATCACGATGGTCCAGGTGCCGGTTTTTGAAGAAAAGACTTCAAGCATTCCGCCGCCGGCCGCAAGGCCCATGGCTGTCGGATTTTCTTCGTAAGACTTAGAGAGAGTTTTGGCGACTTCTCCCCGCTCACCGCAGTACACGGGGGTGGCGGACGCCGTAAAGGAATATCCGGTGAAGACCAGAATTCCCAAAACAAAAGTAGCGATCCGCTTCATGGCGTTCTCCTTCTAAAAAGAGTGTGCCTCCCCCTTTTGTTAAAACTTCTCCTTCCTTCAGGGGCCGGGCCCCTGAGCCTGTTTCATCCTTTAAATGGGGTGTGAAATCGGTGATTTCCACCAGAGTCTCCATATACGGAGGTATACTTCACTGAAATGTGAGCGGCCCCATGGCGAGGCGATTGAATGGTGAGAAAAGAGTAGGGAAGCGGGCAGTCTACGCGGAGGTGCGCCTGGTCAGGGCCAGATTGTTTAGGGAGTTGCGCGGGGTGAGAGGTCTATCGGCCTAAATAAAAAATGGCTTCGATAATTAGGCAGACGGCAACGATTGAGAGAATAAGATAAAGAGCAGACCGAAATCTATTTTTGGGGTCCCATTCTAGGTATTTGCCAAAGTATTCTCTTATTTTGATCATATCTTTCTTGGCCGAAGTTTTGATTTTTGACCCTAGACGAGGTTATTTGGGATGCCAAGAATCAAATTCCGCCGTCTTTCTTGAAGATTTTCTCATAGACACTCATTGGCGCTATGATGGGAGGAACAGCACCTCTTAGAAGTGCGCTATAGTATATTTTGAGAATTTTTTTAGTGTCCTCTGGTAGATTGCTTTCATCGAAATCGCGATTGTCTGAGGGAGGCAATAGACCCCTGTGAGATTTCGATTTTTCCCACCACTCTTTGTTTCCCGGCCAGTTTTGGACGGTTCGGTTGAGAATGCGTTTTTGGTCTTTTTCCTGATAGGCCGCCAAGGCGCTGCGGATGCCTTCGAGCTTTTTGGCGTCGTTGTTTTCCAAAGCGCCGATCATTTCCTGTGACAGGTGATCGACCGCGGCATCGGAGATGAGCTTCGGGGGCCTGGGCCGCTGCCGGGGTTTATGCCGTAGCAGATTGATGCCGGAGGGGCTTGGCTTGGGCTTGGAACGTTTTTCTTTTTGGGCAACGGTGCCGGGATTGAGGCTGTCCTCGACCCAGCGGCCTTGACCTAAGCGTCCGAAAGGGTCGGGCTCGTAGCGCTGGCCTTCGCGACCCCGGTGAAACTCAGAGAAATACTCTTTGAGACCCATAACGGCTCCTTTCGTTTGGGGGTGGATTCTAAACCTGGAAATCGTGGTTGACGGTGAAGCTCCGGCTGCCCCGCGACCAGGTGGATCGGTGCAAAGGAGGGGTTCTCTCGGCAGAGGAATGGCGCGAAAGCCTTACGGGTTCGGCGAGCAGGGCGCCCGCCACGGCGTCCAGGCCGTCGTCGGCGCTTTTGCCGCCGGGCCGCCATTCGCGCATCTCCCGGACCAAGGGCGAGGCCATTACCGATTGATGAGCGAGAACGGCTCCTGCCGCCAGTCGGGCGTCGAAGGCTTCGAGGATGCGCCGGTCCTTAGGCATGCTGCTTGATTTTTCGACCACCGCGCAGGCGTAGCCTGATCGACTGAGTTCACGCCGCAGCAGGCCGGGCAAGAATTTGCCGAGCCCGTTGGTCTCCACCGTGACCGACGGTAGATGGTTGGCTTTAACAAAAGCCGCCGCTTTTCGACAGAGCTGGGTGGCCTCGTCGTCTTTTTCGGTTTTATCGGGATCGTGGGTCAAATATGCGATTCGATGGACCCGGCTTTGGCCGTCCTCGCCGGTGAAGATGGCGGCGATAACGCTGCCGTCGCCCTTTTGCGGCGCGCCGTAAGACGGGTCCCACCAGCAGGACGCCGAGACCATGCGACGCCCGCCGATTTCGAGGATGGTTTCGCCGTTGGCTTGGCGGAAAGACAGGGCATCGCCGTAGGCAACCAGCAGATCGGGATCGAGCCGTCCTTCGGCGATGTTGGTTGGAATAAGCATCATCTGGCTGTTGAACTTGGCCGGGCCCGACCGCCGCCGAAGGCTTTCGATCTTTGGATCGGGAAAACGTTCCGGCCAGGCCGAGCGGTTGTTTCGGTCGAGGATGGGAATTTCCAGCCGGGTGAATCCGTCGAGAAAGGGTCGCTCCTCACTGGCCTCCAGGCGTGGCCGGTCGGCATAGAGGGTGTAGTAGCTGTGCGGCGTGCCCACATAAAGCTGTAGGCCGCCGGGAACCAATACGTAGTCGATCTCGGAAAGACGCTCGCGTAGATCGACCCGCTTGCTTAGGCTGTCGCAGGTATTGGGAACCTCCACATCGTCGCAGATCACCATGTCGGCCCGCGAACCGGTGAGGTTGGCGCCAATGCCCTTGGCCAGCATGGAGGGGTCGCGGAATTCGGCGTCGCGCTTGACGGTGAACTGATCGGCGGCCCATTGGTCCTTTTTCGGCGGAATAAGCTCACCGGTTTGCGGGTGGCGTTCGATGATCCGTTTGACGTTGCGAACCATCTTGCGGGCCAGCGCATGATCGGCGGCGAGCACCAAGATGCGGGTCGATGGGTCGCAGACCAACCGCCAGGCGCAAAACAGCCCGACCAGCGTCGATTTGCCGCTCGAGCGGAAAGCCATGAGGAGAAGTTGGCGTTCGTCCGCTTCCCAAGCCTCTTGCAGCCACCGGGCGATCCGCAGATGCAGCGCCGGGGTGCTCAAGCCTTGTTGATCGTTCCAGTCCCGGACGAAACCGTCAAAGGCGGGGTCGCTCAAGGGTTATACTCCTTGCCGGATTGTCCGCCGGGTTTGGAGTTTCGCCAAGGCCCCCGCTGGCAAATCGCCCTCTGCAATCACTCCCTTGGCGATCAGGGTTTCGGCCAGATCTTCGGCGAACCGAATAAAGGCCAGATCACTGGCCCGCCACTGTAAAGCCTCTTCCGTCGCCGGGTCGGGCAAGTCTTCGACCTGTTCGCTTTCAAGGATAAAGCCGCCCGCCCGGTAGGCCAGATCGACGGCCTTGGAAGGGGCAAGCGGAGCCGGGACGCCCTCGGTCAGTTTGTGGGCCTCCACCTCGGCGGCGAAGATATCAACGGCGGCCTCAAGGTCTTCGCGGGCGCCGGACCATTCGGCGCGTGTAATCGTTTGCATGGCTTAGTCTCCTGCCTTGATGAGTTTGCGAACCACCGCGAAGGGCGGCATGTTTTCGTGTGCAGTGCCGGAACCGGAGGATTGCGAGTAGACATAAGCCTCAATGGAAGCGTTGAAGACTGTATCTACCCGACGATTATCGAGGCCTGAGTTGCTAGACGCTGGAACCCCGTGGCTGTGTGGTCCGTTTTCCGCCGAGGTTAGGGAGTGATCTTCCTCACCGCCCGTGTCGCCCAGGGTGCGGTTGGTCAGTCCCGAGCCTTGGCCGTCGCCAATGGTCATCCGGCCCCGAAGGTCGGGGAGGGTGAAGGTGGTGGAGCCGTCGCCAACACCGTGAATAGTCCCGATGGCGGCGAACAGGTCGGCGTAGGTGGTGCGGCTCACGTTGGAGCCGTCGCAATCGAGCCAAGTGCCGCTCGATGGAGTGCCCGCCCCGGCGTAGTCGATCACCTCCCCGATAGGCCCGCCGCCCCCCCCGGCCAAGGCCGTAATGGCTTGGGCGATGCGCAAGGGCGACATAGCCCGCAAGGCGGCTTCTGTTCCGGCCTCCATTTCGGCTTGCGAGGCGGCTTGGTATCGGGCATCGGATTTCAGCGCCGACCAGAGGGCGTATTTCGGATTGTCGCCATCGGAGGCATCGAGCAGGGCAATCTTGTCGGCGTCGGCGATTGTCACCGTTTCTTCGGTTCCGGCGAAAAGGCCATCGGTTCCGGAAGGGCCGACGGGTCCGGGCGTACCGCTTGTGGCGATCACCTCGCCGTTGGCGTCGAAGCCGAGTTGCTTGTTCGCCCTGTCGGCCTTGGAGGGGATTTCCATCGACGTCGCCGTATCGGTCGGCGAAAGCTTGAGGCCGCGGGCGGCTTCTGCCTCCACCTGTTGCAGCGCCGCGGTTTGGTAGTCGAGTTCGTCGTTGATCACCTTGGCGCGAAACGCGCCGCCTTCCTGAAAATCGGAGGTTCGCTGAATGGCCAACTGGCGGCGCAGGGTGACGATTGTTCCTTCAGGGGGCGCCGCATCGAAGGCGACGTCGCCGCCGCTGCTCGCTCCGGCCCCGGTCACGCTGTAGGCGGCATCCTGCTCCGTTTGATCGAGATAGACCGCCATATCAGCGGCCTGGAAGAGGGGGAACGGATAGGTGAAGACGGTTTGCAGGCCGTCGGCGGTATATTGAATGCGCGGCGCAATATCGCCGATTTGAATGTGTTCGGTCATGAGATGTCGGCTCCGTTATTTCAGCAGGCCGCTGACCACGTTCGCGCCGAGCGATTGGCGGTTGGCCGAGGCGTTGCGGTCCAGCGCCTCCATTTTGAGGAGGTTGCGTTGTTCAAGATCGTCGAGCTTCCAGCCCATGCGTTCGCGGGCCTCGGCGGTTTGTTGGTCTTTCTGGGCGATCAGTCCGTTTAGCAGGGCGCGGTTCGACCCGCCGCCCAAGCCGGTGCCCGACGCACCGAAGCGGGCGCGACGGGTGGCGAGAGATTGTTTGAGGGCGTCTTTGCGCTTTTCTTCTTCCAACTGATACTGGCGCAGGGCGCGTTGTCGGGCGGCCTCATACTGGGTGTTTTGCGCATTCGCGGCTTTGCTCGCCTGTTGCTCGGCGGAAACCATGGAAATGGCGGTCATGGCGAGGGTTACGGGGTCGATGGATCCCATGTGTGGTTCCTTTTCTGGTATAGGGGGTTCAGCGCCCGGTCTTGATGTCCGAGGTCGCCGAAAGCAGGGTGAAGGGCAGGGGAATATCCTGCTCGATGGTCCAAAGCGGCTGGGTGCCGTCGTGCTTCCAGCCGAGCGCCCTGATGGTCTTGTCGCCGGAGAACAGGACCGGTGGCGTATTGAGCACGTCTGAAACGCCGATTTTCTTAAACGGCTGAAGCCGGAACCCTTTGCCCAGATCGATCCTCAAGGCGGCGGTTTCCATCAGTCGCAGGGTCAGGGCGATAAGACGCACCTTGGAGCCCGGCTGCGCCCCCGTAGTACCCCCGGCGGCGGGCGGCAGAGGCTCGATGATATGGGTGAAGGGCAGCCCGATTTCGACAGTGGAGGCCGGTTCATCGAGCTGGACCGCTCCTTCCGTGACGATGGTTTCGGGACGTAAAGCGTCATCGGCCAGCACCTTGACCGTGCGGCCTTCCAGATGGTCGAGCCCCGACCAAACGCTTTTCGGTGTGGCCGAAGAGCCGGTTAGGGCCGCATCGGTGCTGAGAGCGGAATCGAACCTCTCAAGCAGGTGCGCGCCGTCTCGCTCGATCGCCACATAGACCGCGCTATCGACAACGGCGAGGGAGCCAAATAGGCCGTCGGTTTCCATCAGCGACCAGGCGGTCACCTGTTCGGAGCGGTAAACCGTCACCGTGGCCAGGGTTCCGTCGGCGTTCAGCAGATGAAACAGCCGCCGGGTGTGGTCGTAATCCTGATCGACGGGAGAGCGGATCAGGTGTTGGGCCAGCAGGGCGAGATCGGAGGCTTGATAGGCCTGCTCCACATCGGCGAAAAGAAACTCGCGCAGCTCGTCGCCCCGGCGCGAAACGAACAGCGTCGCCCCGTCCACATCGCGCGGCGGCACGGTGCGGTCGACCGGCATGCCGATGCGGGTCTGGCGGTTGAGCTGGACGTTTTCCGGCGTCAAGGGAGAGCCGGTGACCATCCATTCGGCGCCCGAGGTGAAGACCTGAAGGTGCCGCCCGGAGAAAACCGCCCGAATGGCGTTGACCGAATCGCTCAAGATGGAAAATTCGATGGCTTCATCGTCGAGCCCTTCGCCGAGATCGAAATTGTAAAGCTCGGAAGACTTGGAGAGCCAGAGCCGGTTGGGCAGATCGCGCGACCCGCCAATCACCATGCGGTCCTGATGGAAGCAAACCGAAACCGGCCAGCCGCGCAGGGCGGAGAAAGCCTGTTCTTCCCAGTCTTCGGTGGCCGCCGTTCCCGTGAGATTTTCCTTGGTTTCGGCCGTCGCCGAGGTGGGCGTTGTAACGGCGGTGATTTCCACCTGCTTGCCCTTGAGGCGAAACCGGGTTCCGACATGGGCGGCGTCGAATAGATCGGCCGAGGCGGTTAGGGTGACGGTTCCCGAGGCGCCGCTGGCGGTGATCGTCGTGTCTGGCGGGGCGAATTTGTGGAAGGGCCGACGGATCAGATTGTCTTCCGTCGTGAAGGTCCAGTCCTCAATCGTCCAGTCCGTATGGGACGTGCGGGTGATCTTTTTGGGCGGCGTGTCGGGGTGGACGACCAGTAGGGTGTCGGCGCTTTGCGTCCAGTTGATCTGGTCCAGCTGCGCCGCCGTCCAGGGTGTCGCGATGCTGGCGCTTAAAGCGCCGTCTTTGTAGATGCGCAACGCCGAGTCGGTGAAGGCCAATAGGTAGACCTGCTCGGTATTGAACTCGAAAGCGACGAGGCGCGCCTTGGCGGGCAGGGTGTCGACAAAACGGAGGCCGGGTCGTCGGCCGACGCCGCCTGTCGGGTGGATGATGACGTTGCGTAGCCGCGATGCGCCATTCTCATAGGCCCTGAGATCGCCCCGGCCGAACAGGCGCGGCGTAATCTCTCCGGCGGTGAAACTGTTTTTCTGGTGCTTGGGGAGAGGCATCAGCGGCGCGCCTCCATCAGCGAAAAGCCTTCGAACCCACCACTGGTTTCCTGCTGGGAGTCGATGGTCTTGGCGCGGCTGAATTCGTCTTTCGCCAGCTTGAACAAGACCTCGGCGCGGCTGGTGCTTTCGGTCAGCGGCAGGCAGAATTCGGCGGCGAGGCGGGCGATCACCGCCTGATCGAAAAACGGCGGGAAGGTGCTTTCGTCGGGGCGGAAGATATAGCTGAGATTGACGCTCTCCACATCGCTATGGAGCCGCCGTTCGGCGATCCGGTAGTCGATGCCGCGGCCGCGCGGCCCGGTCCCGGCCGAGAGCGCGCGGAGGAAATCGGACGGCAGTTGAAAGGCGTTGGCGAAGTCGGCCAGCGGTTCGGCGGCCAGCTTGGCAAGTGCGGCCTGTCCCGTGGCGAAGGTCCAGGGGTGGGACGATAACAAAGCGTCGCGGATCGACGGGTAAAGGTTGGCCGATACTTCGGCTTCCGCCGTGCCTTCGTCGAACGAGGCGATGCCGTCCGCACCCAGCTTCAACAGGGCGCGCGAACAGAGCGCAATGTCGCTTAAAGCCATTACGGTTCTCCATGGTTTTTTTAAAGTGAGTGGGGTTGATCGAAAGCTTGACGCGAGGTTGCGTGGTGCGTGATGATTCACGTTATGAGGTTTTTGGTTTTAGCTTTGCTGTGTTGTTTGGTCTCACCCGCCTTGGCGGAAGATGAGCATGGGCCTATGCCCGAATTGCCGGGTGATCTATGTGAGACATACAAGTCTAATCAGGTCTGTTGTCCCTATATTGTCGTCGATAATTCTGGCGAAATGCCGCCGATACCACTCCCCCTCATTGGCAAGGTCGATCCAATCGTTAAGGAAGCCTATCGAATGCAGTGGGCCGAAATCGAACGTGACTTCGCAAGATCCTGTCGAGGCCAGACCTAATCGAGGGTGTTTTTCAAATTCTGGAGCTGCCACTCCCGAAAAAGCCATGCGCGTTCTTTCTTGCTGAGGTTATCTAAGGGGACGTCGTTTCCGTCCTCGTCGATAATGCGCCCGTTTCTCAGTCGAAACCGCCGAAATGTCTTCTGGGGTGAAACGGCTGAATCCGATTTTCTCTGCACCCCTTTCGGCGGGGTTGGCGGAACGGGCTTGGGGACTTCGGGACCTTGTGCCGTCTTGACCCATTTTCCCTGGCCCAACCGGCCCAGCGGATCGGGCCGGTATTCATAGCCGGGCCGGTTCATGTATTGCGCATAAAATTCTCTGATGCCCATGGGGACTCCTTGGGGTTGACGCAGGGTTGCGTGATGCGTGATGATTCGCGCTATGAGGATTGTTGCTTTGATCGTGCTTTGTGGCTTGGTCTCGCCCGCCCTGGCGGAAGACGAGTACGGCCCTATGCCTGAACTGCCGGGTGATCTATGTGAGACATACAAGCCCAATCAGGTCTGTTGTCCTTACCTGATTATTGAGAATAAAGACGGGACCTTGCCGGTTCCTTTGTCGGTCATTGGCAAGGTTGCGCCAATTTATAAAGAAGCGTTTCGCAGGCATTTGGCCGAAATTGAACGTGACTATTCTCGGCCGTGTCGAGGGCGGGCCTAATCCCAAAGGTCTTTCAGTTCGTGGAGCCGTCTCTCTCTGAAAAGATGTAGCACCTCTTCTTCGCTTAGCTTTTCAAGCGGCACCTCATTGCCGGTTTCATCGAGCACGCGTCCATTCCTCAGTCTATAGCGGCCTCGTGCTTTCTTTGGTGGATCGACTAAGCCCGGCTTTTTTCTTGCCCCTTTCGGCGGTGTTGGCGGAACGGGTTTGGGGGCGACCGGTGCCTTGGGTGGTGTCGGCGCCTCCGGCCCTTGGGCCGTCTTGACCCATTTGCCCTGGCCCAGTCGACCCAGCGGGTCGGGGAGGTACTCAAAACCGGGCCGGTTCATGTATTGCGCATAAAATTCTCTGATGCCCATGGGGACTCCTTGGGGTTGACGCAGGGTTGCGCATTGCGCGATGATTCGCGCTATGAGATTTCTTGTATTGGCATTGTTCTGCGGTTTGGTCTCACCCGCCTTGGCGGAAGACGACTATGGCCCCATGCCTGAACTGCCGGGAGACTTGTGTGAAGAACCGAAGGTGAATGAAGTTTGTTGCCCCTATGTCACTCAATTCACAGAGTCACAAGAGAGCCTTCCCTGGCCGCTCTATGTCGGTAAGCACTTCATCATAAGAGAGGCTTATAGACGCGATATGATTGTCATTGAGAGAGACTATTCGCGCCCCTGCAAAGGGCGGGCCTAAGGGATTTTGATTTGATTCCTCCAGTGATCTCTCGTGATAGCCTCAACCTCTGATGGGGAAAGGCTGCTTGGATCGACGGGATTGCCGCTTAAATCCACAATAACGCCATCTTTGAGTCGATAGCCTTTGGCTGATCTTGAGCGTCCGGTTGTTGGTTTTCTGTTTGGTGCGCCACGTGGTGGCGTCGGCGGAACGGATTTTGGCGTGATCGGCGGTCTAGGTGGCGTGGGGGCTTCGGGACTTTGGGCCGTCTTGACCCATTTGCCCTGGCCCAGTCGACCCGGCGGGTCGGGGAGGTGTTCAAAGTCGGGCCGGTTCATGTATCGCGCATAAAATTCTCTGATGCCCATGGGGGACTCCTTGGGGTTGACGTAGGGTTGCGTTTTGCGCGAATCTTCACGTTATGAGGTTTGTTGTTTTCATTTTGCTTTGCTGCTTCGTTTCGCCCGCCTTGGCGGAGGACGACTATGGCCCCATGCCTGAACTGCCAGGGGATTTATGCGAAGCCTACAAGCCCAACCAAGTCTGTTGCCCATACATGCTGGTAGAAAATCGGGACGGCACCTTGCCTCTTCCTCTGCCGACAATTGGTCGGGTTGACTTGATTTTTAAAGAGGCTTACCGGATGCACTGGGCTGAATTTGAGCGAGACTATACGCGGACTTGTCGGGGGGGAGCCTAATCGAATAGGTCTTTTAGCTTGCGGATTTTTCTTTCATTGAAAAGTAGGAAGCGCTCCTTCTCACTCAAGCTTTGAAACGGCGCCTCGTTTCCATCTTGATCGATAATTTGTCCGTTTTTAAGCTTGAGGCGTCGGAAAGATTTGGGCTGCAAATTTCGGTTTTCAGTTTTCCTGGATGTTCCTTTTGGCGGGGTTGGCGGAACGGGCTTGGGCACGACCGGCGGTCTAGGTGGTGTCGGCGCTTCGGGACCTTGGGCCGTCTTGACCCATTTGCCCTGGCCCAGTCGACCCAGCGGGTCGGGGAGGTACTCAAAACCGGGCCGGTTCATGTATTGCGCATAAAATTCTCTGATGCCCATGGGGACTCCTTGGGGTTGACGCAGGGTTGCGCATTGCGCGATGATTCGCGCTATGAGATTTCTTGTATTGGCATTGTTCTGCGGTTTGGTCTCACCCGCCTTGGCGGAAGACGACTATGGCCCCATGCCTAAGTTGCCGGGGGATTTGTGTGAGAGGCACAAGTCCAATGAAGTCTGTTGCCCATATGTGGTCGTTGATGAGAACGATGATCTTTATTATCCCCTACCTTTGCATGGAAAGGTTCACTGGGTTGTAAAAGAGGGGTGGCGTCGGAATCATCTAGACCTGAAACGGTTTATTGAGCGGCCTTGTAAGGGGCGGGCCTAGTGGTCGGATCGTTTGAGGTTGAATCAATTCCAGGTGACTAGCGTAAGATATCTTTGAAGACGTCCATTTGGTGTTTTTTGAGAACCCGGTCCAATTCTTCTGAAGTAAGACTGCCAAGGTCGACTGGGGCGCCATGTTCGTCAACGATAATGCCATTTCGTAGCCAGAATTGTTTTGGCTGCCGCCGCGGTGGCTCTTTCCGTTTTTCTGCGGAGCTCCTTTTGGCGGGGTTGGCGGAACGGGCTTAGGGACGGTTGGTGGTTTGGGCGGCGTCGGAGCTTCGGGACCTTGGGCCGTCTTGACCCATTTGCCCTGGCCCAGTCGACCCAGCGGGTCGGGGAGGTATTCGTGGCCGGGCCGGTTCATGTATTGCGCATAAAATTCTCTGATGCCCATGGGGGACTCCTGGGGTTTGTTATGCTCGACGGCAGTCATTCCGGGTTCTCCGATGGAGCCCCGGAATGATGCCGCTACAGGGTTTGTTAGTCCGTGTCGGTAGCGCCCACCTGGGTCAGATCGGCGAGATCGACCGTGCCGCCGGTGTTTGAGGCGATGAGGAAGATACCGGCGGCGGGGGAGCCGTCGGTATCGGTGTTGGCGAGGATCATATCGCCGGTGCGCACCATGTCGGCGGCGTCGTTGAAATAGTCTTCGCTGTCCACGGCGGCCGCCGCGTCTGGGGTGGTGTAGTGCCAGAGGGTGAAGCCGTTGGCGTAGGCCAGCACGCTCAGGTTTTTCGATTGATAAGCCATGGGAGTTCCTTGGGTTTGGGAATAAGAAAAGGAAAAAGGCCGCCCCGGAAAAAACGGGACGGCCTTAATCTATCGAACGGTTGATAGATTGGCTTTTAGCTTTCCAGGCAGCGCATGGAGACCACGCCGGTCGGGTCGACCAGTTTGGCGCCCATGCTCATCATGTTGTTGACGAAATGCGCCGCCCGGTCGCCGTGCCAGGTGACGTCGGTTTTGACGTCCTGGCCGACGGCGTGGCCGATGGCGGTTTTGTGATACCAGTAGCAGTAGCGGATATCGCCGCCGTCTTTGGTCAGGCCCGAGTGGGGCATCCAGAGGGTGCCGAGCCAGTTCTTGGCCTGGCTGCCTTTCCAGGGCAGATCCTTGTCGCCCACATAGTCGGCGTTGGCGAACTCCTGAATATCGAGCAGGTCGCTCCACTGTTTCCAGCCGACGATGGCGTAGCGCTGGCCGTCGTCTGGCACATCGGCGTCGCCCAGCATCTCGAAGGCGGCGAGCACCTTGGCCTTGGTCAGCCCGTCGGCGCCCGCTCCGGCGAAATTGGTCGAGCCGTCGAGTTCGGCGATGATCATTTCGTCGGTCTTGCGGCCCAGCGCATAAGCGCCCGCCTTGGCCGCGACGTCCATTTCGTCGATGTTGGTCTTGAGCTTGTCCATGCTGTCGATCCAGTCGCCGGCGTAGTAGTCGTAGAGCTGGCATTCGACCGGTTGGTGATCGATGGTCATCACCGGCACCTTGCCGTGGCGGGCCTTGGTGCTGGCCGTGCCTTTGCCGACCTTCTGGAAAGTGGTGGTCGCGCCCTTGACGTCGTTTTGCGAGCGCACCGTATTGCGGAGCTTGGAGCCCATTTGCTGGTACTGGGTATGCACTTCCGCCTGGAAGTGTTTGGTAAACCCGTCCACGATTCCCGTAGACATGATGGCGTTCTCCTTGAGTGATGATGAAAAAGACGAACGCCCCGCTTGCGGTTATGGTCTGCGAGCGCGCGCTTGCCGCAGACCGCCGGGCGGGGCGTTCAGGGAAAACCCGTCGGGCCTGCGCCGTTCTCAATTGAAAAAAAATAGCGGCGGGGGTTATCCGGCGGGGAGGGAAATAGAATGAAAAAAGCCCGGGCGTTGGGCTCCGGGCGCAGATCGGGCGTTGATGGGTTTTATGTAGCAAACCGATCTGGATAAGTCAAGGAAAAAAATCCTTTATCAGTCGTTTGTAGAGTTGCCAGGGGGTAAAAATACCCCGGTCGTGGAGGCCGAGGACCCGCTTGACCGCTTCGACGCAGGTGAACAGGAAAAACGGCGCCATCTTGAGCGGCGCGGCGCTTGTCGCGCAGGCGATGACGGTGCAGCCCCGCTCTTCATACCAAGCCTTGAGGTCGATCTGTCGGTTGGCGGGAAGCAGGGCGATCTTGGTTTGGTGTGAAAGCGGATCGTAGACCACCCATTGTCCGTCCATTTCGAGCACCATGAAACAGTGGCGGAACCCTGGACGCAAGACCTTGAGCCACCAGAATTCCGTCTCGCCGGAAAACACCACCAGAGCGGGGCTCGGGGTTTCCTTGGGGAGCCTTGGCGCGTGAGCGGCGGTTTTCATCGCTCTTCGGTCTCATCGAGGATGCCTTTGGTTTTCAAAGGACTGATCATCCTGTCCAGGGCTTCCTCCCAATAGCGAACCGCCCATTTTTCTTCCTCGCAACGAGGGTCGGGAGCGGCTTCGCGGCGGCCGTATTCGAAGAGGACCTGCAGGTGGTGCAGCTTCAACACTCCGCACTGCCAGAGGCGCTTGACGACACGATAGATATCGTCGGGCTCGCAGGGGCGGATCACCGCGCCCAATCCGGCGACGAAACGGGCCCCGTTGTCCCTGGCTTCCTGGCAGCGGATATACCAGAACCAGGTTTCCTCGGCGCTGACGAAAGGGGTGAATGGCGTGTCGCGCCGTCGCGCGGTTCGAGCGATTTTGTGCTGCATTTGAAAAATCCTCAATCAAGAACAAAACAAGAACTTATTGCTGTAAAGGGATAGATTCATCGGCTGGCGGTTGTCAAAGTATTTTTTCCTAGTGCAAAGGCAAAGAACCTATAAGACAATGTTCCCATGCTCAAACACTCCGACATATGGCACGCCATCGACACCCTGGCGCGCGAAAAAGGTTTTTCGCCTTCCGGCCTTGCCCGGCGGGCGGGCCTCGACCCCACCACCTTCAACAAAAGCAAGCGGACGACGCGGGAAGGCAAGCTGCGCTGGCCGAGCACGGAGAGCGTCTCCAAGATACTGGCGGCGACCGGGGTCAGCCTGGGTGAGTTCGTCGCCTATATCAGCAATGCGCCGGGCGGCAATGGGGTTTATCGCAATATTCCGGTGATCGGTTTCGCCCAGGCCGGGGCCAATGGCTTTTTCGACGACGGCGGTTTTCCGGCGGGCGCCGGGTGGGACGAAATTCCCTTCCCCGACGTCGGTGATCCTCATGCCTATGCGCTTGAGATCGCTGGCGACAGCATGGAACCGGCCTACCGCGACGGCGACACCATTGTGATTTCGCCCGACGCCAGTGTGCGCCGCGGCGATCGGGTGGTGGTCAAGACGACCAACGGTGAAATCATGGCCAAAGTGTTGAAGCGCAAAACGGCGCGGACCGTCGAGCTGGAATCCATCAACCCCGATCATCAGGACCGGGCCCTGGATATGGAAAATGTCGACTGGATCGCCCGCATCGTCTGGGCCAGCCAGTAAGTCTCTTCCCACGCCTTCCGCTTACCGCTATCCTCTCTGTCCAAGCGCAAGAAAGCGCGATGCGGACAGGGAGCAAGCCATGGGAAAAGTTCCGACGGGACGAACGATCACCTATGTGGATGGCGTATGGCACGAGGGCAACCCTTCGATTGTCGGGCCGCGCCATCATGCCATGTGGCTTTCTTCGGTGGTGTTCGACGGGGCCCGCGCGTTTGACGGTCTGGCTCCCGATCTCGATCGCCATTGCGCCCGCGCCGTCAGTTCGGCCCGCCTCTTGGGCATGGAGGTTCAGATTACCGCCGGTGAGATCGAAGAACTGGCCTGGGAGGGCATCCGCCGGTTTCCCAAGGGGGGGCACCTCTATATCTGCCCGATGTTTTACGCCGAAGAGGGTTTCGTCATGCCCGATCCGGAGAGCACCCGGTTCGTGCTGTGTCTTTACGAAACGCCAGTGCCCGCGCCTGACGGGTTTTCGGCCTGCAAATCAAGCTACCGCCGCCCGGCCCGCGACATGGCGCCGACCGAAGCGAAAGCCTCCTGTCTCTATCCCAACATAGCGCGCATCGGCCGCGAAGCCGGGGAGCGCGGCTTCGATACGGCGGTGGTCATGGACCCGGCGGGCAACGTCGCCGAGTTCGCCCACACCAATCTTTTCATGGTCAAGGACGGCGTGGTCCATACCCCGGCGATCAACGGCACTTTCTTAAACGGCATCACCCGCCAGCGGGTGATCAAGCTGTTGCGCGACGATGGGCAGGAGGTGGTCGAGCGGGCCATCGATTTCGAAGAATTGCTTGAAGCCGATGAGATTTTCGCCACCGCCAACTACGCCAAGGTCCAGCCCTGCACCAAGATCGAGAGCCGAACCCTCCAGCCCGGCCCCATCTTCAAACGCGCCTACGACCTCTATTTCGACTGGGCCAAGAATAGCTAGAATCAGAAAGCGCCCAACTTTAAATGGGCGCTTTCAACAAATTTAGGCGGCTTTTTCTTGATGGGGTGTTTGATTGGTTTTTCGAACATTCTTCCAATGTCCAAACCATGAGACAGTTTTGATGTCATCACCCATAGCTTTCACAGCAAATTCACAGGCTTTGTATATCTCTTGATATAGCCTTTCATCCCGTGTCATGGGTTTTCCTCCACATTACTCACGCCCTCTATATGCACCCAATTTCCTCGCATAGCAACTGCGATTTCGGAATTTTGGTGCATAAGCGCAGCTCCCATACCCATCGCAAGCCGCCTGTCTCCAGGGCTCTGAAGATGAATCTTTACAGCATTTGCTTTTAACTTTCTTAATGCTAAATCATACGCACCATAAAAAATACCGGCAACTAAAGCAGTAATTTCGCTTTCCTCAGCATCGCCAAAATCAAAACGCGGAGAAGATAGCGCCCAAAGGACACGGAGCGTTTTTCCTCGCGTTTTTGGTAGTTCTGCCAAATTGGCATGGAATAGGCCCAAATAACTACCGTCAGCTGCTGTAATTACGTATATGCCATAATCGTCAGATGGTGGTTTTTCGCTGCATATTTTTTCAGCATGATCCATGTATGGAACGGCGTAGCTTTCATTGTCTTCCTCGAGCATTTCAAGTTGCCCGTCCCACTGTTTTTTGAGCTTGGAAAAAACGTTATTTGTTGAGTCTGCTCTCTCAATGCTTGTTCTGATCATTTCACTCCACCTAAAGTTTTGTGGATACTAGCGTTGTGCCAGTCGTGTTTCCATCATTAATTCAAGAGGGTTTACCGGGCTCTGTTGGTGGGTTTCCCCCACCCGGACTCTCCTAAAAGGGGAGTAGCATTACCCCGGATAGAGACGGTCGAAGCCGTTGCGGACTTTCTCGACCAGGGCCGGGTCTTTGTCGCGCCAGTAGCGGGGGTCGGCCATCAGGCGTTTGAGGTCGGCTTCGGTTGCCCCCTGGCTGGCCGGGCCGCCACCGCCGATTTTCGGCTCTTCGCCCATCATCATGCGTTGCATGGCCAAAACGCCTTCATAGCTTTTGCTTAAACCGCCGAAGACCTGTTCGCCGAGGTTCTTTCGCGCCCAGGCCTCGATCTGCTGGGAGGCGTCGCGCCATTTGTCGGCCCCGCCGAAATGCGCGGCCAGCCGGTCGATCTGGCGGTAGGCCTCGAAATCGGCGGCCAGCTCGGTGACCAGGGGGACCAAAAACTCATCGGCCATGTTGTAGACCAGTTGCGCCTGCTCCTGGGTAAAGCCCGCCTGATGGAGTTTGGCGTTGATTTCGGGCGCGCTGCCGAGCAGATCGCTGGGCGCTTCGATTTGATAGTGCTCAGCGGTTTCGGGCGCCAATGCGCCCGGCTCCTGGCCGGTGAACCGTTGCTCCAGTTCGTTATAGGACTGGGCGAGAGCTTCAAGGCGCGGCGCGCCGGTTTCTGTGTCCCAGAACTTTTCCGGCAGATAGTCGGGGCGGTCGTCGGGGGTGGGCATGTCGGTCATGGGGTGTTTCCTTTATCAATTTTCTGCGTGGATATTCGGATTGTTACGGCCCCGTTCGATGAGGCCTTGGATGTAAACAACCAGTTGCCGCTGGCCTTCCAGGTGGCGGAGCAGCCTGTCGTCGGCCTCCGGGCCCAAGGCGCGCTCCAGGGTGAGCGATTTCAGATGGTCGAGGACGACCTGTCCGTTGGGGCCGACGAAGCAGCGGGCGAAAGCGAGGGGGATCTGGTCGCTCATGGGATCGGCTCTCCGATGTCGGGTATCGGTTTCAGCAGTTCGCCCGGCACCCCATGGCCGCGGGCCAGCCAGCGGGCGGCGGCGGCCTTGTCGACCACCGCATCGGCTTCCGGCCCGAGCACGGCCAGCGCCTGAATCCACTTCATCGCCGCGGCGGCTTCCTGTTGGGCCTGCTGACGGGCCAAGGGCGAAACGTATTCCAGGTCGACCAGATGGCCGTCGATCTCCAGGCCTTCGATTTCGCCGCGCCGGGCGAGAATGGAGAGGGCGCGCAAGACCAGCGGGGTCAGCAGTTCCGATTGCAGCCGCCCATAGGTCGCCCCCAGGACCCGCGCCATTTCGGCGGCGCGTTCCAGAACTTCCGTGGCGGTCATTTTGGGGCTATCGACCTGACCCAGCCTGTCGGTCAGCAGGGCGCGGCGGATGCTGGCCCGGAGATCGTCTAGCACCAGCGTGGAGATATCGAAGCGGGTCGGCGAGCTTAAGGGGGTCAGCCCGCTCGATCCCACCGCCTTGGGAATGATCGTGCCGGGAACCAGCTTGATGGCCGCCGGATTGAGCACGCCGTCGTCGTCGGCCTGCCAGATGCCGGTGACGGCGATGGAGGCGTTCTTGAGCGTCAGTTCGACCACCTTGTTGGCCGTCTTGATGTCGGGCAGAACCTTCATCACCGGGGAGCGTCCGTAAGTTTCGCCGGGCGCTTTGAGCCAGCGGAAATTGATGAACGGCGAGGAACGGAACGCGCCTTGCCGGAGAATGATGGGCTCGGTCTTGTCGCTTGCCCCCGGTTCGAGCACCGCCATGTAGGCGTAGTCCCCTTGCTGCGGTAGCACGGCCTCGACCACCGGAAAGGTGGCGTCGCGGTCCGTCTTGGCTTTTTGCATGATGGACTTGGGAAGCGTAGCGCCGGGGAAGCGGGCGGTTAGCCGGTCCTGCGTCATGGCGCTGCGCCGGTAGGTCGTGTCGAGCCGTCCCGTCGGCCCTTCTTCAAGCGCTACCTGATTGAGCGGTACGGCGGTAAACCGCAAGGCCGTCGTTTCGCCCGGTTCGGTTTCCTCCATCAACAGGCAGGCGGTCCCGGCGGTCACCAGATCCAGATAGCACTGATGAATCTCGACGGCGAAATTGGAACGGTCGAAATGGGATTTGAGGATTTCCGAAGTCCGGTCGATCACCGGCCCGAGCAGTTCTTTTTCCTCCGTGGTCGCTTCCGCTCCGGCAATCAGGCCGAACCAGCGGGCCCAGGGCGGGGTGAGGCGGGCGAGCAGGCTGGCGGCCAGTTGATCGACGGCGTCCGAGGCGGTGGCGTCGAAAAGCTTGTCCGTCCGTTTGCCGCCCGGTGCGGCGTTTTGCAGACCGCCGCCGCGCTGGGGGAGGGCGAATTCGTAGCACTCTGTCCAGTGGTTTTCCCAGGCCTGACGTTTGGTCTTGGCGCGGCGGTAGCCGTCCAATACCTGCTGGGGATTGAGGCCGGGCATGGTCATTCTCCAAGCAGGGATTTGGCGGCTGGGCCGGTGTTTTCGTTTAGCGGCGTCAAAAGGCCGCGGTCGCTGGTGGCGATGGTGGCGGCGCGGCCGCGGCGACGGCGCAACATGGTCGCCAGACGTTTCTTGCGTTCTTCTTCTTCGCTGTTATCGGGGAGGACGGGCGGCAGTGGCGCAGGCGGTTTCGGCGATCCGAACAGACCGGACATGGGGGTTCCTTTCTGATGGCGGGAGAATAAAAAAAAGCCGCCTTTCCCTTGGGAAGAGGCGGCGTCTAAAAAGCAAAACGCCCGGCGATTGAGGCCGGGCGCAGTTCGGGTGTTGATGAGAGGTTTGTAACAACTTCCTCAGGTAAAGTCAAGGAAAAAAATCCGATAATATTAATTTATTGCTTTTTGTGCGGGTGCTCACCATCCCGTGAACCCCTGTGATTGGCTGTTTGTCGGGGGCTGCGTTATTTGATGATTTGAAATAACCGAGCGAGAACGCCATGCCTTTACGCCGATTGAAATTTCTTGCCGCCCTGTTGTTGGGGCTTGCCGCCTGGACGCCCGTCGCAACAGCCGAAGAACCGATGACCGTGGTCGAGCTTTTCACCTCTCAGGGCTGTTCGTCCTGCCCGCCGGCCGATGCCTTTCAGGGCGAACTGGCGCAGCGGAGCGACGTTCTCGCCCTGTCGTTCCATGTGGATTATTGGGACTATATCGGTTGGGACGATCCTTTTTCCTCACCTGAGGCCAGCGCGCGGCAACGGGCCTATGCGCGGTTTTTTCATTCGGGTCACGTCTATACCCCTCAAATGATCATCGATGGGCGGTTTGGCGAGGTGGGCTCCCATCGCGGTAAGGTTCGCAACCGCATGAAGGCGGCCCGCGCATTTCCCAAGGCCGAAGTGCGGGTCGATGTGGCGCCGGAAAGCCTGACCGTCCGCATCGGAGCCTATGAACGCCCCTTGGAGAGTCAGGTCGGGGTCTATCTGGTGATGTTGGATCGCAAGCACCAGACCCAGGTGCGGCGCGGCGAGAATGCCGGTCGGTTGCTCGATAACTACAACGTGGTGCGTGCCCTGCGCTGGGTCGGCGACTGGAACGGCAAGGCCATGGAGATTTCGGTCGACCGCTCTGTTTTGCCCAAACTGGGCGACCGTTATGCGGTTCTTCTGCAGTCCGCCGTGCTCGGCCCGATCTATGGCGCGGCGCTCGTCGATCAACAATAACTCAACAAAACTGTAGTAATAATAATTCCACACAAACTTGACAAAGCCTGGGACGGTTCCAAATTGTTAACAGTGGTTGGGGCTTAATGGAAAGGTCACAAACTTTTCACAGCCTTGCCCAAGACGGGTTCGGTTTACACCGTGTATTTTGTCAGCCGAACCTGAAATTTGTTTGAACAAAGATATGAGGAAACAAACGATGTTTAATTTCGGACCCAAGCGGGCAGGCAAGCCGCTGAGCCCGAGGCCCTTGGAAGGGCGTAGGAATCAACCGGTGTGGGATGGCGCAGGCGAGCCCGCTCTCAACGACGTACTGACCGATCCCATCGT
>CBDUMN010000045.1:0-28141 GCA_965368335.1 uncultured Rhodospirillales bacterium
CATTGAATCAAAAGTCCCCGCCAAAGGCGAGGACTTTGTCAGCAGTCTGGGGCGCTTTTACAGCGTCCTTTTTTATTTGAAAACACGTAAGAATCGAAAAAGCTGCATGAAACGGCCACCCATCACCCATTTGGGTGATGCGCCTCCACCGCCTCTTAGTGTTTATTAGATTTTAGTGGTTTACCCTTCATTGGGGAAACCCTGAGCAAGACGTAGTTTCTCGGCGGACTTGGGGGCAGCGGTCTTTTAGACCACTGCTCCTCTTTTTTTGCCCCCTTGCGTTCTCACAATTGAATTCCCAGATATTGCGACCTATTCTTAACTGCTGAATGCGACGAGAAAGGCGCCATATGGATTTGGCGGCCTTTTTGGGCTAAACTCGCACTCGAATCGAGAAAGAACTGGCGCGGGCCAAGAGAACGCAATGTATGCTGACAACACACTGACTCCAAAAGAGGCTATACGGCTCTGCGCCCTGGGCACACTCGCCCAGGAAACCATGCGCTATAGCCAGTTGGCGGCATCGGTGCGACATTTCGTCAGCCGTCTCGTCGGCCCTCAACTCGAGCTAATGGGCACCTCCATCGAACTGCTGCGGTTTGAAGGGTTGGTCGAAGGGGTCGGGGGCGTTGGCATGGAAGACGACGCCGAACTCAAGCTGACCGACAAAGGATGGGAAGAACTCCGCACCTTAATGGTCGCCCCCGTTCGAGCGAGCTTCAACGACATCACCATGCTGATCGTTACCCTGAAGTTCCGATTCATGCATCTGCTCGACACACGAAATCGTTGCGAACAGGCAGAACTGTTGATCGAAACATGTGAGGCCGAGTTGGGCCGTCTTATCGACCTTCGTCAGCACCATGCCGATGATACGGGTCTTTTAGTCTCCTGGCTCGATCATGACATTGAAGAGTTCGAATCCCGTCTTGAATGGCTAGAAGCTTTCCGCAACGAGTGCTACACCGAACTGAACGAAACCTCTGGCTAAATCGCACGGCGATCAATTACCGAATCGTCGATTGCTTTCCATCCAAAACCCGACGTACAGCCAAGGCCAATCCGGCTCGCTCATAGGGCTTGCCAAGCAATTCCATACCACTGAGCACGGAACGGTCAGTGGCATTGAGCTCTTCAGCATAGCCAGTGCTCAACAGGATTTTTGCATCAGGACATTTATGCTGGATTTTTTCCGCCAGAACCCGCCCTGACATCCCGCCCGGCATAATGACATCCGAAAATAGCAAGTCGATCCTTAGCCCCTGACCGATAAGCTTAAGCGCCTCAATTGCGGTATCCGCTTCGGAGATTTCATATCCCAGGTCTTCGAGAACCTGTTTAGCGAATGAGCGGACTTCCGCATCATCTTCAACAACGAGAATATGCTCGTTTCCTCGTGGTAGGGACTTCAAAGAGACAGTCTGCACCGGTGTTTCTGCGGCTTTAACGACCGGTAGGAGAAGCTCAACGGTTGTCCCCTTGCCAACCTCACTATCCATCCGTACTCCGCCACCAGACTGGCCGGCAAAACCGTAAACCATGCTGAGGCCAAGCCCAGTCCCCTTTCCAACATCCTTGGTCGTGAAAAACGGCTCAAACACCTTATCTTTGACATCTTCGGCCATTCCCGCCCCCGTATCGGAAAAGGCGATACGTACGTAATCGCCAGGAGGCAAGTCTCCGCCACTATCTCCTTCTATAGTCTCAAGGCCTGTCTCAATATGTAGCCTGCCACCATTCTCCATGGCGTCACGCGCATTGACGGCAAGGTTAATAACAGCATTTTCAAGCTGGCTTTTATCAAGCTTCACAGGCGCTTTATTGGCTGCATAGACAACTTCGATCTCGATATTCTCGGACAAGGTCCGACGGACCAGCTTCAGGGTTTCCGGCAAAAATTCATTCACGTCGAAGCTCTCCGGCTTCATCGGTTGTCGCCGGGCGAACGTCATCAGGCGCTTGGTTGTTTCCGCAGCCCTCCGTCCAGCCTCCAGCGCCACCCCCAATCGCTCCAACACTTCAGGTCGGTCGGAAAGCATTCCCTCCATAATCTGCAAATTCCCCAACAAGGCCGTCAGCACATTGTTGAAATCATGGGCGATTCCGCCTGTCAGTTGCCCGACCGCCTCCAACCGTTGGGCCTGATGAAGCTCCCGTTCATGCGCCTTTCTGTCCGTCAGATCACGAACCACGCCGATGAATAAATTTCGCTCGCCGCTTCTAAACTCACTAACCGTGAGCTCCATGGGAAATTCACTGCCGTCGCGCCGTCGCGCAGCCACTTCCCTGGCCCCGGCTTCATGGAACCGCATCCGACCGAGGTCCATATACTCCTCCATCCGTCCGGCCCAGTGATCGCTATGGGGCGTCGGCATTAGAAGAGTAAGGCTTTCTCCAACCATTTCTTCCTGCGTATAACCGAAAATACGTTCCGCCGCAGGATTGACGGAATCGATCCGCCCCCGGCTATCGATAGTGATGACCCCATCGACAAGGTTATCCAAAATCGCATGGATATAACGCTCCCGCTCGCGAAGCACCTTTTCTGCGCGGTCCCGCTCAATGGCCCGCCCCAACTGAGTGCCTACGTCGCTCATCAGAGCAAGCGTATTTTCATCCGGCTCCACGGCCTCAGGGGAAAAAAACTCAAGGACGCCAACAGTTTCCATCCCGGCTAAAACCGGAAAGGCGAAGCCAGCGCGCACACCGAGGTTTTTGCTCAGCTTGGCGCGCGGAAAATTTGGGTCCTGCCCGACATCGACAATCCAGGCCGACTTACCCGACTGGTAGACGCGCCCCGGCAACCCCACCCCCGGCGCAAAGCGAGTGGCTTCGCTAACCAGACAAAAATTCGCTGCAGCGCGGGCGTTTTCCAAATGCCATAGCCCAGCCGAAGCCAGCTTCCCCCCTTCCTGCGGGTCGGGAAGATAGACATGACCGATCGGCCAGTCCATAAACCGGCAAACTTCGTCCAGCGCGAACTGCAAAGCATCATCCGGCGTTTCAGCCTCATTGGCCGCCGCCGTAATTCGCTGCAACAATTGGAGCGATTTCGACTGAATGGTTATTCCTCCCACCCCACCAGATGGTCGGCCCCAAACTACCCGTAGGCGACAGAATACCAGATAAATCCGACCTGCCGAGGGACGCGGTCAAGTGAGTGCTAGAAAAGATGCTGGCCGCCGGTCACCCAAATTTCGGTACCGGTCACATAGGCTGAATCTTCCGAACAAAGAAAATAAATAGTGCCCGCTACATCGCCAGGCGTTCCCATTTTATTCAGCGGTATCCGCGGGATCAACGCCTCATATTCAGGCTGGATCATATCCGTCTCAATCTCACCGGGGGCAACCGCATTGACCCTCACATCCAGGTCGGCGAATTCATTGGCCATTTCCCTGGTCAGCCCCGAGAGCGCGGTCTTGGAAATGGAATAGGCCGCCCCGGCGAAGGGGTGGATAAAATGGCCCGCAATTGAGGTGACGTTGACAATGGCTCCCTTACCCCGGTGGAGCGCTGCGGCAAATCCGCGTGAAAGCTTGAGCGGAGCAAAGAAGTTTAAATCGAAGACTTCTTTCCAGACATTGAGGTCGCCATTCAGGCAACCAAGCCGCTCTTTATAGGGGGTTTTGGGCGACATACCCGCGTTGTTGACCAACGCATGTAAGGGCTTATCGCCAAGCACTTTATTGGCTTCTTTTATAAAATTGGCGACACTCTCGGCATTGGCCAAATCGGTTGGAATATGAGTCGTCCAGTTGGGATCACGGCGACATTCGGCTGGCGTGTCTTCACGCGAGCAGGTGATGATCTCCCACCCCTTCTCAAGAAAAAACCGCGCCGTATGATGGCCGATCCCCCGGCTTGCGCCAGTAATGATCACTCTTTTACGTTCATCGCTCATGGCCGCAGCCTAGAAGAAAAAAAACTCAGGCGCTAGGGCCTGTAGATCGAATCTACTAAACAGTAAATATGTGCTCACGCTTTCAGCTTAAAAACTCAACAGACGAAATTGCCGCCTTCTTCGCTATCGAGGATTTCCCCACCTGGGGTCCACAGATGGAAATCCGGCCGACAGACCCCGCACCGGTTATTACAGAACCCGGCAAGTCCATTCTTCTGGGCTTCGGATTGCCCGCCCCTTGGGATGAGAAAAAGCCCATCTTGAATGCAAGGGCGGAAACCCTAAGCGAGAAACAAATGTTCCGCCCCCTGTTAAACCGACGCTGCCTCATTCCAGCCAGCGGCTATTATGAATGGCGTGCGACGGAGACGGGTAAACGGAAGAACCTGATTACCCCCACCGATGCGCCTCTGTTCGCATTCGCCGGACTGACCGACGGCGCATATTTCGCCATCGTGACCTGCGCCCCCCTGCCCGAAATCGCCCATATTCACAATCGCATGCCGGTTATTCTAACCAAGGAAGGTGCGAGGCGTTGGCTCGATTCGACGCAGAAATTCACTCAAGTTGAAGATGTATTGCGCCCAAACGGCAATCTATCGGCAGAAGAAGAAAAGCCGTTACCACCGGCACAGGGCGATCTATTCGGCTAACCCATCAAGGATCGTCTTGGCCGTTACGGCAAAACCGACCTTCTTTCCCTTTTCAACTTGGCTTCCTACATGAATGCCAACGAGACCGTATCCATCACCATGGCGGGTGAAAATCGGAGAGCCGGAATCCCCCCCTTTGACGTGGCAACTGTGCCGGAGCAACGGCCAGCGTTTTAGAATTTTGTCTAACGAGCAGTCTCTATCGACCGAAAGAGCATGGGGCTTGTCGCCGCTATACCCGGCCTGAACGATACTGCGCCCCTCTTTCTTAAAAACCTTAAGGTACTCCCGGTCGAAAGGAAGAACCGAAAACCAGCCGATTTTTGAACCAATAGGCTTTTCCAGCCTCATTACGGCCCAATCCCGGGCCGTACGGTCAGTTGAAGAGTTCCCCTTGTAGCGAGGTTTGTATCCAGGGGCGACGAATAAAGAGGAGGCCCGCGAGTGAGCTATCCATTCGCCCCCTTTATATCCTGCCAGGAAATGCATGGATTGGACCGGCATTCTTTTTCGGGTTCGTGGGTTCCACAGACAATGAGCGGCCGTCAGCACCGTATCGGGACTAATCAAAACACCGGTACAATGCCCGCCAACCGTTTGCCGGTTTACCCGGCCGATAGCACGCCAGGGCATGATGGTTGGATCAACCAGGACACGATCATCAACCTTGCTGTCTTCCGCAGCCCAAAGCGGCTGAAAAACAAGAAAGCAGGCAAGAAACCCGACAAACCCCTTTAGCAATATCAATGGGCCATTAGCACCGGAATGGTGGCGTTATGTAGCACATGATCGGTCAGGCCGCCGAGGATGAGTTGCCGCATACGGCTATGGGTATAGGCCCCCATAACCAGCATATCGGCCGAAAGCTTTTCGCACTCCATCAAAACCGCTTCACCGACCGAATGACCGGCCGGTGAGAAGCCGACGGGTTCGGCCTTAATGCCGTGCCAAGCACAAAAATCAGCCAAGTCGTTCGAAACTTTCTGGTTGGTGTTTTCCGTATCCGCGGTTAGGGCATAAACCTTCTCGGCCTTTTTCAAAAAGGGTAGCGCGCCACTGACGGCGCGGGCCGATTCAGCACTGCCGTTCCAGGCTACGGCAATGGTTTTTCCAAACCGCCCCTTCAACTTGGGCGGCGCAAGCAACACGGGTCGACCACTCTCGAACAAGGCGGCGTTCAATACCGCTCCCGAAGCAAACTCGCCCTCATCGGAGGCGCGGCTAACGACGATTAAGTCGGCCAGACGCGCCGTCCGTCCCACCTGCTCGTCCTCGCGTCCGGTCACTTCGAGCCATCCGGCCGTCACCGATGCCGCCGGGCCGGGTTCTTCGGTTTCCCGGTCGAAGACCGAAATTTTGTTTGTTTTACAAAATTCATCGAACTGGTCGTGTGCTTTTTGCGAGCGCTCATTGCCCTCCTGCTCGGCCAGGGTGATCATCTCTTCGATCATTGCGCCTGACATGCCTTCGCCCAACAATGGGACGGCCGTGCGGGCATCCGGTTTGACATGCAACACATCCATATGGGACTTGAATTTCCGGCCGATGACAACGGCGGCTTGCAACGCAGCCATGGCTTCCTGGCTGCCATCCAGTGGTACGAGAATTGTTCTGATCGACATGATGACCTCCCGGGATTTTAAAGGCTATTAACGACCAGTATAGTGCAAGAAAAACAACCTGAATATGAGTTTTTCCATTGAACTCAATGATTTATCCCGAGAGCATCGAGAGCGTTGATAACCGTTTGCTCACGCTCTCCCGCACTATCGACTTCAATCCAGTTCATCTCGCCAAGATCGTAGTTTTCCTGAAGCTTCGCCACCTCGCCATTAGCATCGGAAACATTCTTTTGGCGCACTGAAACCCGCTGAACCCGCACTTCAAGCGGCGCATCCACCCAAAGTCCTGTAAAAGAAACACCAGCCTCATGCGCTACGGCCTCAATGGCCTGGCGCTCCCCCGACCGGGCGAAGACCGCATCCGCAATAACCGTATGTCCAGCCTTTAGGGCCGCTAATACATCCGCATAAAGCGCATCATAGGTTTTATCCGACATACTGGGCGTATAGGCTTCTTTATCCAGCCGCTCTAAAGGCAGTTTACCAACCAGCCTCTTACGAATGGCATCGGTTCGCAAAACCAACGCGCCCGGCGCCCTGAATATCAAAGGGGCAATTTTACGCGCCAAGCGGGACTTCCCGCTTCCCGACAAGCCGCCCACCGCCACCAAACGGGGCGGTTCTGTTTGCAGGTAGGCAAGCGCACTCGTAAGGTAAGCTTGGCTCTCCGCTACTGCCGTTGCGCTCCATCTTTCTTGCGGTGTCGCATCCAAAGCCGAGGCCCCCACATGAGCGCGAATGGCCGCCCGCAAGGACATCATCAAGGGCAAACAGCCCAGCCCTCGGACATCGCCCGCAATATCCATATAACGATTGAACACCAACGAAGCCTCACGGCGGCGACCGCGGAAATCCAGATCCATCAAAAGAAACGCCAGATCGTAGAGTACATCGATGCAACTGATATCGTCGGAAAATTCAATGGCGTCGAAAAGAACCGGCTCTCCCTCGACCAGACAGATATTGCGCAAATGCAAGTCGCCATGGCAATGACGCACCCGCCGATTGGCCTTTCGTCGGTCCAGCACCTCGGCAACCCGCTTGATTTCGGCACGGGACTGCTCATTGAGCGTAGCGACCAGAGTCGGCTCAAACAAAGCCTCTCCCCAGGCTTTCAAGCATTCGGCGTTGTTCTCAACGATATAGTTAAGCCCCTCAAACCCTCCTTTATCGGACCGCACCTCCGCATCCCGATGAAACAGGGCTATGGATTGGGCCAACCGCTCCATCAACTCACGATCCATAGGTATATTCCACGGCATCTGATCAAACTGCCCAGCCGGATCGAATCGAGCCATTTCCACCACCCAATCGAGAATCTCGCCGCCTCCGTCAAAAACGATCAGGCCGTCCTCTTCTCGGGTAATACTGCGCACCGCCAGATAAAGCGTCGGTGCGGTGCGGCGGTTAATCCGCAGCTCTTCCTCACACAGCGCTTTACGCAGGTTGGGAGTCGAATAGTCGAGATAGGGAAACTTAACGGGCTTCTTGATTTTGAACGCTCGTTCACCAGCAAGGAAAACCATGGAAATATGGGTTTCAATCACCTCCACCCGATCTTCCAGATTTTCTAAAAAGTCGATCACTTCCGGCAAAACGGTAGGCGTCACAACGGTTTCCCCTTTTCTAGTCCGACTATTTGAGCCTACCACGAGTCGCCCCCAAAAAGTATATCAGCCGTCAAATGATATTTTAAATGAACACGTTCATTTTTCTCTTGATAAACGCGTTCAGTAATATATATTGAGACTCAGAAAGGCCGGGCGGACATTCCCTCCCCCCCCTCCCCTGGTCCTCCCGGCCCAATCAACCCCCTAAACTCAAACCCCGGCCAAAAGCCGGGGTTTTTCATTCACCTATGCACTTGCAGCATATCTGTCTATATCCAACCTGCATATCAGTTATTGACCAAAATCGCTTACGCCTACACCACTTTGAGTATATATTAGTTCCGCCTTATGTTATAGGTCTTGGAACCTTCAGGATCGCGGCATTCAAATGCCGATTTCTCGGCAAGCCGCCTCCTCCGAATAATAAGGGGGGCCGATATGCAGAAGAATACCGAATTGGTCAGGGCGTTCGTCCATTTCGTCAAGACTTCCATCATTTTCGCTTTCGTCATGGCCTTGCCGCTGGCGCAAGATGCTTTTGCGGCCACAACATCGACGGCCGATCACACCAAATTCAAAGAACTGGAAGGACCGTTCGAGACGGGACCGCAGGTTACAAAAGCCTGCCTGTCCTGCCACACGGAAGCCGCCAAACAGGTTCATAAAACAAAGCACTGGACCTGGGAGTTCAAAAATCCCGACACCGGACAGCTTTTGGGGAAGCGGAACGTCGTTAACAACTTCTGCATTTCGACCCAGTCGAACATTAAAGGCTGCTCTGTTTGTCATGTTGGTTACGGCTGGACCGACAACACTTTCGACTTCACGGCTGAAGAGAAGGTCGACTGTCTCGTCTGCCACGACACAACGGGCGCCTACGACAAAAACCGACTGCGGGAAGGCAAGCGCGTTAAACTTGATAAGGTGGCGCAAAATGTTGGCAAAACAAGTCGCACCAGTTGCGGCACCTGCCACTTCAAGGGCGGCGGCGGCAAAGCGGTCAAACACGGCGATCTCGATCCAAGTTTTGAAGCACCCGATATCTTCGTTGACGTCCATATGGATGCCGACGGACTGAACTTCTCTTGCTCGACCTGCCATACAACCGACGCACATATGGTGAGCGGTAGCCGTTATACCCCAAAGGCTAAAGACACAGGTGGTGTGGACGTACCGGGAAAGACCGACGGAAGTCGTGCAACCTGCGTTTCCTGCCATGGCGACCGCCCGATGAAGGATGAAAAACTCAACGACCACACTGATCGCATTGCCTGCCAAACCTGCCATATCCCTCATTTTGCACGGGGAGACTACCCTTCCAAAATGTGGTGGGACTGGTCTCAGGCCGGAAAAATGAATGACAAGGGCAAACCTTTCTCCCGCCTCGATTCGGAAGGCAACGAAATCTACAATTCCAAGAAGGGCGACTTCAAATGGGAGCGGGACGTTGTGCCCGAATACCGCTGGTTCAACGGCAACGTTCTCTATACCCTGCCGACCGACAAGATCGATCCGACGAAGGTCGTTGAAGTCAATAAGTTCATGGGCAGCGCCGACGATCCCAACGCATTGATCTGGCCGATTAAGCTGATGCGCGGTAAACAGCCTTACGACGTCGGCAACAAAACCATGGCGATTCCCCATACCACCGGCAAAGATGGTTTCTGGAAAACCTTTGACTGGCAGGAAGCCATTACCAAAGGCATGAAGGCGGCCAACCTGCCTTACAGCGGCGAGTATGGATTTATTGAAACCGAAATGTCGTGGCCGATGGCCCATATGGTCGCCCCGGCGAAAGAGTCTCTGCAATGTGAAGACTGCCACGCCAAGGATGGCCGCCTCGCCAATATCGACGGCGTCTATCTTCCAGGCAGAGACGCCAACCGCTGGCTCGATCTTGGCGGGTTCGGCATTCTCGCTCTCACAGCCTTTGGCGTTACGGCCCACGGTGCCTTGAGGTTCTTCCTCAACAGACGCAACGGCAAATCCGGGAAGGAGGGCTGATCATGACCGCCACGACAAAACGGGTATATATTTTCAAGGGATTCGAACGTTTCTGGCACTGGTCCCAGGCGGCCCTAATCATTGGCATGGCCTTCACCGGATTTGAGATCCATGGGACTTACAAGGCGCTTGGTTTCGAGAGCGCCGTATTCTGGCACACTACGTCGGCCTGGGCGCTGATCGGTCTCTGGATATTCGCCATCTTCTGGCACATAACCACAGGAGAATGGCGGCACTACGTACCCACCAGCGACAAACTTTTCGCCGTCATCAAGTTCTACGGTTATGGCATTTTCAGGGGCGAACACCATCCCTACAAACCAACGCCGATCCGCAAACATAACCCGCTCCAGCTTCTCGCCTATCTCGGCTTCAAGCTGGCGATGGCTCCGGCCATCTGGATCACCGGACTGCTCTATCTGTTCTATAACGATTGGGCGGCCTGGGGGTTGAGCGGCCTCAGCCTCGGCATCATTGCCATGCTCCATGTGGCTGCAGCTTTCGCTCTGGTGATTTTCATGGTTGGCCACGTTTACCTGATCACCACCGGCCACACGCTGACCGCCCATATGAAGGCGATGATCACCGGCTGGGACGAACAGGAGGAGGACTAAGTCATGTACGCCACTCCGATCCAAGAATTCCGCCTCTCTCGCAGAGAGGTCTTAAAAGCGGGCGGCGCAGCTGTCGTTACGGCGTTACTCCTAGGCCTTCCCCTGCCCGTTCAAGCTTCTCCAAAAGACGTCAGAAAACGTCTGGATGAACTAACCAACGGGGCGACACTAGAGGAAGGCCGGGTGGCAATCGAATTGCCCGCCTTAACCCAAGACGGCAAACGAACGCGCATCCGCGTTACCGTTGATAGCCCCATGACCGAGGAAGACCACGTTAAGGCCGTACATATTCTGGCTGAACGGAATACCGTGCCCAATGTGGGAAGCTACTTCTTTAGTCCAATGAGCGGCAAGGTCGACATCACCACCCGAATGCGGGTCGCCCAATCTCAAACCATTGTTGTGGCAGCCGAAATGAGTGACGGAAGCTTCTACTATACCAAAGCCCGCTGCAAAGTTGCGCGCGGCGCTGGCGGATGCGGCTGAGGAGGGAAAAATCATGAAACCCAAAACTCCTAGAATTAGCATGCCGAAAACCGCCGAACCGGGTGAGATCATTCCGATTAAAACGAAAATTCGGCACCCGATGGAAACCGGCTGGAGAAAAGACGGCAACGGCCAAACCGTTCCACGCAACCGGATTACACGGTTCGTGTGCCGTTTCAACGGCACCCTAATCGTCGCGGCCGATTACGATGCTGGAATTGCCACCGACCCCTATCTGCTTTTCCACGCAAAAGTGACGGGGGATGGCACTTTCACCTTCCGCTGGGAAGCGGACGGCAACGAAACCTATACCGCCGAAGTGCCGTTCCAAGTCGGAGTGGGAGCATGAACAGATTAAAAAAACAGGCAAACAAAGGCATGACCATAAGGTCATAAAGGATGAGGAGGACACGACTATGAGACCCACAACCAGATTCTTCGCCATTGTAACGGCTTTGGTCGTGGCGGTTTTCGTCAGCTTACCCGTTTCATCTTTTGCGGAAGACGGGGAGCGATATTCAAAAATCGTCGATTACAAATTCATTGCGGAATACGCTGTTATTCCCGTACGTGACGACGTCGCCATCATTGACTCACGGCCTTATAAAAGACGCTATAATAAGGGGCATATCCCAGGCGCCATCAGCATTCCCGATTCTGGTTTTGACAAAATGACCGGAATGCTGCCTGAGGATAAAGGCAAGCTGCTTATCTTCTACTGCGGCGGCCAAAAATGCATGCTGAGCCACAAATCGGCCTTCAAGGCTGAAAAACTCGGCTACACAAATATCCGCGTTTATGCCGACGGCTACCCCGATTGGATCAAGCAAAGCAACTTTGGTTCGGTTGATGCGCCTTACATCAAAGATGTCATTGCCAAAAACACGGCAACTGTAGTCGACGCCCGTCCGTTCAAACGTAAATATGCCAAAGGTCACGTTCCGGGCGCTATCAGCATCCCCGATAGCAGCTTTGACAAACAGGCCAATATGCTGCCCAGCGACAAAAAATCCCCACTGATTTTCTATTGTGGTGGGGAGAAATGCCCGTTGAGCATGAAGTCTGCGATCAAGGCAAAGGAAATGGGCTACACCAATGTGATGCTCTTCCAGCCCGGTTTCCCCGCTTGGAAAAAAGCCGGTTTCCCGGTCGCCAAAGGCGCCGAGCCGTTTGAAGCCAATGCTGGCGGCGCGGAGATCAAAGCCGGTCCCGACGGTGACACCATCACAGTCGCTTCATTTACCAAGATCATGAAAGACGCGCCGGACAGCATCCACCTCTATGACGTGCGCGACCCCGGTGAATATGACAAAGGGACCATTCCCGGTGCGAAAAACATGCCCGTGGAAGACCTGGAAGATGAAATCGAATCGCTGCCCACCGACAAACCCATCGTATTCGTTTGCGCCACGGGTGCGAGAAGCGGCGAAGCCTACGATATCGTCAAGCTGCTGAAAGCAGACATGAAAGTCTTCTTCCTTGATGCGGAAATCACCTATCACGGTGACGACAAATACGATCTCAAACAGAACTAGAGGCTGTTCTCAAAGCGGGCCGTCCTTAAAGGGCGGCCCGTCTTTTAAATAACGTCTGGGAAAAATAAAATGAAAAAACAAATCTATATCTTTCTCCTGCCGCTGCTTGCGGTGGTCGCAACCTTTGCCTCACAGCCTCTGAGCATTAATACGGCTGAGGCTGCGGAAAAAGCCAACTGGAAAATTGGCCGCGTTTACAATCGTCTGATCTGCAACGCCTGCCACCGCCAAGACGACGGAAAGGTCACCTCTCCCTACGACCGGAAAAAGGCTGAATGGACGGCTTATTTCCAAGCCGATCAACACGCCAAAGGCGGCTCTGTCAACGGATCGGTCAAATATTACGCCAGCCAAGCCTACCGCAGCAGCATCCAGCATGAAAACAAAGCCGCCTCAAAGTTCCTCAAACTTTCCAACGAGGAAATGATGGCCCATGTCATAGAATTTTACATTCACGGCGCTAAAGATTCCGACACCCCGGCCCGCTGCCAATAAGTCCAATCCACAGGGAGGCAATTTGCCATGACAGACGGACCGGTGCTCTCGGGCTTTAAAGAAGATTTCAAATCGGCGCTGCAGGACGAATGGTCTCCCTATTTCGGAGCCCTCGCCATTGTCGCCGTGGTTATCGCACTGATGGCCAGCGGATTTTTCTGGGGTGTTTTCGGAGGACTGCGCCTCTGGGGCGATTGGTTCAATGAACTAATCGGGCTCAATGCCCTGCTCGGCAACAAGCCGCGCCTGGAAAATCCCTTTACCCATCGCATTTCACTGCTCAACATCACCCTGGTATTAGGTGCTTTCACGGCCGCCGCACTAGCCGGTCAATTCCGCATCAACCGCCCTCCTCCTGTTGAATACGCCTGGGGCGCCATAGGTGGAATTTTGATGGGGATCGGCGCGACCCTGGCAGGCGGCTGCACGGTCGGAGGTTTCTTTACCCCCATCGTTTTCTCCTCCCCGGCCGGCTGGGTCATGCTCGCCGGTTTACTGGGCGGCGCTTTCATCGGCCTTAAAATCCTGCTCTGGGGCATGGAAACCATTACCTGGGGACAAACCGCACCGACACCGCACCCACAGTCAGAAGGAACATTGAAAGTTATATCTTGGTTCGGCTTGGCGGTTTTAATCGGGATTCTTTTCTGGGCCTCATCCTGGTTTGGCAGTGAAGAAAAAAAGTTTGCCTCTCGCGGCATCGTCGTGCTCGGCGGCTTCGCCCTCGGCTTTATTCTCCATCGTTCCCGTTTCTGTTTCTCTCGCGCTATTCGAGAACCCCTTATGACCGGTGAAGGAACAATGACCAAGGCGACAATCCTTGCCTTGGCCATCGGCATGACATTGGGATCATTGCTCTTTTCAAAAGGACTGCTCGACCCTTATTTGGCGGTCCCCGCCACGTTCTGGCTCGGCTCGCTTCTCGGCGGTTTGATTTTCGGCGTTGGCATGATCTTCGCCGGCGGTTGCGCCTCGGGCTCTCTCTGGCGTATGGGAGAAGGTCACCTCAAACTTTGGGTCGCGGTCTTTTTCTTTGCCTGGAGCGGTTCCACCTTCGGGGCAATTCTCAGGCATTGGGAAGTCATGAAAACCGAAATGACCCTTGATCTGGTCGAAGCCTCAAAGGTGGGATATCAAGCCTTTCTCCCGGCCATGGTCGGCGGGTGGCTCAACGCCTACCTGATCAGCTTCGCCTTGATGGGGCTGTGGTACGCCCTCGTGCGCTACAACGAAACGACCGACCGCTTTACGGTGATATAGAGAAACGCGCCGAATGACAGTTTCGGCGCGTTTTGTAACGAACCTAGAGGTTGGTTTTCAAGAAGTCGGTAAAGGCATCCCAAGACTGCTCGTCGGCCACCTTTCTGTAGCGGTCCGAGCCGATCACCGTGAAGGCGTGAGGCGCGCCTGAATAGACTTGAATCTCATAGGATATTCCCGAGGCTTCAAGCTCCTTTGACAGGCCTGCCACATGATCCATGGTGATTGAGGTATCGGCACCACCGTGAGCAATCAATAAAGGTGGCGTATCCTTGGGATAGCTTTGTCCCTCGGGTGTAGATAAACCGCCATGGAAAGTCGCATAGCCCGCAACATCAGCCGCCTTGCCTGAACGCGCTAGTTCCAAAACGGCGGCACCACCGAAGCAATACCCCATAACGACGGCTTTGCCCGATGCCTTTTTCCGGGCCTCTGCGAGACCTGCAAGGATCAGTTTGCGCATCTTCTCGCGGTCTTTATAGAGTTTACCCGTCTCGGCCTTCTTGGCCCCGGTCTCGGTCGGGCGGTTGCCCTTACCATAAAGATCGACTGCAAAGGCTTCGTAGCCCAAAGCCGCCAACATTTCGGCCCGCTTGACTTCATAGTCGGTCAGGCCATCCCAATCGTGGATAACCAGAACCAGCCCTTTGGAAGAACCGCTGGGCGACGCCCGATATCCTTCAAGCGCCATTCCGTCGGACGAATAATCGACCATCTCGCCCGCTTGGGCGGAAAACGGCAAGAATGCCGCCATTAAACCCACTAACAAACGTTTCATTTTCCAACCTCCCCTATAGGGTTTGAAAGATTACTCGCCTTAATTTGGGGAGGCTGAGAGATGGTTCAATGGGTCATTTCACGTCCATCGTCCCGCAAGACTACGTAGATCGCCGGAATAACCAAAACCGTCAGCGCCGTCGAAGAAGCCAGCCCAAACACAAGCGAAATAGCAAGCCCCTGGAAAATTGGGTCGGGCAAAATGAAAATCCCACCGATCATTGCGGCCACGGCGGTCAAAACAATCGGCTTGAAGCGAATGGCTCCAGCTTCAAGCAGAATGTCACGCATTGGCAAACCGCTACTCTGTCGATGACGGATAAAATCAACCAGCAAAATCGAGTTGCGCACAATAATCCCGGCCAAGGCGATGAAGCCAATCATCGAAGGTGCGGTAAAGGGCGCATTGAACATCCAATGGCCAAGCACGATACCAACCAGGGTCAGAGGCACCGGCACAAGGATTACCAGAGGCAACTTGAAGCTGCCGAACTGACCGACCACCAACAGATAGATGCCGAGAATGGCGACGGCGAAAGCCGCGCCCATGTCGCGGAAGGTCACGTAGGTTACCTCCCACTCCCCATCCCATAACAGGGAAGGAACGGCTTCATCATCCGGTTGGCCGTGATAGAAGACCTCCGGCGCGGTCAGGTCGCCCCATTCGACCTTTTCCAAGGCCTCCTCAACGGCAAACATTCCGTAGATCGGTGCTTCGAAACGGCCGGCGAGCTCCGCCATGACCATTTCCGCCGAACGTCCATTGTGACGGAAGATGGGATGGCTGGCGGTTTCCTCAACCACACGCACCACATCACCCAACTCTACCGTACCAGCCCGCGCAGGAACCGGGGTTGCGAGCAATCGCTCATTGACGCTCAAGTCCGCCTTAGGCAAGCGCACGACGATTTCGATAGGATCGATGCCCTGGCCGCGATGGGAATAGCCGACCGGCACGCCCCCCATGAGAGCGGCAATAGTATCGAAAACAGCCTGCTCTTCCACACCGTGAAATTCCAGGTTTTCCTGATCGATCTCAAAGCGCAGGCGGGTCGAAGGGGAACCGAAGGAATCATCGACATCGACGATAAAGTCCGAGGCCTCGAACAACTCTCGAATTTTCGCTGCCGTCGCACGGCGCGTTTCACCGTCGGGACCATAGACCTCAGCCAATAAGGTCGCCAAAACCGGCGGTCCCGGCGGAACTTCGACCACTTTCAAAACCGCACCTTCGGGAAGGTTTAACGCCTTTAAGCGTTCTCTCACCTCAAGGGCGATCTCATGGCTCTCCCGGTTTCGCTCATGCTTGGGCAGTAAGTTGATTTGCAAATCACCCAATTCCGGGTTTTCACGGAAGTAATAATGCCGCACCAAGCCATTGAAATTGAAAGGCATGGCAGTGCCCACATAGGCCTGCATATGGGTCAATTCAGGCAGATCGGACAACTGTCGGGCCACGTCCCAAAGCACTCGGTCGGTCGCCTCCAGGCTCGCCCCTTCTTTAAGGTCGACCACCACCTGAAGCTCGGACTTGTTGTCAAACGGCAGCAGTTTAACCGTTACATGCTGGGTATAGAACAAAACACAGACCGCCGCCGTCGCGACGCCAACGACAGCGAGGAATTTCTTCGAACGGCTTCGCCCCTGAAGCAACGGTCTGGCAAAACGGCTGTAAAAAGCGCCCATTTTGCCACCGCCCGCATGATCTTCATGGCCCGCCTCTCCCCTCTCAAGGCTCTTCTTGCTCATTTTATAGAGCAGCCAAGGGGTGATGATGACGGCAACGAAGAAGGAAAACAGCATAGCGGCCGACGCATTGGCCGGGATGGGCGACATATAGGGCCCCATGAGGCCTGAAACAAACATCATCGGAAGCAGGGCGGCAACGATGGTCAGCGTTGCGATAATCGTCGGGTTGCCCACTTCGGCGACACCGTCGATAGCCGCTTGCAAAGGATTCCGCCCATCCTTCATGCGCCAGTGGCGAACAATATTTTCGACCACGACAATGGCGTCATCAACCATGATCCCAATGGAGAAAATGAGAGCAAACAGACTCACCCGGTTGATTGTGTATCCCATAAGCCAGGACGCGAACAGGGTAAGCAAAATAGTCGTCGGCACCACCACGGCAACCACCACGCCCTCTCGCCAGCCAAGCGCCCAGGTAATCAGCACGACGATGGAAATCGTCGCCAAGGCCAAATGAAACAACAACTCATCAGCCTTTTCGGTAGCCGTTTCGCCGTAGTTTCGCGTTACAGTTACATCCAAAACATCAGGCACCAAGGAACCACGAACAATTTCGAGGCGGTCAAGCAACTGCTCGGCCACCACCACAGCATTGGCGCCCTGACGTTTGGCAAATGCCACAGTCACGGCGGGAGCGCGCATCAGGCCCCCATCTTCGCTCCGGGTGACGTGCCAGACGCGCTTGTCTTCCGGGCGCGCCCCAACCACCACATTGGCGACATCCTTCACGTAAACCGGACGTCCATCCCGCGCAGTAATCAGCAGGCGACCGATATCGGCCGTGCCCTGCAAGGTCTGCCCGGCAACCACGGGAACCGAACGATCATTTGAACGCACAGATCCTGTGAGAAAAGACCGGTTGGCGTTTTCCACCTTGGCGACCAGTTGATTGAGCGTCACACCGTAAAGCGACAAACGCTCCGGGTCCGGTTCAACACGAATTTGAGCCGGGCGGCCGCCAACCGTATAGGACAACCCTACTTCCGGAACTTTCACCAACTCATGCTGAAGCTCTTCGGCAACCTTAAACAGGGTCGCATCGGTCCAACTCTTGACCTCGTCTGGTTTGGGCGAGAGGGTCAGGGTGAGGATCGCCACATCGTTAATCCCACGTCCAACAACAATCGGCTCGGGAATTCCTGCGGGCAACCGGTCTATATTGGCGCGAATTTGATCATGAATACGGACGATAGCCGTATCCTCATCAGTGCCAACAAGAAAGCGAGCCGTTACCAAGGCCCGGTCATCAGACGTTTGCGAATAGACATGCTCAACGGCATCGGCCCCTTTGATAATGTCCTCCAAAGGTTCGGTAACCATCTCGAGAACATCGGCGGCCTTTAAGCCATTCGCCATGACCTGAATATCGACCATGGGAACACTGATTTGCGGCTCTTCTTCGCGAGGCAACGAAGCTAAGGCGACAAAACCCAAGGCCAGAGAGGCCAAAAGAACCAGCGGCGTCAACGGCGACTGGATAAAGGCCTTGGTGATATAACCGGAAAGCCCGAGCTTCATTGCCCTTCTCCCATAGGCAGAACCAGGACATCCCCTTCATGGACCCCCGATAAAACCTCAATCTTTCCATCCATCCGCGCACCGGTTTCAACAACAGTATCGACGCCATCTTTCAGGCGGACATAGTGAAGGCCGTACCGGATAAAAACATAAGGCTTTGGCACGGTATAAATCTGCCGCTCACCGGTCGAAACGAATACCGGCACCCGTTCGCCGACGAAGTAAGACCCCAGCCCCTCAACCTCAACATCTGCGACAACGCGACCTTGTGAAAGCTCCGGATAAACCTGACGCACCCGGCCATTTTTTAACGCACCGCTTTCAAGACCGCGCTCACCGACCTGCACCGTATCTCCCACCTCAATAAACCGGGCATGACGTTCGGGCAGGTACATCCGCAGGATATAGTTTTCCTGGGCCAATATGGCGACGGTTTCACCAGGCATCACCACCGACCCCTGGGTCAGCTTAACTTGCAAAAGGCGACCGTTAGCCGGAGCCAGCACCTCCCCTTCCGAGAGTCGCTGAGCCACAACATCACGCTCGGCTTTCATGGCGGCCAGGGAACGCTTAACCACATCCACATTGGTTTGGGCTTCATCAAGGCGCGCCTGACTACCCGCGCCACTCTTGCGCAGTTTCATGGCACGCTGCATATCGACCTCGGCCAGCTTGACCTGAGCCTCCAAAGATTCAATCCGCGCATCAACCGCGGAAAGTTCCAATCTCAGCTTGGGGTCTTGCACCAAGGCAATCACCTCACCCGCACCGACCCGGTCACCTTCATCGACTGAAAGCGCCTGAACCGTCCCGCCAATTCTGGCCCGCGCAGGCACCACATCGACACTTTCAACCGTGGCGAAAACAATTTTTTTATCGGCCACAGTCTCTAGAGAAACAGGAAACTCTTCGGCCTGAACCGAACCTAAAGTCGAAAAAGCCAAAATAACGGCCGCAAAAACAGGAAGATATCTGCGGTGGACCATGGGAAGCGCCTCGTGCCAGTGAATATTCCTATTGACTAATATATTAGGTGTAGCTAATTTAGCAAGCATGAATATGAAAGATCTCCAAACCAACGCCGAAAAGGCTGCCGATCTTCTCCGCACCATGGGGAACGAAAAGCGCCTCCACATCCTATGCCGCATTGGCATGGGTGAAATTTCGGTAGGAGATCTCGAACCCTTAATCGGCCTGAGCCAGTCTGCTCTCTCACAGCATCTCGCCGTATTGCGCGAAAAGCAACTGGTCAAAACACGGCGCGTATCTCAGCAAATTTTTTACTCATTGGCCGACCCGGCCGTGATCAAGATCATCGAAACGTTGCACGCGCTCTATTGCGACATCCCCATCCCCCGGGAAGCTTCAGGTCAAAATCCCCCCCAACAAAAGGAACTAATCCTATGAATCTCGGACAGGTTATGAACGCTTTTGCAGGCGTGATGATCCTCGCCAGCCTGGCTCTGGCCCACTATCACCACCCCTACTGGCTGTGGTTTACCGCCTTCGTCGGCGCAAACCTGTTCCAGTCGGCTTTTACCGGCTTCTGCATTCCGGCAATGATTTTCAAGAAATTCGGCGTCAAACAGGGATCGGCTTTTAACTAAGCCTTACCTCCCAGAAAATCCCCAAAAAGACGCCTGAAGAAGGCGGCATGGCGTGCTCCCCCCCCCATATAGCGCCATGCCGCTTTTTCTTTGTCCGTAAGACAAAAAAGAAAAGGACGGCCCAGTAGGGCGCGCCCTTTTCAAGGGAGTGAACCGGCGGGGATGCCGGTCACTACAGGGGTTCTTTAAGCAAGAAGTCTTCTACTGGTTTCGGTAGAAGTCCTGCAAAACGGCAACCACTTCCGGACGGCTGAATTCGGGCGGAATATCTTCGCCCGCGGCCAGCATTTCACGCTGCTTGGTGCCGGAAATGGAAACATGATGTTCCTTATCGTGTGGGCAGGTTTTGGCGGTCGCCATGCCCATACACTTTCTGCAATAGAACGTAATGTCTATTTTCAAAGGTTGCGTATCCAGCGCACCGTCCCACAGCTTGTCGAAAATATGCTGCGCATCGAAAGGACCGTAATAGTCGCCCACACCGGCATGGTCGCGCCCAACAATCAGATGCGAACAGCCGAAGTTCTGACGGATCAGCGCATGAATCAGAGCTTCACGCGGACCGGCATAGCGCATCTCAATAGGATAACCAGCCTGAATGACCGTGCCCGGAACAAAGTAGTTGTCGATCATTGCCTGAATCGCTTTCGTCCGGGTTTCGGCCGGGATATCACCGGGCTTCAGCTTGCCCAAGACCTGGTGAATAAACACCCCGTCGGTTACCTCGACGGCGATCTTGGCAAGATGCTCGTGGCTTCTGTGCATGGGGTTACGAGTCTGGAAGGCGGCCACTTTCGACCAGCCTTTTTCGGCAAACTGAGCACGCGACTCGGCCGGGCGTAGATAAAGGTCGCCATACTTGGCCGGGAAACCGCCTTCGTTGATCACCATAACGCGACCCGCCAGATTGACCGGGCGCTGCTCCATAACTTTCTGCACACCGGGATGCTCACCGTCGGTCGTGGTGTAGACATGCTGGCATTCGAACTTCTTGTCGTCGTCGGAAAGTTCATATTTTTCGGCGACATCCATAACCGCCATGATCTCACCGGTCTCTTCATCGACCAGAGAGACCTCTTCCCCTTCGCCGATGCTGTCGGCCAAATCCTTGTCGGCGGAAAGAGTGATGGGGATCGGCCAGAAGAGGCCATTGGCCAACTTCATATCGGCGCAGACGCCCTGCCAGTCGGCCTTGCTCATAAAGCCGTCAAGCGGCGTATAAGCGCCCATGGCGAACATCAAAACGTCGGAAACCTCTTTCGAGGTCATCGGAACTTTCTTCAGGCCCTCGGCCCGCTTCATTTCATCTGCGCGTTCGACTTCCGGAAGCAGCAATGGCTTCAGTTCACCGCCGCCATGGGGCGGTACCAGCTTAGACATGTTCTCTCTCCCAAATTTTCGACACTCGCCTCCCGGCCCGGTCTATTTTCAGACCTTGTATTGGGGAGCGCCACCCACTCGAAACTCGGTTTCTTTTACCAGAGGCGCATATATAAGGTCACGCTTAAATTACATTTTTCTAATATTTTTACAGATATCCCCCTTCAAATATTGCGCTTGAGCAAAAATCTGCTCAATTTCAGGGGGTGGAACTACAGGGTTTTTACGGTCGCCAAAAAGCTTGCCTGGCTTCCCATACGAAGGAAGGAGAGGGCGCAACCCAGGTCGTAGTCTTTACGCTCTTCCTCTGCGACGGTTGTTATCACCGGCTTGCAGGATTCAGCTTCAACCTTTACTTTCGATTCCGTTTTCGCCATGGCGGTGTCGTGAAGAGCGTTTTCATAGTCGGATTCCCGCCTCGGCTTGCTTTCTTCGTCCTTTTCCTTTTCGTCTTCCGGCTCTTTGACGACAAGAGCAATATCGGGCGCCACGCCATTGGCCTGAATGGTCTTGCCCGATGGAGCGTAATAAAGCTGGGTGGTCAGGCGAAGCGAACCATCATTGGAGAGCGGCAGAAGCGTCTGGACGGAACCTTTGCCGAATGAGCGACGCCCCATAACAACCGCACGGCCATGCTCTTGCAGCGCACTCGAGACAATTTCAGACGCCGAGGCAGAACCGCCGTTGATCAGCACCACCATGGGCAAGCCCTTGGCGATATCGCCGATACCGGCCTCATAGTTGCGCTCACCACGCCCCTCTCGTCCCTTAATGCTAACGATACGGCCCTTATCGAGAAAAGCGTCGCTTAGGGCGACGGACTGATCGAGAAGACCGCCCGGATTGTTGCGCAGGTCGAGCACCAGGCCGGTCATTCGTCCCTGGCTTTGCTTATAAAGGTCTTCAATCGCCGCCTCGACGCCATCTTCAACCTTTTCGTTAAACTTGGTGACTTGCAAATAGCCGATATTGCCTTCCAGACGCGCTTTTACGGTTTCAATTTCGATAACGTCACGGACGATTGAAACCGAAAAAGGCTGTTGGGCTTTGCGCTTGACGGTAAGAGAAATCTCCGTTCCCGGGTCGCCGCGCATTTCATTGACCGCCTTCATCAAGGTCCAGCCCGAAAGCGACTTGCCATTCAGATGGGTAATAATGTCACCCGGTTTAATTCCCGCTCGTTCGGCAGGCGTATCGGCAATGGGGGCGATCACATAGACTCCTTGATCGCGCATGGTAACGGAAATACCCAAACCGCCGAATTGACCACGCGTATTCGCATACATGGCCTCGGCTTCCTTGGGCGTCAGATAACCGGAATGAGGGTCGAGAGAGGTCAGCATAGCATCCAAAGCAGCCTCTACGGCAGTTTCCGCCTTGTTGTGCGTCTCATCGTCATCGCCTTCTTTGGCCCAATCTTCAGACATCCCCTTGATCGCCGCATCGACAAGAACGGCATCATCGACCGGATGCACATAATTGCGCCGAGTATGTTTATAGACCTCGATAAACAAATCTCTCTGGAGGGCGCGTTCCTGCTTTTTCTTTAGATAGACGTCAAAAACCGCATCAAACCGCGCCAATTCCTTCTGCGCGCTTTCCGGCAAACCACGCTCACCGCCAATCAGATTTTCAAATGTCTGATAAAGCACCGACTGCTTGGAACTACACCCGGAAAGAGGTGATAACAGCAAGCCAAGCGTGGCGCCGACGGCAATAACGGCCAAAGATCGGATCAGGGCGGGCTTCATAGACTTAAATGGTTCTCCCAAACGAAAAGAGGCGCGGCATCGCAACACCGCACCTCTAGATATAAGGACGAAAACTTAGTTTCGTCTAGACTCTTAACGGATTTAGCCGCCCTTCTTCTCAGCGTAGGCCATGGCCAATTCAGCTTCTTCATCAGGATCGAGCATCTGATCAAGCGCTGGAAGGAAGCCCATTTCCTCCTTCTGGACGTGAAAGACCTCACGCTCGATTATCTCCAGGCCCAGACGGTGAAACTCTGCCCATGAATCAGGCGATAACTCGCCGCCCCTAAACCCACGGGCCATTTCGGTCATCCGTTCGGCAATGGGTCGGATTACATCGTGCTCGCCCTTAAGCATCATGGGAATACCCGCATCGGCGAAATCGGCAAATCGGGGAAACAGGAATTCTTCCTCGAAGGAGAAGTGAGCGCCGATTTCTGCTTCCATCAGGGCCGCCAAATCGGTCATCAGGCTAATCATCTCAGCGGAATCAGCTGCTGGCGGATTGCTGGCGTTGTGACGCCCTAAAAACGCCTCAAGACGTTCCAACAGAGCGAGTGTCGCCATATGGTCTTCGTGGAGAGATTTGATGAAATTCAAGGTAAAATCGTACATGCTTTTTATAAATCCGTAGTTTCTAGTGCCGTTCTATCACTTTCATTATGGTATGACAGATAGGTGGTTCCGACGGCGACGGCGTACCAGAGAAAAGCCACCGCGCCAATGATGCCGGAGATTGCACCGGCGAAAACAAAATTCCCTTGATCCTGGACAATTCCCAAACCGCCCAAAACAACAGCCAGACTGTGGCAAATCAGAGTTGCTTTCAGCAGCTTCTCATTAGCCATCGCCGAAAGTGTCGGCGGCTTGCTGCCTTTGCGATTCATGTTCATGGAGGCGAGAAACGGAATTATTCGCTGCAAAATACCAAGCAAAAACGTCAGCATCCAACCGACAAGGGCAAGAAATCCAAAAAGGGTGATACTCACCCAATCGACCATGACGGCGCCCCCCGCCAACAGAACGACCGGCAACATGACCCAAGCGGCCTTTACCATAACAAACGAAATGCCGAGGCGCTTCCTCATCCCCTTTTTTAGAGACTGCAGCATGCACCAAAGATGAAGGCTCACCCCGACAAGACCGACGGTCAACCCGCCATAAAGCGCCATCTCGTTACGTTCTGCCGCCCCATAGACACCAACCACCAGCGCCAGAACGACACAAATGAAAGAAAGCCAACCCGCCTTATCGGGAACGGCGGGGGAAAGAGCGAACATGGGCACCAGAATAGTGCTGAACCCCAATGCCAGCATCCCCATAAAGCCAAAAACCGCCAGGATAAAGTGGGTCAGCCCAATGGCGGCATGGTCGGCGAGAAAGCCATGGTCGAAATCGGCAATCAGGGCAAAGCCGAGCACCAGCAAACCGACTAAGGCGGCAAGCGCGACCCAGGCATGCGATACGGCCAGCTTCAAGCTTTTCGTCCGCAACAGAACGTCGGCAACGGTCAGGGCGTAAATAATCAATCCAAAAATGGCTGCCAATGCACCGGCAGCTTGCGTGTAGTGATGATGGATGGCGAACCCAACCAGCAAAACGACGATACCGGGGAAAAACAACCACCATGCCAAATAACAGGGCCAGACAGCGCGCAAGGCCACACCGGTGGCGACCGTCAACAACTGAAACGAGGCCCCCATAGCGGTCATGGCGAAAACCCCAAGGGTCAATGTATGAAGCGCAGCCAGAACCGGTCCTGTGCCGCCCCTAAAACCAACCACTTCGTCAGCCGAGACCAACACTAATGCCCAAAAAACAATATGAAAAAAACAGGCTATATAGAAAAATCGAAAAGGTATGGAGGGCGGCAACAATCGCGCCTGAGCCCCCATCAATATAGTTCCGGGAAACACTAAGCCGCACTCCTACGCTTGCTTAAATACAGAAGAAACTCTTCCCCCTCATCGCTCTGTTTGTGCTCCAGCACTTCATACTCCCAGTCGCGCTCACTGAGTTCGGGAAACAGAAACACCGGCTCGCGATGAATACGAACGAATACCTCTTCAGGCGCATCGGGACTGTCGAGAAGAGTTAAAATTTCAACGAGAGGCTGCGGAGGCTCGAGACGGCGAACGTCCAGATGCGCCGTCCGCCCAAGAATTTGCAAATCGTCAGTCTTTGCGTTTGCTGGACTTTCCGATAGCGGCGATTGCGCTGCATGGAAATAGACCGTCCAGCCTCCACCATCTTCAGGCTCGCCATAGCTAGCCATGCCCCGCTCGGCCAGAACGCCGCGCAAAGGTACGGGATTAAACGGGGCTCGTAAACGGAACCCCTGGCCAACAGCCAATTGACTTACCTCTTTCATAATCCGTTCAAACGGGTCTTGGCCGCCCTTTAAATCGGCCCGCACATCAATTTCATGGATATGGTCACCCATCAAGGCAACCATCCAAGCGGGTTTAATATCCCGTGGCGGTTTGGCGGAATCGCTCAAATCCACGGAAAGACCTGGGCCGCAATTGATGAAAGAAAGAAAGGCCTCGGTGGAAATACCCGCCCATTGAGCCGCCTCACCAAGAGTCGCCGCCTTCTTATGGTCACAAAGCCCGAATTCAGCCACATGGGCGAAGTACGGATGTAAGCTTGAAAGACGTTCCTCAAGCCCTGGACGCACCGAAAGAGCGTCGGCGAATAAGTCGTTCTCAGTAAAAACCCGGTCGGTCAAAGTATTTCCCGTTGTAGCGATCCGATTGCGGCAGAATACCCACTGACCGCACTTAGTTCTCTAACCATCATCAATCTTTTATTGTTTGACGCGTGTCAACCTTGTCGCGGCTACCCACCCTTTCCACAAGGTAAATTTCCTAGAATCACCCTAAACTATTCGACTAAAAGAATTTTTCTTTCTCCCTGACGACCAAGCGGTTAAACTAAAAAGCTACAAACAAACAACACAAATCAACGCTTTTAGTGGTGCCTCACAAAGCCACGGGAAGGCTTTGTTTAGGTAAGGGTTGGAGGTCTTTTTTTCCATGAGTTTGCTAAACGACATGCGTATTCGGTCGCGGGTCCTGCTGCTGCTGGCCATCCCGTTGATCGCCCTGATCATCTTTGCCGGAATGATTGTTGAAGAACGGCGCGAACAATCGGCTGGATTAAAAACCCTTCAGGATCTGGCCGATATCGGAGTTGCCGCTAGTGCCGTCGTCCACGAACTTCAAAAAGAACGCGGCGCTTCGGCCGGGTTTATCGGCTCAAAAGGCGAGCGCTTTTCCAAAATTCTGCCTGACCAGCGCAACGTCACCAACGAAAAGCACATCGCTTTCAAAAAAGTTCTCGGAAATTACGACCTGCAAGCCTTAGGGGCTAAATTCTCCGCCCAAATCAAGATGGCCAACGAAGCTTTGGCGCTCCTAAACGGTAAACGAGCTCAAATCGATAAGTTCGAACTGAGTGTGCCCGAAATGGCCGGATACTATACGCCGACTATCGCCAAACTTCTCGGCATCATCGAAAAAATGCCGGAATTGAGCACAGATGCTGAAATCACCAGCCAACTAGCCGCTTATATCGCCTTTCTGCAAGGCAAAGAGCGGGCGGGGATTGAGCGCGCCATGGGATCGGGCGGCTTTTCCGCCGGAAAATTCGCCCCGGCCATTTATCGCAAATTCCTCAGCCTGATCGCACAGCAGGAAACCTATCTGGATACCTTCTATAAGTTCGCCCTTCCCGACGAAGTCGCTTTCTATGAAAAGACGGTTCAGGGCGCGGAGGTCGATGACGTCAACCGCATGCGAAATATCGCCATCGAAAGCGTCTACACTGACGATACGAAGGGCGTCGAAGGTCCGTACTGGTTCAAAACGATTACCATCAAGATCAACCTGCTGAAGGAGGTCGAGGACCAGATCGCCAAAAATCTTATTGATGCGGCGAAACATCATTCCGCAGAAGCAGAAACCATCTTTTGGATTGTCGCCGGCATAACGCTTGCTCTGGTCATCGCCCTAGTCGTACTCGGTATGGCGATCATCCGCAGCATCACTGGCGCTATCGGCGACCTGACGGGTGATATGACCGCCCTCGCCGCCGGCGATAAGAGCATTGAAATACACGGTGCAAATCGTGAGGATGAAATCGGTGAAATGTCGAGAGCCGTCCTCGTTTTCAAAGAAAACATGATCCGTGCCGACAAGATGGCCGAAGAGCAGGAAGCCGAACGAGCCGAAAAGGAAAAACGCACCAAGGCTCGCGAGGAACTTACCAACGCCTTCCAGTCGACCATCGTCGAAATTATCAACGGCGTTTCAAAAGCCACCGAGACGATGCAGGTCTCGGCAAACTCCATGTCGTCGACAGCCGACCAGACCAGCCAGCACTCGACCAGCGTCGCCTCGGCCGCCGAACAGGCCACCAGCAACGTTCAGACCGTCGCTTCGGCTGCGGAAGAGCTCTCCAGCTCAATCAGCGAGATCACCCGCCAGGTCTCGCAGTCGACCGATGTGGCGAACAATGCGGTTAGCGAAGCTCAACGGACCAATGAAATGGTTCAGGGGCTGGCCAATGCTTCCCAGAAAATCGGTGAAGTGGTGCAGTTGATTACCGATATTGCCGAACAGACCAATCTACTGGCGCTCAACGCAACTATTGAAGCCGCCCGAGCAGGCGATGCCGGCAAGGGTTTTGCGGTTGTTGCATCCGAAGTGAAGAACCTCGCCAACCAGACCGCCAAGGCAACCGAGGAAATCGGTAGCCAGATCGGTGGTATTCAAGGCGCCACAGCCGATGCCGTAACGGCCATCGGCGGCATTGGCGAAACCATCAACCAAATCAGCGAAATCACCTCGGCCATCGCCGCCGCCGTCGAAGAACAAGGCGCAGCAACCCAGGAAATCGCCCGTAACGTCGAACAGGCAGCTACCGGCACACAAGAAGTGACGAGCAACATCGTCAGCGTCAGTCAGGGAGCACAGGAAACAGGCGAAGCCGCCGGTCAGGTGCTTGAAGCTGTTCAAGGGCTTTCCAAGCAGTCCGACCGCCTTAAAGCGGAGGTTCAGACCTTTATCTCCGGATTGGAAAACACCTAGGGGGGCGGTAAAGAACGCTCAACTCACAAAAAAGGCTGGAAACTTCAGCCTGTGTAAAAAGAAGGAGTTCCGATTTTGGA
>CBDUMN010000046.1:0-26467 GCA_965368335.1 uncultured Rhodospirillales bacterium
CACCCTGGACCTGGAAAGCTGGGATATCATTATTGCAGAGAACGGCAAGGGGCGACTATCCCCCGCCCGAATCGGCGCAACCTTGAGAGTGAGAGGGGACGAAACCCCGGTGATCGCTCTCTGCACCGAGCTCGACTCGCGTAAAGCCATCGAACTGGTTAAGGCAGGCGCTTCCGACGTTCTTTCGATGAACGAGCTGGATCGACTGCCATCGACCGCCAAACGAGAAATGAAAGCGGCCCGTAAGCGCTGGCGTCAGAAATCCGAAGAAGGCGAAATGAAGGTCGCAGCAGCCGCCTTCAACACGGCGGGCGAAGGCATCATGGTGTCCGACCGCACCGGACGCATTATTTCCATAAATCCGGCATTTACCCAGTTAACCGGACTTGTCTTGAGTTCCGCCCTTGGCCGCAGCCAGGAGCTTATATACGCCGAACACCATACTCAGAGCTTCTTCGACACTCAGCAGGAGAAGCTCAACGAAACGGGCGCCTGGAAAGGCGAAGCCTGGTTCAAGCGGGCCGATGGCCGCCGTTTCCCGGTTTGGCTGACAATTGCTGCAGTTACCAATGCCGAAGGCGAAGCGACCGAATACGTCGCCATTTTCCGCGACATCACCGAACGCAAGCAGCGGGAAGACAAATACCGTCGCCTCGCAACCTTCGACCCACTCACAGAGCTCCCCAATCGCACCCTGTTTTTCGACAGGCTCGATCAGGTCATTCGCACAGCCAGCCGCAACGAAGGCGCAGCGTCTCTATTGTTTATCGACCTCGACAGCTTCAAGCAGGTCAACGACACCATGGGACACCGCCTGGGAGACAACCTCTTGCGACAAGTTGGGGCCCGATTGCATGGCTGCGTTCGGGATTGCGACACCATTGCGCGGATCGGCGGCGACGAATTCGCCATCGTGCTGGACGACGATCTGGACGGAAAAGCCGCCGTCCGTGTCGCCGAAAACGCCATTGAGGCCTTAACCGGCGCTTTCGATTTGGACGGCACGAAAGCGACAATCGGCTGCAGCGTCGGTATCGCCATGTTCCCTCAGGATGGCGATACCGGAAACGACCTGCTGGCTAAAGCCGACGAAGCCATGTATCAGGCAAAGAGTAAAGGGAAAGGCTGTTATCAGTTCTACGAACCGGGAATCCGATCAACCGCCGAACTCATCACCGTCAACCTAAAGCATCATCTTCGCAATTTACCAATCGCTCTCGGCCTCATCGCCGCTCTGGGATTGGTCGCCTGGCTAACCACCGCCAGCCTGAAAACCGAAAACGACATCATCGCCCAGGACCCACCCCCGGAAACGCTCAACAACTTCGATACGGCCGCCGGTAAAACCGAAACGGCTCCCTCAAAAGACTAACCCGCCACCTCTTTTTCCAGCTTTTTCAGCAGACGTTCCATAGCCTCAACAACTGCGGGCGTCATTTCTTCGCCATGGGAGAAGTTCTCTCCTTCAATAGCAAAAACCTGAAACCGTTCTGGTAAATCGGAAAGCGTCCGAGCCAGTTCCACCGCCTCGGCCAATCCGAAAAGATGGCTTGAATAGTGGAGGAAGTCGCTTGGCAGGGGGGCGGCCACGGCATCGAATTCATGCAAGGTTCCCGACGGTGAGGTTCCCGATTGCGCCGCATCGACGGCAATCACCCGGCGATAACCCTCCCAGAGCTCCATCAATCCGGCGCCCTCACCGTGATGCTCGACAATATCCCATCCGGGATGTCGCAGATTTTCCAAACGGCGGGCGACCAATAGCCCCAAGGTATCGTCGGAGCGATATTGAGCTCCGACGCCGATCAGCAGACAGTCCTTCATATAAAGATTATTCCCGCTCGACCGTCAGCTTGAGAAAATGGGTGGCGCAGGAGATGCAGGGATCGTAATTGCGGATGGTCTGCTCGCACCGCCACTTCAGGTCTTCATCCTTCAAATGAAGATTCTTCTCCACAACGCCCCACAGATCGCGCTCGATCTGTTTCTGGTTTTGCGACGTCGGCGGCATGATCTTCGCGCGAGTAATATTGCCTTTTTTATCGAGCGCATAGCCGTGATAGCAGATGCCGCGCGGCGCTTCGGTACAGCCGAAGCCTTCACCCGCCTTGGGCTTGATTTCAATGGTTTCAACCGCACTCGGGTCATAGGCCTTGGCAAGCCGCAGGGCCTCTTCGAAGGCGTAAACGGTTTCGATCATCCGCACCACGATGGACTGGAAGGGATTGTCGCAATAACCGTCGAGTCCGGCTTTTTTGGCGAGCTTCTTGGCCTTGGGCGAAAGCTGATCGAAGTTGTTGTTGAAGCGGGCAATCGGCCCGGTCAGATAGGCCCCGCCGGTCGCCTCGGCGACACCGTGAAGAGCATTCGAATGCTCCACATGCTCTTCATCGAAGTGCTGCTCGAACTCGGCGATGGAGATATCCATGCCCTTGTTGGACACCAACCGCCCTTCGGTGATGGCGTATTCGTCCGGGTGCTTCAAGGAGACACAGGTATAGTCATAGCGATAGTCGGGAAAGGTCAGACCGGAGACGAACGCGGTCAGCTCTTCGGCGATTTTCAAGCCTTCCTCGAGTTGGGGGATCAGAGCTGCAACGGCGTCTTTAGACGGGTTTTTATAGAGCCCCCCGACCTTGAGATTGACCGGGTGAATCGCACGCCCGCCAATCACTTCCAAAATTTCGTTGCCGGTCTTCTTGATGGTTAGGGCCTTCTTGACCACCTCGGGATGATCTTTGGAAAGCGAGATGGAATCTTCATAGCCGAGGAAGTCTGGCGCATGGAGCAGGAAGGCGTGGAGCACATGGCTTTCGATCCATTCGCCGCAGTAGACCAGACGGCGCAAATCGCGCAACGGGCCGCCCACCGTGACGCCAAGCGCATCTTCCATGGCGTGGGTCGCCCCCATAATATAGGCGATGGGGCAAATACCGCAGATTCGCGCCGTGATATCGGGCGCTTCCGAATACGCCCGCCCCTGCAGCAAGGCCTCGAAGAAGCGCGGCGGTTCGTGAATGCGGAATTTCAAATCCTGAATCACCTCGCCTCGAACGCGGAGATAAAGAGCCCCCTCGCCCTCCACACGGGCCAGATCGTCCACTTTGATGGTGCGTGTGCCGGTTTTACTCATGGCGCTGGCTCTCCTCACCAAAGGCCTCGGCCCCCGCATTGAAACTTCTGAACAGATCGCACACCTGCTGCTTGCTCGCCCCGTCTTTGCGCATCCGGTCGGCAAGGGACGCCGTATTGGGCGTTTCCTTGGGACCGAAACAGCCAAAGCAGGAACGGGCACAAGACGGACAGACGTTGCCGCAACCGGCCTGGGTCACAGGGCCGAGACAGGGCTCGCCCTTACTCACCATCACGCAGACCGTGCCTGTGCGTTTGCATTCGATACACTGGCTGTAGGTCGGCACGTTAGGCTTGCGACCGTTCAAGGTCGCATTGACCAATTCTAAAAGCTGCTCTTTGTTGATCGGACAGCCGCGCAGTTCAAAATCCACCGTGACGTGATCCGAAATGGGCGTCGAGGTTTCGAGCGTGCTGATATATTCGGGATGAGCGTAGACCGCATCGATCAGTTGGCCGACTTCGCGGAAATTCTTCAAAGCCTGGATACCGCCCGACGTGGCGCAGGCGCCAATGGTAATCAGAACCTTCGACTGCTTACGGATTTTCTTGATCCGCTCCAAGTCGTGGGGCGTCGTCACCGATCCTTCGACCAGCGAAATATCGTAGGGCCCTTTGATCTGCACACGGGTGGCTTCAAGGAAGTAGGCGATCTCGACAGCCTCGGCGACAGCCAGCAACTCGTCTTCGCAATCGAGCAGCGAAAGCTGACACCCATCGCAGGACGAGAATTTCCATACCGCAAGCTTGGGACGTTTCGCACTCATGGATAGGGCCTGCACTCAATGCGGTTGATGCCATGGCGGGATCGATTTTTCCCGCCGGTTAGGAGCGTGCAGCACCGTGTGGCGGGCCCCACACAAGCCGTACGCGACGCAACGGGCGGGAAAAAGCGGCCCGTCCCGGAGGGATTGGACGAAATTGACACGAGGTCGCGTCGTTTGTCCTTGAATATGCTCTGCATGTCCTTCGTCCTCACTCCTAACCTCATGTCAATTTCATCTCAACCATGGCCTCAACCTCATTGAGTACAGACCCTAAACCTCCCGCACTTTAAAGATGTCTTCAATGGCGTCGAAACGAAACACCGGGCCATCCTTGCAAACGAAGGCTCCACCGAACTGGCAATGCCCGCAGAAGCCGACGGCGCATTTCATGTTGCGTTCCATAGAGACGTGGATTTTATCGTTCTCCACCCCCGCTTCATTGAGCGCGGCAATGGAAAACCGCATCATCACCTCGGGCCCGCAAACCAGAGCCGTGGTGTTGACCGGGTCGAAATCGTAAAGCGGAATGAGCTTGGTCACCACGCCCACGCGGCCCGCCCAGTCGGGCGTCGCACTATCCACCGTCGCCTTGACCGACAGATCGAACCGTCCGCGCCAGCCTTCCAGCTCCTTGCGGTAAAGCATTTCCTCGGGCGAACGCGCGCCGTAGATAATGATGACCGAGCCATATTTTTCACGGTTGGCCAAAATGTGGTAGATGGCCGGACGAAGCGGTGCGAGACCGATACCGCCGGTAACAATCACCACGTCGTCTCCTTCGGCTTCCGCCACCGGCCAGGCCGAGCCGAAGGGCCCGCGCACACCGACCGTATCGCCCGCCTTCAGGTTTTTCATCGCCTCGGTTACCGTTCCGACGGCGCGCACCGTATGGATCAGTTTGCTCGGATCGGACGGGTCGCCACTGATCGAAATAGGCACCTCTCCCACGCCGTAGACGTAGAGCATGTTGAACTGACCCGGCTCGAAATGGAACTTCGCACCTTTAGGCGGCGCAAGCTCGAGCGTAAAGGTATCGTCCAACTCGCGCTTCCGCGACTTAATCCGAAAGGGCGCCGGGATCATCGGATCGGGCATGGCTTCCATCACTGTCATGCCCTACTTCCTTTTCGGATTGCCATAAAGGTCAGAGAGCTGCATCCGTGCGGCCTTCAACCGTTCAGCGACGATCGGCAGGAAGCGTTTATACATTTCATAACCGACCAAGTGGTCGTCTTCACACTTCTTACGCAGACAAGTCGCATCCAGGCTAACGGCGCGGACGAGTTGTTCGGCCCGCGCATCGAACGCCGCTTTATAGGGCGGCAACAACCAAGCCCAGCCGAGAATATCGCCTTCCTGGAGGGTCTCGATAACCAGCGGTTCCTTGCCCGGCACATGAACGTCAAGCGCCACCCGGCCCCGACGAATCAGGTAAAACTTATTCATCTCTTCGCCTTCGCGGTAGATGAAGCTACCCGGCTGAAAAACTTCGTTGGATGCACATCCGGCAATTAATTCACGGACCTCGTCATCCAAATCCTTAAAGAAAGGATGCTCGGCCAGCAGCTTTTCCAAACCTTCGATTTTGACCATTTCAGCCTCCTTGGGCATCGCGGATAGCGCGCGCCTCTTCCGTAATATCGATGCCTACCGGACACCATGTGATGCAACGGCCGCAACCGGTGCATCCCGATGTGCCGAATTGTTCATGCCAATGGGTGAGTTTATGGGTAATCCACTGGCGATAGCGCGACGCCGCATCGCGGCGGATCGGTCCGCCGTGAATGTAGCTAAAGTCGACGGTGAAACAGGAATCCCACTTACGCACCCTTTCGGCTTCCGCACCGTCCAAACTGGTAAGGTCTTCCATGGTCGAGCAAAAACAAGTGGGGCAGACCATGGTGCAGTTGGCGCAGTTAAGACAGCGCTCGGCCACATTGCGCCAGCGGTCGTGTTCCAGATTGGCCGCCAGCACGGGCCCCGCATCCTTGATCATCTTCCGGCCCATGGACTTGGCCGCGGCTTTGATTTCCTTGGCCGCCTGCTTACGGTCCTTTTCCGTTGCAATATCGGCCTTCAGGCGTTTCAAAATCTTTTCGCCCGCATCGGACCCGGCCTCGACAAGAAACCGATGACCGCCCTTGGTCAGCTCCGTCAGCACCAAATCGTAGCCTTCCTTGGCTTCGGGGCCGCTATCCATGGAGGCGCAGAAACAGGTTCCGCCTGCCCGGGTGCAGTTGACGGCCACCAGGAAAGCGTTGTTCCGTCGCGCGTTATAACCGGGATCGGAAAAGTCGCCGTTGTTGAATACCTTGTCTTGAATTGCAATCGCCGCCATTTCGCAGGATCGCACCCCAATAAAGGCATATTGCGGCTCGACCTCATCACTTTCTTCTATGGCGAAACCGTTCTTTTTCTTAACCGCTTTCCAGAGAGTTTGCTCGGGTGGATAAAGGTAGCGTTTCCAGGTTTGCGGCCCAACCACTGTGCGGAACAATGCGTCAGACCCGGTTTGCTTCAGGCGATAACGGCCGCCATCCTGCTCATCTTCATAGCCTTTGGGAAATTGATCGGTTCGCTCAACGGGCTCGTAGACCACGGCTCCATCGTCGACCGTCGGGCCGACCACCTCGTAGCCCGATTGCGCCAAAACATCTATGAGACGCTGAAGACCCCCTTCATCGATCAGGCCGGTGCGGTTATTTTCCATTATTTTCACCTCTCCCTCTTTGGCGATTTGAACCTATCTCTTGACGGCGGTCAACCCAAATGGATCATGTAAATTGTCCAATCATCAAATCGTAACGTTAGCGCCCAATATCGAAAATGACCTTCCACGCCGCCCCCTTGATCGACAGCTTGACAGACCGTTTTTCACAGGTCGAAGGCGCATTGTGCGACTCTAAAATCACTGCGGTCAGTCTCACCCTTGCCTGTCCCGACCTCCCCTTTCGCGGTCTGCCGACCGGGCTGGGCGATTTTCTCTATTGGGCGCGTCCCGGCGAGGATCATCACCTCCTGGGGGTGGACACCGCCATGCTCTGCACGGCGCAAGGCGTTCGTCGGTTTGAGGAATTGGGCGCTAAACTCTCCACCGCCAAGGACAGTTGGTTCCATACCGACCCGGACGGGACGGGATTTTCACCCATCCTTTTCAGCGGATTTGCTTTCGCGCCGGGCAACGGTAGCGCAAGCTTACCCAACGCCAGCTTGCGCCTGCCGCTAGCGACATTGCAGCGAAAAGAAATGGCGCGGGCGCTCACCTTCTCATGGCATAAAGAGCGGGGAACCGATACCGCCCTTATTCTTGACGAATGGAAACGGGCGGCACGGCAATTGGTTCAGGCCGTAGTCAGACCCTTGGCTCCACCGCCTGCGGCCAATTCTCTACATCGCCTTAAGGTAAAGCCCGACGACGATGCCTGGCTCAAACGGGTCGGTAAAGCCGTCGATGCTATTCAGTCGGGCGTCATGGAGAAAGTGGTGCTTACCCGACGGCTCAAAGTCGCCGCTCCCCGTCGCTTCGACCCGGCCCGTTTAATGACCATCCTCTCCTATCGCTACCCCGGCTGCGTACTGCTCGCCCAGGCCGACAAGCAGGGAGTCGCTGTGGCCGCCACGCCGGAGCGGCTGGTCGGTTTAAAGGACGGCCAGGTCTCGAGCGACGCCCTGGCCGGAACGCTCCGCCGCGACCCGGAAGAGGCTAAGGATCAAATGCTCGGCGCAGCGCTTAAGCAAAGCGCAAAAGACCTGCACGAACATCGGCTGGTGGTCGACCAGATCATTCGTCGGCTTTCACCGCTTTGCACCGGCATCAAGGCCGCCACAGCCCCCCGGCTTCTACAACTGCGATCCTTGCAGCATCTCTGGACGCCTGTCACCGCCGTCGCCAAACCCGGCGTCAATCTTCTCGATCTGGCCGCCAACCTGCACCCCACCCCAGCCGTCGGGGGCGTACCGCGGGAGGCGGCCCTGGCTTGGCTTGCCGAAAACGAAGAAGAACGCTTCGGCTGGTATACGGGCGCTTTCGGTTGGATGACCCCCTCCGGCGATGGCGATCTGTCGGTGGTTTTGCGTTGCGCCTATCTGCATGACGTCTACGCCGAACTTTCGGCGGGGGCGGGCATCGTCGCCGATTCCAACCCGATGAGCGAGTTGGAAGAGACGGACCTCAAATTCCAGGCTATGCTCGAAGCCCTGGAGGACGCATGACCGAAAATTCCGGCGAAACGAATATCCGATGGGCCTTCGCCCTGCTCGACGGCTTAGCCGCCGAAGGGTTGCGCCATGTGGTCATTTCGCCCGGCTCACGCTCTACCCCCTTGGTTGTCGCCGCCGAGCAGCATCCCGACTTGACAACCCATGTGGTTCTCGATGAACGGAGCGCCGGATTCTACGCCCTTGGCGTCGGCAAGGGTACGGGAATGCCGGTGGTGCTCGTCTGCACTTCGGGAACGGCGGCGGCCAACTGGCACCCGGCGGTTCTCGAAGCCGACGCGGGAAAAATTCCGCTCATCCTGATCAGCGCCGACCGCCCGCACGAACTGCGCGGCTGCGGAGCCAACCAAACCACCGACCAGATCAAGCTGTTCGGCAATGCGGTCAGGGCCTTCCACGAACTACCGCCTGCCGAAACCGATACGTCACACCTCGCCCCACTGGCGGCCCGTTTGATAGACCGATCCCAGTGGCCCCACCCCGGCCCGGTCCATATCAATGCGCCATTCCGCGAGCCCTTACTGCCAGACGCTCTGCCCGAGCTAACCCCAACGGCTAAAACCATCGCCCGCTCAGCCCCCATCGCCGTGCCGCCGCCACGCCAAACCGACGACTTGGCGAAACGCATCTCAGGTCGCCCCGGCCTCATTGTCTGCGGATGGGATCGTTATCGCACCGATTTCCCCCCTGCCATCTCCCATTTGGCCGAGCAAATGGGCGCGCCGGTTCTGGCCGACCCGCTGTCCAATCTGAGAACCCGCGGCAGCCCCATCATCGGCGGATACGACTCTTTTCTGCGCAACCCAACATTCACCCAGTCCTTTCGGCCGGAATGGGTCATCCGCTTCGGCGCACTGCCCATCTCCAAATCTTTAAGCGCCTATCTGGCAAGCCTCACGGAAGCCGAGCATATTTTGATCGATTCCCACGGCGTCTGGCAGGACCCGTTGAATCTGACGACCACCGTCCTTCATGCCGACCCTGCGACGGTCTGTTATTCGCTGACCAAACGCCTAAGCGGCCCGACCGTGACGCCCGGTTGGTTGACTGCCTTCCAGGACGCCGAAAAGAACTGCACCGACCTGAAAGCGCCATACGAAGCGGAAATTGTTCGCTCCATAGCCGAAAACATGCCTGAGGGCGGGGCCTTATTTTGCGGAAACTCTTTACCCATCCGCCTGCTCGATAGCTTCCTGCCAACCGGACACAATCGATTCGGTCTCAAGGGCTGCCGAGGGTTAAGCGGCATCGACGGAAGCGTATCGATCACCCTTGGCGTGGGTGCGGCGACCAAGAAACCAGTCGCTGCGCTGATCGGCGATCTAACCCTGGCCCACGACCTGACGGCTTTGGGACTCGGCAAAAAAATCGATGCCACTCTGGTTGTTCTCAACAACGGCGGCGGCGGCATTTTCGAGTTTCTTCCGCAAGCCGAACTCGAAGCGGAAATCTTCGAGCGCTACTGGCTGACCCCGGCGGCGCCCGACATAGAAAAAGCCTGCCACGCCTATAACTGCCGCCATCATCGCATTGATCAACCGACCGATTTTGACACAATTTTTAGTGAAGCCGTTAAATCCGAGGGGACGGATGTGATTGAAATTGTGCTAGACCGTAAAAAAAGCACCGAGGCCTTAAAAGCCTATTGGACGACCGTTGCAAATATGGAGCTAAACCCGTGACCATCGACTGGCAGGAAATCACCGATCCCGGACTAACCGACGTGACCTATCATAAAGCCGAAGGGATCGCCAAAATCACCATCACCCGGCCAGAGGTTCACAACGCCTTCCGCCCGGAAACCGTGCGCGGCATGCTGCGCGGGTTCAAAATGGCCCATCTCGATAAAGAAGTCGGCGTCATTATTTTGACCGGCGCGGGTGGTAAAGCTTTCTGCTCGGGCGGCGATCAGCGCATTAGGGGCGATGGCGGCTACACCGATCTCGACGGCAGCGAAGGGCTCGATGTGCTCGAGTTGCAACGACTTATGCGCACCATCCCGAAACCGGTGGTCGCGATGATCGCCGGTTGGGCTATTGGTGGCGGCCATGTACTCCATCTCTGCTGCGATCTCGCCATCGCCGCCGAGAATGCCCGCTTCGGTCAGACCGGCCCCAAGGTCGGCAGTTTCGATGGCGGTTTCGGAGTGGCGCTGATGAGCCGCCTGATCGGCCAGCGCAAGGCCAAGGAAATCTGGTTCCTCTGCCGTCAGTATGACGCTCAGCAAGCCCTCGACATGGGACTGGTCAATACGGTGGTGCCGCTCGACAAACTGGAAGAAGAAACCGTTCAGTGGTGCCGCGAAATGCTGGCTCTCTCGCCTATGGCGCTGCGCATGCTAAAAGCCGCCTTTAACGCCGATACCGATGGCGCGGTGGGCCTGCAGCAATTGGCCGGCGACGCGACCGGGCTGTTCTATCAAACGGCGGAAGGCCAGGAAGGCCGCGACGCTTATCTCGAGAAGCGCCCACCCGACTTTTCCAAGTTTTCACGTCGTCCCTAGGTTATGACCGAAACAACCGGACAGGCGATTTCTCCACTAAAAGTCTGGGTGCTCGGCATCCGTCCCAAAACCCTGCCCCTGGCCATCGCGCCAGTGGTTGTAGGTGGTGGGATCGCCTGGGCGGAAACCGGGATGATTACGCTATTGCCGCTGTTCGCCGCCCTTTTCGGCGCGCTACTGATTCAGGCGGGCACAAACCTGCATAACGACGCGGCGGATTTCAAAAAGGGCACCGACGTCAAAGGACGGCCCGGTCCTCTACGCATTGCCGCCGAAGGACTGGCCAGCCCGCAGCAGGTAAACTTTGCGGCCTATCTCTGCTTTGGACTTTCCGCCCTGATCGGGCTCTATCTGGTCTGGCTCGGCGGCTGGCCGATTCTCGTGCTCGGAGTGTTTTCCATTCTTTCCGGGCTGGCCTATACCGGCGGCCCCAGACCCATCGCCTACACGCCGCTGGGTGAAATATTCGTCTTTGTTTTCTTCGGCCTCGGTGCGGTGGTCGGCACCCACTATCTCCAAACCCTGGCTTTTTCGCCTTATCCGGTGATGGCCGGAAGCGCGGTCGGGCTTCTCGCCGCCGCCGTCCTGGCCGTCAACAACTACCGCGACCGGGACGACGACCTCAAAGTCGGCAAGAACACCTTCGCCGTACTGGCCGGACGCCCCGCCGCCCGCGCTGCTTTCGTCGCAATGATCGTGCTGGCCTATCTCTGCCTCATTCCTCTCGGCCTGCTGCTGACCCCCTGGATCTTTCTGCCCGTCGTGTTGCTTAAACTGGCCTGGGAAATTTGGCAGGACTTCAACCAGTTCAAACCGGGGCCGGAATTCAACGATCTCTTGGCCCGCACGGCCCGCTTCCAGTTGGCCTTTTCTCTGCTGGTTGGCCTGGGGTGTCTCTTCCCATGATTTCCGAAACCGCCCTGGTGCCTGTTTCGCTGCCTCTTGCCCGGCCCTGGCGAACGGCTCAGGGGGTGATCCGCGAGCGCCTGGGCTGGCTGTTTCTGATCGGCACCGACGATGACCGCGAAGGCTATGGCGAAGCCTTGCCATTGAGTGAAGCGGGCACCGAAGATCACAACGCCTGCCATCAGGCTCTTGAACGATTGGCCGAAGCCTTACGAAACGCCGACCCTGCACACATGCTTGATCGGCTGAGCGAAATCGCTCCCGATTGTCCCGCCGCCCGTTGCGCGGCCGAAACGGCTCTGGTGCAAATCTTGGCCGAGTTCGACGGCAAGCCAGTGCCCCTCTGGCTCAACGAAAAGGCGGCGCAAACCGTTAAAGTCAACGCCATGGCCGGGGCCCTTGAAATAGGCGTTGAAGAAACACTGATCGCCATGGCCGCAGACGGTTTTTCAGTCATCAAGCTTAAGGTCGGACTCAATGACCCGGCCACCGAAGCCCGCGACCTCACCGCCCTCTGCTCGATGATCCCACCAACCATCTCTCTCAGACTCGACGCCAACGGAGCTTGGAGCGCCGAAGAGGCCGCCGTTTTCATCGCCAGCGTTTCCGATCTGCCCATCGAAAGCCTGGAAGACCCCTTGCAAGCCCCAGACACCCGGCAACTTCGACACCTACAGGATCATGCGCCTTTCTCTATCGCCCTTGATGAAAGCCTTTGGCGCTTAGGGGTAGATACCGTTCTTGCCAATCCACCCACCCGAAGAGTTGTCTTAAAACCCATGACGGTAGGCGGTCCTTTATCTGCATACCGACTTGGGCGAGAAGCTCAAAATGCCGACCTTGAAACCATCGTTACGACGACAATCGACGGACGATTCGGCACCCTGGCGGCCCTTCACGCCGCCTCAGCGCTCGACCAGAAAAAAAAATGGACTCACGGCCTGTCCACAGGGAGCTGGTTGAAAGACGACACCACGCAGATTCCTAGCGACTCTGCAGAAATCGAGGCGTTCCAGGCTCCCATAGGCTGAATATCCCCAAACCTCACTTCGCCTAAAAGTATACTTTTGGACCCTACGGGTATACGGCCGTCCGGTAGAGGCTTCCGGCTGTATGTGAGAGAGTATTCAGTAAGGACCCCACCGTGGTCACGCAGAGCGGCCCCCTTCCCCAACCCCCGAGCCGCACCGCGTCCCCTCCCCCTTTAGACCACGGGCGGGGTCCTTCACAAAACAGGAAGCCAAAGCGCACCTGAGTTTGGTTTTGAGGGAATATTAATTGGACGGCAAACGCCGCCAGAGTTGTAAACCTGAGTTCGCCCGAGGGAGGAGCGGAAAAAAGCGCAAAAAAAATTGCGCACCCGCTCCATACTCCACCTAAGGCCACTTTGCTAAAGCAGAGTGGCTTTTTCTTTTGCCAGTTTTCCCAGAGCTTTCCGGTCCAGCTTACCCAGGCTGTTGCGCGGAAGAGCCGGAACACCGATGATCTGCTTGGGCTTATAGGGCCCCTTCAGTTTAGACGCCGCATCCCTGGCAACGGCTTGAGCCGGAGCGCTCCCGACATAAAGCGCAACGAGGCAGTCTCCCCATCGTTGGTCTTTGATACCTGCAACAGCAACCTCTTCCACACCGCGACAATCGGCCAAAGCACTTTCAACCACGGCTGGATGAACGTTTTCACCACCCGAGATCAAAACATCGTCGGCGCGGCCCAACACTTCAAGCGAATCGCCCGTCTCAAGCCGCACCAGATCATTGGTGACGAACCAACCATCCAGCAAACCTTCACCCGGCCTCCGGTCCGCCGTCAGGTATCCCGCCATAACAGCAGGTCCGCGCAATTTAAGGCGTTCGCCTTGAAAAGACGCCTCGAAACCATCGAGCAATGGTCCGACCTGCCCCTAGCGCCAGTTTGGCGGCATGGGCGACAAGGTAGCGCATTGGGAGGCGGTTTCGCTCATCCCGTAAGTTGGCGATAGCGGCCACCCAGCCTTTTGCGCCCGGCGCGCCAAAGGAGCCGACAAGGCGGCACCGCCAACCAAAACATGTTTTAGAGAATTGGGCGGCGGGCGGTCGCCCCAAGCCTCCAATAGACGCAGCAACATGGTTGGCACCAGGGAAAGATGGGTGATCGCTTTTTTCTGCAAGGCCGCAAACACAGCCTCTTCGCGAAATCCTTCCTGCAGAACCGCCGTTGCCCCGGCCTCCATACAGCGGGTCAGGATGGAAAGACCGCCGATATGAAACAACGGCAGACAGGCCAACCATCGGTCGCCCGGCTCAAGACCAATCCGCTGCCGCGAAGCCAGAGCCGATACAGCAAGATTGGCGCCGGTCAGCATCACACCTTTAGGCGCACCCGTCGTGCCACTGGTGGCAATAACTAAATGAACCGCCTCCGGGTCCGGCGGAAGAGGCGAAAAAGGGGTTGGGGAAGCGGCCATTAAATCAAAGGACCGTCGCGTTTCTACAGGCATATTCGGGTCGAGCGGCATTAAAGCACAGCCAGCCAGGGGCGCGGCGAACAGCAGGGTCGCCAGATCGAAGGCCGAGGCCTGGATCGTCACCAACCGGCCATCCCCTTCGCAACGGATGCGCTCAGCCTCCGCCACTACGTGATCATAAAACGCCTTAAATGAAATCCCTTCACCATCCGGCAAAACGAGGGCAAGGGCCTGCGAATTGTCCTGCGCCTGACGCTCAAGCCACTGGACGGGTCCCTCCGTCACCTGGATTTTTCCCCTTCATGGAGACAGGCGATACCGAAGGACTGGTTGGCGTAGGTAACGTTTACAAAACCGACGGCCTCGAAAAGTCCCTTCAGTTCTTCCTGATCGGGAAAACGACGGATGGAATCGATCAGGTAGCGGTAAGCAGATGGCTGCCCGGCAATCCAGGCCCCAAGCCGCGGAATAACCAGGGTGGAATAAAGGTCGTAGACGGGCTTCAGCGGTTGCCGGGGCGTTGAGAACTCAAGACAGAAAAACCGACCGCCGGGTTTCAAGACCCGCAAAATTTCCTTCAACGCCACTTCCATGGCGGTAACGTTGCGCAGACCGAAAGCCATGGTGATGGTATCCGCGCTTTCGTCGGCAAACGGCAGGCTTTCCGCCGTTGCTCCCACCCATTGGATCGGTCCTAGGCCGCGGACCACTCCTTCACACATCATTGGCAAGCTTGGGTCGGCGACAATAACGCTACGGTCAAAACCTGCGAGCAATCCAGCGATATCGCCCGTACCGCCCGCCAGGTCGATAATCACCTGCCCCGCCTGGGGCCAAGCACGTTTCGCCATCTGCCGTTTCCACAGCCGATGAATGCCGAAGCTCATGGCGTCGTTCATCAGGTCGTAACGGGGAGCGACACCGGCGAATACGGAGCGAATGGAGGCCTCGCGGGCCGTTCCTTCAAACGGCGCGAAATCGTCCATCAGGGCAGGTCACCCCGCCGGAACAAAAGATACCCGATGAAAGCCGTTACGGTGCCAAGCCCGACCGGATAAAGCAGAGCGAAAACGAGATAGCCCGTCGAGCCGAAGGCGTCGAGAATCACATAGGCTGCCGGGCCCAAAAGCATAAGCGCCGGATCGAACAGCAACATGGATGCCGTGCGAAACACCTGCATGGGATTGATCAACGAAATACCGATCAGAATATCCGGCGTCACCTTGGCTTTGGTCATCATGCCGAGCAGGATCAGATCGAGGAACAAGAGTAAGCTAAGCCAGAGCGCAAAGGCGATACCCTGGGCCATATCCACCGAGCGCGCCAGGGTCGAGATCAGCATGGCGATACCGAGAAAACACCAGACCAGGGAAACCAGCAAGGCGACATAAAGCCCCACATTGGCCCAAGGCACTTCAAGTCCTTTTACCGCGCCCCAAACCCCGGCAACGATTATCGCCAGCAGCACCGGCAAAAAGACCACCGCAAAACGTCCGCTCAGCTTGCCCCAGAACCAGGCCGACAGCGGCACGGGCAACGACAAAAGATATTCAAAAATTCCTGCTTCCCGATCCCCAGCGACAGAGCGCACTGTGGTCAGGAGAATGAACATGGGCAAAATCGCCATGCACATCTGAATGTAAATGAGCAGTAAACGGGACAGACCCGTGAAACCCATCACGCGAGATTCGCTCACCCCTGAGAGAAACAAGACGACGATCAGGCCGCCGAAAATAACCGAATAGAGCAAAAACCAGCGGGAACGGAGAGATTCGGCAATATCAAGCCGGGCAGTGAGAAGAAGATTCTGCATTACTTTCCGTCCACTTCTTTGGTGTAGCCGTAAGCCGCCGGGTCGCACCAGTATGTATTTCCCTTGGCATAAACCGCCGCGCGCATTCCGACAAAATCAACCATATCAGCGCCCTTGGCCGGATAAGCCCCGAAATTGAAATCCATGGGCGACATTTTACCGCCTTGATAGTAGGCCTTGCGCGCATCGAGCCAGACGACGTTTTCCCGTGTGCTGGCCTCATAATCGGCAACCCAGATCTTGATGGTTTCATCATCGGCAAACGGCATGGCTTTCAGCCAATGAATCGCGTTGCCAATATCGTCAAACTTGTGTTTGCGCCCTTCCGGACCCTGAATCTGGGCGGTGTACTTGGGGTCGGAAATGATCATTCGACACAATTCGCAAGAATCTCGGTCGAAATGAATCTTGGTTGGCCCCTCATCCTCACCGCAGGCGGTAAGGAAGGTCAAAACGACGAGGGAAAGGAACAGGCGGACCCCTTTCATAAAGCAGTCTCCTTGGCATCCGCAGCCTGTTCCATGGAAAGGCTGTCGATTAGCGCAGCGTAGCGCGAAATCATACCGAGAAATCTTAAGCGGTCAGGCCCAGCGACCCGGCCTTCCCAGGCAAGACTGTTCGGTACGCCGATCTTGGGTTTGAAATTCCAGGTTCCCAACGCCTTAGCAAAGGCCTCCTCATGACGCGAGAGTACGACGGAACAATCGAGCTCACTGTCCATTTCCACAGCATCCGCCACATGGTCGTCCAGCACCACTTTACCGCGGTCCAACTCGATCACCCGGTTCACCAGCGGCGCAACCTCATCCAAGCGGTGGCTGGAAAGCAGCATGGTCATGCCCTCTTGACGCTCGGCAAGCAGTGAGAAGAAGATATGGCGAGCTTCAGGGTCCAGGTTGGCGGCCGGCTCATCCATAATCAGCAACTCACACTCACGGCCCAAGGCAATGCCGATCAGCAGCTTTTGCTTCTGACCGCCTGAGAGCTTAACGAATGGCTGGTGCCGGATAGCCTCGATATCGAGACCCAAGCGGCTGCCGACATCTTCCATGCGAGCGGGATCAGATTCGCACATACCCGCGGCAAAGCGGATCAACTCCCCCACCGGCATTTTCAAGGGTGGCGGCAACTGCGGCACAAAACCGACACGCTTCAACACGTCCCGACGGTTGGTTCGCGGGTCGAGACCGAAGACCTCAACGTCACCATCGTGAAAATACTCGCCGAGAAGACAGCGGATCATCGTCGTTTTGCCCGCTCCATTGGAGCCGACCAAAGCAATGCGATCACCGGTCCCGATTTCAAGGGACACGCCATCAAGCGCCGGGCGCTTCTTCCAGATCTTCGAGACCCCGTTAAGCCGGATCATACCCCACCCATATTTTCAGTCCCTAGAGCAACTTTTTCGCGCCCATGATATCGAAATTCAGCGAATTCGTCGGGCAGATATCGACACACATACCGCAGCGGGTGCAGTCCGCACCAACAATTTCGGTAATATGGTTGGCATAACCCATTTTAGTCGGTTCGAGAACATGGGGCACCAGACAAACCTTGCGGCAATCGCCCTCATGCAGACAGTCTTTCATGTCGTACTTGATGCGGACCGGCGCAATGGACCCGACAATACCGTAAGTCATGCCGATGGGGCAGATATAACGGCACCAGAAGCGGCGTGAAAAAAAGATTTCAACAACCAGTAAACCGGCAACCCAGATCAAGGCCAATCCCGGTCCATAAATTAAGGCGCGGCTAACGATACCGACCGGCGAGATCGCTTCGAACACCGTATAGCCGGTAACCAACGCAAGCAGGGCGAAGATCACATAAAGCACGGTGCGGGTTCCGCGGTGCAGGGTGTTGTCGCGGACCAGCTTGGTCTTACGCAGTTTGAGATGGATCATCTCAGCCCATTCGGAGAGCAGATGGTAGGGGCAGACCCAGGAACAGAACGTCCGTCCACCCAAAAGCCACCAGAGAATGAACACCGTCACTGTGCCAATCACCAGATTGATCAGAATCGCCTTATGCGCCAACATCACCTGGAGAGCCGAGTTGAGATCGGCCATATGGAAACCGACAAACCGCGAAGCGGTCAGCGCGCCTTCAACCAGTTGCACGTCGAGCCAGAAGGAAACGACGAACATCAGATTGACCACCGCAATCGAGGTCCAGCGCCAGACCTTCCACTTTTTGCCGCGCGGCAGGTCTTTTTCGTCCTTGAGCGCCTTGATCCGTTTTTTCACTTCCTCGGAGGTGCGCTTAAACTCGTGCATCTCCTTGGCTTCCGGCGACCACTTCTGTGGATCGCGGATCGGCGGCTTAGCGCCGAACATGGTTTTAAGGGAGGCGACAAAACCGCTCATCACACATCCTCCCAGGTCTTACGTTCATCAATCACGATGCATCCGGGCTCAACAGGGCAAATCATTTCGCAAACCCCACAGCCGGTACATTCCTTATCAACCACAGGGATCCAGCCCTCCCGCATCGGGTCTTCGTATAACGGCTCCATGTCGATAGCGCCCGGTATCGGGCATTCACGGACACAAAGGTCGCAAACCGTGAGGTCGTAGGGATGATCGGCAATCTTGATGGGATTCCAGCGGTCGATTTTTTCATAACGCATCAGACCCTTGAAATCGGCTCCGCGCGTCTGTCCTTTAAACGGCTGCGCCTTAACCGCCAGACAGGCGTTGGGTCGGGCCAAACGAGCCAACCCCATGCGGACCTGCTCTTTTTTATCGATCTTGTGAGTCAGCGCTTCAGTCGGACAGGCCAGGATGCATTGCAACGCATCACAGGAAAAATCACAGGCCTGATCCCGCGCCACGATGTAAGGCGCACCGATACCAAAACCTTCATCCAGGTCGCCGAGCACAATCGCCTCGACCGGACAGACCTGCACGCATTGGCCGCACTTGATACAGGCAGCCAGGAAATCCTTTTCGCCAATCGCTCCGGGCGGACGTAGGCGCGGCACCCACTTCTTTTCGACCGGAAAGAACCCCAAGATCGATGCGCCGACGACCGCACCGCCGACACCAATAGAACGCAAAAACTCACGTCGAGCCTTACGCTGGTTCTTTGAAATCTTTTTCTTCGTCTTTTTAGTGGCCTTCTTATCGGCCTTTTCGACGTCTGTGCTGTCGAGCTGTTCCTGGTCCGACATGCTTACTGTTTCCTGTCTTTCAAACGCTCTTTCAAACCAAAGGGATCGAAGTCCTCGCCTATCCCCCGCGCCTCTTCACGGCGAGGGTCTTCCTTGGGCGTGGAGATGAAAGCGCTGTTCATCTTGGGTTGTACATCCCGCAACATCAATATGGGTTCCGTAAAGGGTGCCAGACGCTCCAGAAAGTCAAGGGTGGTCAGGACCGGCGAGCCCTTGAAATAGGCTGCATGGGGCACATCCATCCAAATGCGGTCCGCGTACACCTTCACATCATAGGGAAAATCACCGACATTGTCCTGATCGCGGTCAAATCCTTCATAATCGTCCCAATAATTGCTTTCCCACAGGTTGCGCTTGGCAGATGCAAAAGCAGCTACCGAAACCTGATGGATATTGTTCTCAAACCGGTTGTCCTTGATGTCGTTTCCAACCCAATCGTTCAAAAACATTACCCCAATATTGTTGAACGCAATGGTGTTGCGATACAGGCGATTGGTGGTATCCGGCTGAAAGGGCGAAACATCCAGATAAATTCCCGTTGCGGCATAAAGAATCTGGTTATCGATGATGTCGACGTTGCTCGATTCCTTCATCCCGATCCCCATGCCGGTCGCACCGAGCGCATGGGTTATACGGTTCTTGCTAACCACAACATCGTCCGAATACATCAGAAAGACACCGACCGAATTGCCTTCGATGGTATTGCCTTCCACCAGATTGTATTTCGCATACATGAAATGGAGGCCGTAGCGGCCACCGCTGATGTGGTTGTTCTTAATTTCGTTGTTGGCTGAATACCAGACGACAAAATCCCGCGATCCGTGAATCACATTGTCGGTGATGCGGTTGCGCATGGAATACCAAAGACGCACCGCATCGCCACGCACGCCGAGGTGAAACTTCTTCGAACCGATCTTGTTGCGCCGGACGATATTGTTGCTCGACTGTTGGAGGTCGACGCCGAACAGGCAATCGTCGATAATATTGTCTTTAATGACGTTGTTGTCGCCCCGCACCTGGATGCCGGAGTCGATATCATTGTGTTGATCGCCTGAATTAAGCAGCGTCATATTGCGCACCGTGGCGCCGTCGGTTTCAAGAACGATCACCGACCCTTCGCCACCGGCATTGATGGTGACTTTCCCCTGACCATCCAGGGTTATGGGCTTATCAATGAAGATCGGGCCCTTATAGACGCCGGGCGGGGGCGTGACGATAGCGCCACTCTCGGCTTCGTCGATCATCTTCTGCAACGGCAGGGCTTCAGCCGCCAAGCCCCGTCCTGCCGTCAGTGCGGTCATGGCAATAACGAGAAAAACCGTTGCCAGCCTGATCATGCCGCCTCTCTCCTTAAAACGAACACGAGGGAAGGCCGGTTTCATTCGAGAAACCGGCCTTCGCACCCTAACCTATTCGCTTTCGCCCTGCATCCCTTTGCGGCGCATGAGGAAGGCAACCAGCATAAAGAAGGCCGCCGCGCACATCATGCCAAAGCCGTAGTGGGGATAGGAGTGGGTCGAGAACTGAGCGACCTTACCCTGACCCAAGACGGTCGGCATAAAGGGTTTGAGGGTAAAGGCTCCCATATCGTTGAGGCTATGCCCATACCACCAGAGCCAAGAGGCGTATTCCACAATGAAGGCCACCGGCAGGATGATCGTCGGCAGGATCAAGAGCCAGTAAAACGGGCTGCTGTTCTTGCGGGTGACGAAAACCAGGAAAGCCATCCCGACAATAACGCCCCAGAAAACAATGGTTCCGGCCGTTTTCATGATCTTGACCAACGGCTCGATCTCAGCCGGGTTGTTAAACCAACGCCCGAGAGCCTTTTTATAGTGCCAGAAGAGCACCTGCTCGCCGCTGCCGACCCACTCGTCACGCTTGTCGGCGTCCCGGCGGGCCATGTCGGCCTCAAAGCTCGCTTGAAGCACTTGAATATGGGCTTCCTTGCCGGTTACCTCGCTTGCCTCTGCCTCGGCAAGGATCTCCTTTAAGGTTTTTTCCTTACCGGCGCCCGCGCCGGAGCCTTGGTGAAGTTTTTTGATCGTGTCGCTCAGCTTCTGCTGACCGGTCTGATCCAACGAAGAGCGCAGCTCACTTTCACTCACCTGGCTCGATTGGCCGCTGGAATGAAGCGATTCCTTAAGCTTCGCGATGATCGGACTGATCGCTTCGCCTTCTTCTTCATGCCCCTGTCCCAAGGATGTCACCATGGCGGAAAGGTACCCGGCATTTTGATAACCAATGCCCCCCGGACTGTAATAGGTTAGGTACATCCAAACCGCGATCCCGGCAAACCCGACTCCCATGACGAGGGTTCTGACCTTCGCATTGAAGATCAGGAAACCGATCAGCAAGACGCCGACCAAAGACATGAGAAACGGTGAAAAGGCCTTTTCGATCACACCACCGGAAGCGATGGGATACATACCGACGAAATGGTTGATCGCATCCATTTCATGGACACAGTCAAGCACTTCGGTTTCCTGTTGTTCGTCGGTGTCGATCAACTGGCAACCGTTCTCGACGCCATTCATATGGAAATGAATGCGGATTCCATCAGGGAAAGTTTCCGCGGGGTAATTGGGGGCTTTAAGCGACACCCACCACACGGGGGAGAAATATACGAAAACGATCAGAAGGAGGGAGACAAGAGTCAGCCCCCTGGCGATCAAGTTAAACTTGGCAGAGGATTGGTCAGTCATTTTATCAGATGTCCCACAAGCATAAGGATATGCATTAGGTGGAAGTCGCCCGCCGACGGCCTCTTAAATAGATCCAGTCGGCGGGCGCTTCCGATGAAATCCCGCGCTTCCCCCCAGATAGCCGGGATTTCAGAGGCCGTTAGACCTTAGTCGAAGTCCGGATTCAGCCAGCCCGGAGGGCCGAGCTTGTCTTGCGGCGGCTTAAGACGAGACACGTAGTTCATAACGTGCTTCATGTCATCATCGGAAAAGCCTTGGATCTGCTTGATCATATCCGGGTTGGCGTTACGACGCTTCTTGTCGCGAATCCACTCGAACTGGCGCAGAATATAATTGTAGTGCTGCCCCTGAATCAACGGGTAGTACTTTTCTTCAATTCCTTCGCCCCGCTCACCATGACAGCGTACGCAGTTATCGACATAGAGCTTTTTACCCTTTTCAAACTCAGCCGTTCCTTCTTCCCAAGGACCGACGCCGTTTTCCGGGTTCATCGGCAGCTTGGCGATATAGGCGGCGACATCGGCAATGGACTGCGGACCACCGATTTCGCTGGGAAGCGCAAACGGATACATGGTCGGGTTGTCACGGTTCAGCGCCCGGATATCGGCAAGCTGTTTGATGATCACCTTGGCATGCTGACCGGCAAGCTGCGGGAAAGTTCCGTCGGGCAGACCCCAACCTTCCGGCAGGTGACAGGCCGAACAGACTTCATAGACTTCAATACCGTTTTCGTGGTTCGGTTCAAGGTGAAGCGCTTCATCCTGCTCACCGCCCCCCTTGTTCCATTCCACCATGCCTTTACCGGCCGGCGGCGTCGGGGCTTTTGCGCCGGCGGCCATGGCCGTACCGGAAAAACCGACGGCCAGGGTCATGGCAACAGCCATAACAGTCGTCTTAATTTTCATTGGTTCATACTCCAATCAATTCGGAACCTGATCCCACCAGATTTGGCCGGACCATACGCTCCTCGGTTCTCTTAGCGTTTGACTTGCGACAAGTAGTCGGCAATTTGCTTGACCTCATCGTCTTTGATCTTCCGAACGAAGGCAAACATTGTCTTGGATTTGCCGTTAGTCCGAGTCTTAGAACGGAAGTCATTGATCTGATTGATTAAATAAGCCGTTTTCTGACCGGCAATGACGGGGTAGCCTCTCAACGGCTTTTTACCTTCCTTACCGTGGCAGTTTTTGCACTTGTACTTCTTAAACAGCGTCTTGCCCGCTTCCACACTGGCCGGGTCGAGGGGTTCTTTGTGCTTAACCACGGCAGGTTCCAGTTTGGACAACCATTTGGCAACCTGTTTGATCTGCTCTTTGGTCATCCGAGGCTTGCCATCCGGGGTCAAAAGCGCCCCCATCATCCCCGACGTCCGCGGCTTACCATCCGCCGGGTCGACGCTGGCGACGCGCTTGCCTTCCATGATGTCTTCGATTTGATTTTCGATATATTTCACATCCTGACCGGCCACATTGGGATAGTCCTTGATGGCCTTGGCGCCGTTGCGGCCATGGCAGGCGATGCAGCCAAGGCCTCCGCGCGGACCGTACAGGTGTTTGCCCGGATCACGTTTCTTTTTCTTGTCGTCAGCGGCCGCAACTTGAACCGGCTCACGACCCGTATCGGCCTGGGCTATACCCGGAATAAGAAGAGATGCCACCAGAATGAAAGCTGTGACAAAAGCGGAGGTTTTAAACCAGGGGGTCATTCGTTTCTCCGTAGGTTTTGTAACAAATGCAACTTAAAAAAATGGATAAAATAGAGGGGGACGCCAAAATAGCGTCCCCCCCAAATTCAGCCAGACATTACCTCTAGCAGAGGAAAATGTCTACTTCTTGACCGTTTTCGAGCCGTGCTCTTCCAGGTAGGTCTTGGCGCGCAGACCGATGTCGGCGGCTTTAACCTGATACTGGAACCACTGCTGAGCCCAAAGAGTTGCGTTTTGCCAATCTTCCTTAGCAGCCGAATCTTCGGATTTCTTCTTGTACTCAGCAGCAAAACCGAGCTGCTCGGTGGCGTCCTCAACCAGGGCGACCACAGGCGGGAAGTCCTGGAAGTTCTGGCTGGTGATGAAAGCGACAACGCTGTCGATCACGCCTTGAGTAGCCACGTTGTTGGCAACCTGCTTGTCATAGTCGGCCTTGGAGTACTTGGAGCCCACGGAGTCGTGGCTCGTGTCACCTTTGTAGCCCTTAGGCTTGACCAACAGATAACCCTGCATTTCAAGGTGCAGCGCAGAGCAGAACTCGGTGCAGTAGTACGGGAACACACCGGCGTTCTTGGCGACGATCTTGGAGGTCGCGGTTTTGCCCGGCTCAACCGAGAGGTTGGAGTTGTGCATATCGACGGAGAAACCATGGGTCTGGTCCTGAGCACGCTCTAGGTTGGTCATGTGGAAGTAGACCGTATCACCTTCTTCGACTTCAACAATCTCAGGGGTGATGTGGGAGCGGATCAGAGTACCGTACACATGCACGTTGGTGCCTTCACGAACCACTTTCTCACGTCCCGGACGGGTGCGATATTCATGCTTCGTATCGGTGCGGCTGTTCCAACCAATCTTATAACCATTGACCGGCTTAAGGGTCTTCGCAGAGATAGCGACAGCGTAGTGCGGCTCGCCAAGCGGCAGCGGCATATCGTAAAGCAGCTGCATTTTGTCACCGGAAATATCGATCAACTGGTGGTTCTGCGGGTGTAGAGGACCAACCGGGTTGAAGCGGTCGATCGCCAGCTTGTTCATGGAGACGAGGTACTTACCCTTCGGCTTGACCGAGTCGCCTTCCATGGTCATCAGGTGACCGATGTTGTAGTGGATGTTGATCTTGTCGAGGACTTTACCTTCACAGTAGTTCCACTTGGTGACCTGACTATCCACGTAGATCGAGGTGTAGACGGTGCAGGGCTTGGAATCGTACTGGGTGTGAAGCGGACCGAGGCCGACCTGAACCTGGGTGTGAAGAGACTTCTTCAGGTCGAGAATGGGAATGCCATACTCATCCTTACCGGCGAAGTCTTTGTTTTCCACCAGATTCATGATTTTTTCGAAGCTGTACACAGAAGCGTGGGTGTCGAGCTTACCGGAAACGATCATGAACTTGCCGTCAGGCGAAACATCCATGCCGTGCGGAGACTTGGGCTCCGGCACCAGGAACATGGCGTTGTTGGCGATCATTGTGTCCATCATCAGAACATCATGACCGTTGATCTTCTTGGCCTTGCCGGCTTTTACCAGTTCTTCGGCTTTCTTCCAGTTAATCATGTGGAAGAAGTCGGTATCGTTCTGAGAACAACCAGCTTCAAACGGCGGGCGGCCCTTTTCGATGCCACCGACATAACGTTCAGAGCAGAAGGTATTGGTAAAGGACCAACCGTAGGAAGCCTTTTTCCCGAAGTCGGAAAGGTCCTGGCTGTACGGCGGCAGTTCGACGGAGAAAGAAGCGGACTCGTCAATGCGGCCTTTCTTGCGATCAAACTTCCAGTAGGTCACAGCGCCGCGGTATTTGTCGTTAAACTGAGACAGCGGCACATATTCGTTGGTCAACGGCGCAGCATATTGAGCCGCTTCGATCACGTATTCGGTGTTCGGCGTCACAAAAGCGCCGCCGTGGTTCGATTTCATGATCGGGTTTTTGACGATCTGCTTGGTCTCGAAGTCGTGCAGATCGATAACGGCAATGCGCGGGTTCGACTTGTCGTTGGTAAACAAGAACTTACCGTCATATTCACCGTCGGTTTCGGAGATCGCCGGGTGGTGAACATCACCCCAGTTGATTTCCGTGTCGTTCATATCGCCGGAACGCAGAACCGCTTTGGATTCTTCGTCGAAGCCATATCCCTGCCACGGCTCCGGAGTAAACACCGCAATGTACTTGAGGATCCGCATGGACGGAATGCCATAAACGATAATATGGCCGGCCTGGCCACCGGAAGCGAAAGCGATGAACTCATCACGGCCGCCGGTCGGCGTATAGGTTTTCGCTGCAGCGAGAACGTCTTTTTCGGTCAGGCCGCGAACTTTCATCACGTCCTGAAGGGTGTCAGCAGCATTGGCGCTAGCGGCAATGCCGACACTGATCCCCATTGCGGCCAACGCAGTGACCGCCTTTTTGGTAAACACCTTCATGTCCCTACCCATTGGCTATTAAAGAAAAAATGCGCATCTTTGGGTTTTAGAAGCCCAGAACATTAGGCAGACAGGGCGGAACAAAACTTGACTTAAGTCAAAACGGCCGTGTGAAATCACACAACCCGGTGGATAAATCACGATTTCTAGGTGTTTTTTCTCCACCCCGGCCAACGAGACAATATTTTCGAAGCTTTCCGGAGCAACCCTCAGGACAAAATCAAAAGACAGAAATCAACAACAAGGAATATCGCCCCAATAACCAGCAGGAGTCGATAGCCCAATAGGGATGGCCCATATCGCCGCCAAGCACGCCGTCCCTTTTTTTGATCGTTCGGCGCAATGATTTCCTGACCGCCTGCGCTTTCCAGCAGCTTCTTTTCATCGGTCCGGAAATCCCCTTCGGTAAACTTAAACCCTCTATTAAGGGCGGAATATTCGGAAAAGAACGGCCAGGAAACAACCGCGGCAAAAACGATCAACGCTCCGCCCGCCCAATAAGGGGAATGACCAAGCGAAAAAGCGTAGCCACCATAAGCAGCCACGACCAACAGTCCCAAGCCTCCCCATAAAATCTGCGTACCCATAAGTGAAAGATTAGGCCAAGTCAGAGCAAACGAAAAGGGGCGGCAAACCAGCCTGTGTAAAAAGAAGGAGTTCCGATTTTGGAGCTCCTTTTTCTTTG
>CBDUMN010000047.1:0-25969 GCA_965368335.1 uncultured Rhodospirillales bacterium
CAAGACAGTCATTAATGCCATCTATTTCAATTCCAGGTGACTAGGGTCAGGACCCATTAATTTGATGCAATTCTGTTCCTTCTATTTAACCGAGGGCAAGGAGACAGGGCGCAGGAAGGGTCATTCCCTTTCAAGACCTTTCGACGCTGATCCTAGAATGAACCCTTCGGGCGCTCCGCACCTTTGTGCCGGGGCGCAGAATGGATCGGATTAATGGGTCCTGACCCTAGGTCAGAAAGGGGGTCGCAAGCCTCTGGAAAGCCTCGCCAAATGGGCGTGAACTGTGTAGGATGCCAAGCATAATTATAACCAATCGGGGAAAGTAAAGAGGTCTGCTTTGAGTGGGAGCGACGGAAATACGTTGCGGGGGATCGAGCTGCTGTCGGGCTTGCCGACGGAAGAGCTGGAAAAAATTGAGAAGACCTGCCGCTGGAAACGATACGATAAAGAAGAGCAGATTATCGATCGGCAAAGCGATTCGCGCGATATCTTCTTCATCGTCAACGGACGTGTGCGGGTAGTGATTTATTCGCTATCGGGCCGCGAGGTTACTTTAGACGATAACGAAACCGGAAGCTTTTTCGGCGAGTTGGCCGCAATCGACGGCTACCCCCGATCAGCCAGCGTTATGGCTTTAACCGAAACTCTGGTTGCGTCTCTGCCGCCACAGCAGTTTGCCGACATTTTGTCCCGTCATCCAGAAATCGCAATGAAAGTCATGCGACGTCTGGCCTGGGTTATTCGTTCGGCCACTGAAAGAATTATGGATCTTTCGACTCTTGGGGCGAACAACCGGGTTCATGCCGAGTTGATTCGCTTGGCTTCTGCTGATCTTGATGAAGATAGCAACTTCGCCGTCATTTCTCCCATTCCAGTGCATAGCGAAATCGCCAGTCGGGTGAGCACGACTCGGGAAACTGTCGCCCGGGTGTTGAACGAGTTGGCGCGGCAGGGGATTGTTCAGCGTCAGAAGTCCAGCTTGATGATCGCCGATATGGACCGTTTGCGGGCTATGGTTGAAGACGTACGTGGTGAATAAACCGTTTTTTTCCTCCATTTTTTAATGTCGATACTGATCCTCGCTGAATGGCGACGGCTTCTAAAGTTTTGTTTTCTCGGTTGAATTTCCTCTAATTCGCCTGCTCCTTTGAGTGGTAAAAAAATGCTGGTTTCCCAAAAAGGTTCAGAGTATACTTTCGTATATAAGTTAGCTGCCGACCCGCGGACTTAAGCGGCGTAAACCAGGATATCGGTTGTCGGTTTTTTACCGCGAGGCAGTGACGATTCCCTCAAGAGCAAACTCAGGTCGCTTCGGCGACCTTTTTTTTGTTTGGCGTGCAGTTTCATAACTCTCTGTTTTGAAGTAGATTTTTTTGGTCGGTCGTTTGACACAGACTTGGGAATACTTCATGATCCTTCTGCGCGGGAATGTTTGGGGGTATGCAACCAGAGGGGATACCCTCCTCCGCCAGAACCGTAGAAATATTCAAGTTTCTAAGAATCACGTTCGGTTTTCATTTTGTAGATGATAAGGTATCCCTCCAAACGGAAGACCTGCTTTTGTAAGGGCGTAAAATGGCAAAGAAAATTCTGATCGTTGAAGATAATGAATTGAATATGAAACTGTTCAACGATCTTCTCCAGGCACATGGGTATGATACGCTTCAAACCAAAGATGGACGGGAGGCGCTTAAATTAGCCCAGGACAACCGTCCCGATTTGATTTTAATGGATATCCAGCTGCCGGAAATTTCCGGGCTTGATATTACCAAAATGATCAAGGCTGATGATGACCTGAAAGCGACCCCGGTTATTGCCGTGACGGCGTTCGCCATGAAAGGCGATGAGGAAAAAATTAGGGAAGGCGGTTGCGATGGGTATATCGCCAAGCCGATCTCGGTTCCTAATTTTCTTGAAACGGTCGCAAAGTTTCTGGAATAACGCGGCCCATTTTCTGGGACCGTCAATGACAAAAAACCGCTCCTTTTGGGGCGGTTTATTTTTTTATTGATATATTCCAACAAATGAACGCCGCTCTAAAAAGAGCGGCGTTTTAAAGTATCAAGTCGGCGCGGGCCAAAGAGCCCACAGGCCTTACTTGATTTTTTGTTCCTTGAACAGGACGTGCTTGCGCGCACGCGGATCGTATTTGCGGAACTCCATCTTTTCAGTGGTGTTGCGCGGATTTTTCTTGGTCACGTAAAAGTAGCCCGTATCGGCGGTGCTGACCAGTCTGACCAAAATGGTGCTCGGCTTAGCCATGGTAAGTGTCCTGTTGGCGAAATGCTTTAAATCAGAGGCGGCAAAATAGCGCTCCTGACGTCAGTGTCAAGAGGATTTGCTGAAAACCAAGGAAAGAAGCTAAGGGTGCTTGGCTGTTTGCTGCGGTGCGCTGCCAAGAAGGAGGGTCCTGTAAAGTTTTGGTGATTGGAGAAGACGGGTGGCAATCTCCATATGGGGCCCTTCTTTCTGCCGTTTTGCCGGACAGGTTTGGCGCAGCAAATCGCGCTCCACTTCTTCTTCATAGGATAGCTCGCGCCAGGATTGGGCTTTTAAATGCAAGCTATCGAGCGTCGCAGGGATGTTGGTCAGGGCATGGTCGACATCGATTTTATGCGTTATCCCGGACGAATCGGCGGGGTTGGTGCAAACAGTCGGCAGGACGCCCAGGCCATGCATGATGTAGCCGGATGGGGGAATGAGGCGCGACCAGGTGAGGGTGAGTTCACCGTTGTTGACCAGCCGGATGACTGTTTGGACAGTGCCTTTTCCATAACTTGACGTGCCGACTGCGACGGCTCTATCGCGGTCCTGGAGGGCCGTCGCCAGAACCTCCGCTGCTGAGGCGGTGCGTCCGTCAACCAGCATAATGATTGGCAGACTGGCGAAATAATTATCCGAATCGGCTTCGTAAACCTGGGTGGAGCCGGGGTGACGGCCTCGCTGCGCAAATATCCGACCTTCGGGAAGAAAAAGATCGGCAACCCGAATCGCCTGCTTGAGGAGACCGCCGGGGTTTCCGCGTAGATCCAGAACAATTCCGGCTAGCTGTGGATGACCGGATAAGGCTTCGAGGGATTTCCGCATATCCTCGGCGGTATTGCGGTTAAAGCCGATAATGGTTATGTGAGCGACATTGTCCTCAATTCCCCAGGAAACTGTCGGAATGATGACTTTCTGGCGTGTGAGGGCAAAGCGCAGGGAAGGTTTGTCGGTCTCACGGCTGACGACAAGCGTAACGACTTGCCCTCTTCGTCCGCGCAACATGTCTTTGACTTGTTCCTGGCTTAATCCATCGGTGGGAACGCCGTCGATGCGTGTGATCCTGTCATCTTTCAGAATACCGCCTTGTGCTGCCGGGCCATCCTTAAAAACCTCGGTGACGATAACCGTGTTATCGGAAACCTTAAAGCGTAACCCAATGCCCCCATATCCATTGCGTTTGGCACGGTTGTCTCGTGCTTTTTTGGCTGTGGAATAGCGCGAAAACCGGTCGAGTGGAGCTAAAGCGGTTTCGAAAATAGCTTGGTAGACTCTCGGGGCGTCAGCAGCGGCGATTTCGGGGGAAAAGGTGCGTGCCGTGTTGTAAGCGTCGAAGGTCAGGTCGGCCCACCCCTCCACATCATTTTCAGCGGGGATAGAGAAGCTTTCTTTGGTGGAACCGTCGTGTGAGACGGTTAGCCATTCTCCATCCAGTGAAGCTGAAAATCCCTTATCGATGCGTGAGAGTCCGTTTAAGCCGTTGATGGCGATATCGGAAACCTTAAGCGGTTCAATGTATTTGCTTGTGATTGTTCCGTAGGCCGTGGCGAAGGTTTCCTGACCTTCCATTCGTCCGATGGGCGCTGCAGCTTTATTCGGAGCAGGGGGGAGGATGGCGCAAGCGGAAAGTCCTGCAGTCAGGGCGACGGCAGATAATAAAATGCGTAGGTGATTTCTAAGCGATGGGCCCAAGGCCAACGAAAACCTTCCCTCAGAAAGATCGCAAAATTGAAAATATCAGCCCCTATTGTCTACGGTAGGGGTGAAAAGGCGGTTAACCCCGGTTCTTGCGGCTTTTGTTTCGGTTTTTACCGGATTTCCCTTTTCCGCCCTTGCGAGGACGCCCTTTACGCCCACCGGATCGTTTCGGCGGAAAATAACCGCTTGGCTCGGGAACCTCGCCATCCTCCATGATGTTGAGCACCATGCTACCGGTAATTGGGTTGGCTTCGGTCAGCTTGACCTCCACGATGTCGCCCAGGCGGTATTGTCGTTTGCCGGAGCTGCCGACCAGACGGTGTCCTGCTTCATCGTGCTCGTACCAATCTCCGGGCAGAGAGCCGATGGGAACCAGCCCGTCGCCGCCACTTTCATCGAGTGTGACGAATAGGCCGAAGCGCGTGACGCCGGAAACCCGTCCGGTAAATGCGCCGCCTACATGATCTGCGAGATATAGTGCCGTGTAGCGGTCTGTCACCTCCCGCTCGGCCACTTGGGCGCGCCGTTCGGTGATGGAGATGTGTTCACCCATCTCCTCGAAATCTTTGTGATCAGGCTCTAGCGATCCTTCGCCAAGACTAAGGCCGTGGATCAGCGCTCGGTGGACCAAAAGATCGGCATAGCGCCGGATGGGTGAGGTGAAGTGCGCATAGCGACGAAGCGCCAGGCCGAAGTGTCCCAGGTTGTCGGGGCTGTAAACCGCTTGAGCCTGACTTCGCAAGATAACTTCGCTGACCAGTTGGGCGTGTGGCGTGCCCTCGACCTTTTTAAGAATTTGATTGAACTGCGTCGGTTTGAGCACCTGGCCTTTAGCCAGCTTCATGTTCAGGCTATCGAGAAATTCCCGTAGGGCTGTAAGTTTCTCCTGCGCCGGCTCATCATGGACGCGGTACATACAGGGCATGTGTTTGCGTTCCAGTGTTTCCGCCGCAGCCACGTTGGCGGTGATCATAAACTCCTCGATCAACCGATGGCTGTCGAAACGTTCGCGTTCCTCCACGCCGGTCACATTGCCCTGATCGTCGAGGAGAATTTTTTTCTCAGGCAAGTCCAGTTCAAGGACGCCACGCCGTTTGCGGCTCTTTAGCAAGGCCTCATAAGCGCCGTAGAGGGGGGCGATGACTGTTTCGGTCAGTGGGGTCGTTGTTTCGTCGGGATGGCCGTCACGGGCTTCCTGAACCTGTGTGTAGGTGAGGCGAGCGGCCGATTTCATCAGACCGCGAACGAATTTGTGCCGTTTGAGGGTTCCCCCGGAGCTGATCCACATATGAACCGCAAGGCAGGGGCGCTCTTCGTGAGGCACAAGAGAGCACCAGCCATTTGATAGGGCCTCGGGCAGCATAGGGACTACCCGGTCGGGAAAATAGACGGAGTTGCCCCGCTGATAGGCGGATTTGTCCAGGGGTGAATTGGGACGCACATACCAAGCGACATCGGCGATCGCCACCATGATATGCCAGCCGCCTTCATTCTTCGGGTCGGTATCGGGTTCCGCCCAGACAGCATCGTCGAAATCCCGGGCATCTTCCCCGTCAATGGTGACGAGGGGGATGTCTCGCAGGTCGGTGCGATCATTCAATTGGGCTGCCTTTGCTGCTTCTGCTTCGGCGATGACCTCCGATTGGAAATGTAAAGGGATGTCGTAGGTGTGAATGGCGATCAGGCTGACCGACTTGGGCTCTCCCATTCGCCCGAGCCGCTCAACAATACGCGCCTTTCGCAGCCCATAGTGTTTTCCGGGGAGCACCTCAGCCGAAACCAGGTCGCCGCGCTCGGCCCCACGTCGGTCTTCGCCGACGACGGCAAGCTCATACTTGCTTTTGCGGCTGGTTGGCATGATCCGCCCTTCGCCGTCGACTTCCATAAAGATGCCGATAATCTGCGAAGCCGTTTGATCGATGCGCTTTATTACCCGTGCGTTGTAGCTGCCATTCCGGTTTCTTGACAGTCGCGCCAAAACTCTATCGCCCAGCCCTGCCGTATTGCGGCCTCTTTTCTGGCGGGAGATGTAGATGGTTGGGGGGCGTTCGTCATGTTCCCATCGATGGGGGCGGGCGATCAGTTCGCCTTCGACATCCAACTCGTGAATGTCGAGGACCGTTACTTCCGGCAAAGCGCCTTGTTCGGTAAACCGCCGTCCCTTATGGCGGTCAACCTGTCCTTCCGCCTCCAGTTCCTTCAACATTTGTTTCAGAACGATTTTGTCGTTTCCGAAAATATGAAAGGCTCGGGCGATTTCACGCTTGCCCACCTTGCCGCCGTTGGAACGAATGAACTCCAGCACCTCTTCCTTGGTTGGGAAGGGCGTTTGTTTCTTGGGAGGCTTTCTGCCGACCATGTCTAACCGGAAGCTTTCTTAGCGGCTTTCTTTTTTGCCGGGGCCTTTTTCTTCGTTCCGCCCTTACCCTTGGTGTCGAGCAACTTGATGGCTTCTTCGAGGGTTATGTCTTCTTTGTTCATCTTCTTGGGCAAGGTCGCCTTGACCCGGCCGTGCTGAACGAAAGGTCCCCAGCGGCCAATGCGTAGGGTGACCGGTTTTTTATCCTTGGGATGCTTGCCTATGAGTTCGGGAGGTGTTTTGCCCGAATCGGCAAACAGGGTAACGGCGCGATTGAGGCCAATGGAGACAGGATCGTCGCCCTCCTTGAGGGAGAGGAACATCCCCTGCATCTCGATATAGGGACCGAACCGCCCGATTCCCGCCTTGATAGGCTCGCCGCTTTCCGGGTGTTTGCCGATTTCACGGGGCAGGGTCAGGAGACCAATAGCCTGTTCGAGTGTGATGGATTCGGGGTCGGTGCCGGGCGCCAGTGAGGTGCGCTTTGGCTTGATCTTCTTCATCTTTTTCTTGCCGCGAACCTCGACTTCGACTTCTTCTTCCTCGCCCAGTTGGACGTAGATGCCGTAAGGCCCCCGACGGATGGAAACCTGCTTGCCGCTGTCCGGCTCGACGCCCAGCGCTTTCGGCTTGTCCAATCCGTTTTCGCCATTCCCACCGTTTCCATTGGCTCCTTCGCCTGTCAAAGGACGGGTGAAACGGCAATCGGGATAATTGGAGCAGCCGGCGAATGCGCCGAATTTACCAAGCTTGAGGCTCAACCGTCCTTCATTACACTCGGGGCAGAGGCGAGGATCTTTGCCATCGCTTCTTTCGGGGAAGAAGTGCGGGCCCAACTCTTCATCGAGCGTATTGATCACATCGGAAACGCTTAAGTCCTTGGTGCCATCTACCGACTGGGAGAAGGCGTTCCAAAAATCGGTCAGTACTTTTTTCCAATCAATTTCGCCATTGGAAATACCGTCCAACTGGTCTTCCAGATCGGCGGTGAAATTGTATTGGACGTAGCGACTGAAGAAGTTGGACAGGAACGTCGTGACCAAACGGCCCCGGTCTTCGGCGATGAAGCGCCGTTTGTCGAGGCGTACGTAATTGCGATCTTGAAGCACCGAGAGAATGCTGGCGTAGGTCGATGGGCGACCGATGCCCAGCTCTTCCATTTTTTTGACCAGACTGGCCTCGCTGAAACGAGGTGGTGGCTGCGTGAAGTGTTGTTCCGGGCTGACTTCGCCCAGATGCAGCGGCATTTTTTCCAATAAGTTCGGTAGACGCTTTTCCGAATCCTTGTCGTCAGCATCGTCCCGGCCTTCCTGGTAGAGCTTATAGAAGCCGTCAAACACAACGACCGACCCGGTTGCCCGGAAGGTCGCCGCGCCGCCGGTCGAGACGATGTCGACGCCGACTTGCTCAAGTTTGGCGTTCTCCATCTGGCTCGCCACGGTGCGCTTCCAGATCAATTCGTAGAGGCGCTGTTGATCGGTGTCGAGGTATCTCGCCATCTGGGCCGGCGTACGGTCGGCTGAAGTGGGCCTGATCGCCTCGTGGGCTTCCTGAGCGTTCTTCGCCTTGGTCTTGAACTCACGCGGGTTGGTCGGCAGATAGTCGCGGCCGAAATCCCGATCAATTAGGGTTCGTACGCCTTCAACCGCCTCGGCGGCCAGGGTAACGGAGTCTGTCCGCATATAGGTGATCAGGCCGACCGTTTCACCGCCCAGGTCGATGCCTTCATAAAGACGCTGAGCAATCTGCATTGTCCGTTTGGTCGAGAAGTGCAGCTTGCGAGCCGCTTCTTGCTGCAAGGTCGAGGTGGTGAAAGGCGGCGACGGTTTCCGGCTGACCTGTTTGCGCTCGACCGTTCCGACCGAATAGCCCCCGGCCATAATTTTTTCGACGGCTTGTTTGGCTGTGCTCTCATTGGGCAGGGCGAATTTGCCGAGTTTTTCGCCATCCAGCTTGCTTAAGTTAGCTGTGAAAGGAGTCTTGTCGGCTGTTTGGAATTCTGCCGATACGGTCCAGTATTCTTCGGCGATGAATTTTTCGATCTCTGTTTCCCGCTCACAGACCAGCCGCAGGGCTACCGATTGAACGCGTCCCGCAGAGCGTGCCCCCGGTAGTTTGCGCCACAGGACGGGAGAAAGCGTGAAGCCGACCAGATAATCGAGCGCCCGTCGAGCTAGGTAGGCGTCCACCAGTTCCTGATTGATGCTGCGCGGATTTTCCATGGCCTCGGAAACGGCCTTCTTGGTGATTTCGTGAAAAACCACCCGCTCCACGTTGATATCTTTGAGAGCCTTCTTTTGCGCTAATACCTCGAGAACGTGCCAGGCGATGGCCTCTCCCTCACGGTCCGGGTCAGTCGCCAGATACAGTCTGTCGGCTCCTTTAAGAGCCTTAGCGATATCGGTTACGTGTTTCTGGGAGCGGGATTCTACTTCCCAATCCATGGAAAAATCATCGTCGGGTCGGACCGAGCCGTCCTTAGGCGGCAGATCGCGGACATGACCGTAACTGGCGAGCACCGTAAAATCGGAGCCTAGATATTTGTTGATGGTTTTAGCCTTGGCAGGCGACTCGACGACAACGACGGCGCTCATCAATAATCCCGGACACTTAATGTATTACCCCAGAGTGCGACCGGTTCAGATGAAATCACAATTCGTTTTCAGCCAACACGTCAATCGCCCACACCCACATTATAAAGTAGAGGCGGTTCCAAAAAATTGCCACGAGACAGTGGAACTAATAACCCTCTACTTTGAGCGAAACCCGGTTCCCCGGATGGCGCTCAAGCCGTCCCGAAAGCTCCATTTCTAGAAGAGCTTCAGAAAGAGCGGCAGGGGAGAATTGGCATTCACGAACCAGTTCGTCAACAGGAACTGGTGTTGATGAGAGATATTTTTCAAGTTCGCTTGGAGGCCGTTGAGGGGGGCAAGAGGGGGTGGTGTTGGAATAAAACTCTTTGTTATCAATTTTCTGCGCTTGTTTCTTTAAGTTGTTTATGCGTTGTGTTTGATGTGTTGGAGCTTCAGCCAGAATATCCTCTGCCGATTCGGTTAAAACGGCTCCACTACGTAAAAGGGTGTTGGGACCGCCCGCTCTGGGATCGCTCGGCCAGCCGGGAACGGCGAAAATTTCACGGCCTTGTTCGAGGGCCATGCGGGCCGTGATCAGCGACCCGGATCGTTTGGTCGCCTCGACCACAAGAACGCCCCAGGAGAGACCCGAAATGATCCGGTTCCGCCGAGGGAAATGACCCGCTTTGGGAACCGTGCCGGGTGCGCATTCTGAAATCAGTGCGCCGCTCTCTTTGATCGCATCATATAAAGACTGATTTTCTTTAGGGTAAACGTGATCGATCCCGCCTGCCAGAACGGCGATTGTTCCCGTGGTGAGCGCCCCCTTATGGGCTTCGGTGTCAATGCCTCGCGCCATGCCGGAGGCCACTACCCACCCAGCAGCCCCCATATCGGCAGCGATTTTCCGGGTCAGACTACGCCCGTTGGCTGAAGCGTTACGGGCGCCGACGATGCCGAGACAGGAGGTGTTCAGTAAATCCACATCGCCAAGAACTGAAAGCAGGGGTGGGGGATCGGGAATATAGGAGAGCGGTTCCGGATAGTCAGGCTCTCCCCAGGCTAAGAGGCGCGCCCCAAGCTTTTGCAGAGCGGCCATTTCATCCTCTGCTTGCGCCATTGTCACAACGCGAACGGTTTTGCCCTGCCGTTTAGCCAAATGGGGAAGCGCTTCAAGAGTGGCTTCGGCCGAACCAAATTTATCAAGGAATTGAAAGAATGAAATAGGCCCCACGGACTGACTGCGAATAAGCCGGAGCCAGGATAGCTTTTCTGAAGAAGAAAGGAGTCGTTCCATACCTGTTGAGTAAACACCTAAAGGGTGTTTGCGTCAATATTATGCAACTCTATTTGGGTTTACCGGTTTCTTCAGGCGTTTTCTTTTTGCCGATCTTTGGCTCTTCGCCCTTGAGCAGCCTTTTGATGTTTTCGTGGTGTCGTCCGATACCGAGCAGGGCGAGTAGCACGATGACGGTTGTTGTTTTTTCATCGCTTAGCCAATAGGCGTAAAACGGTGCGGCGGCAAAAGCCAGAAGGGCGGAGAGAGAGGAATAGCGGAGAACCAGGGCGACGACCAACCAGGTGCCGCAGGCTGCGAGCCCCACTTGCCATTGCAGTGCGATCAGAACACCAAGCGTCGTTGCGACCCCTTTGCCTCCCTGGAACTTAAGCCAGAGCGGGAAGTTGTGGCCGATAACCGCGAACAGACCGGCGAGAAGCGCATGTTCCTGCCCCCAGTAGGAAGCGATTAGGGCGGCAATGGCGCCCTTGCCGGAATCGAGCACTAAGGTCGCCAAGGCAAGCCCTTTGTTGCCAGTCCGTAGAACATTGGTTGCGCCGATATTGCCCGATCCGATCTCGCGGATGTCCCCTAAGCCTGCTAAGCGGGTGAGAACCAGCCCAAACGGCACGGAGCCAAGAAGGTAGCCGAACAAGGCGGCTAGTTGATGATATTGGGTCAGTTCCATGGTTGGCCCTAGGCCTCGGCGTCGTAGACGGTGCGTCCGTCAACGACGGTGCGCAAAACCTTGCCTTGAACGGGCTTTCCGTCAAACGGTGAGTTTTTGGATTTCGAGAGGAAGGTGTCGGGATCGACGCGCCAACCTATCTTGGGATCGAATACCACCAGATCGGCAGGTGAGTCTTTTGAAAGCTTACCCCCCGGAAGGCCGAGCAATTCCGCGGGGCGGCGAGTCATCAGATCAATGACATCAAGTAGCGGCACTCCTTCGCTGTGGTAGAGCGAAAGTGAGGTGGCCAGCAAGGTCTCAAGCCCGACGCCGCCAAATGCGGCCTGGGCGAAGGGAAGGCGCTTGGCGTCTTCATCCTGAGGCGCGTGGTCGCTGGCGATTGCCGTAATGGTGCCGTCCTTAAGGCCTTCGATAATGGCCCGGCGGTCGCTTTCAACCCGCAGCGGTGGGGAGAGTTTGGCAAATGTCCGATAGTCGCCCACTTCCATTTCGTTGAGACAGAAATATGGTGGGGCTGTATCGCAGGTCACTCTTACGCCCCGATCTCGGCCCTTGCGGATAACTTCCAAGGCGTTGGCGGTGGAAACGTGTGAGATATGCAGTCTTGCGCCCGCATCTTCAGCCAGTCGAATGTCGCGGGCGACCATGATGACTTCGGCGACCGATGGAATGCCGGGCAGCCCGAGGCGGGTTGCCGTTTCTCCGCCGTTCATCGCCCCGTTGTCGGCGAGATTCGGTTCTTCCGGGTGCTGCGCAATGAGCAGATCGAAGGTCCCCGCGTAGGAGAGGGCGCGGCGCATGGTTTTGGCGTTGGCGACGGCCTTGACGCCGTCCGTAAAAGCGACAGCGCCCGCTTCAGCCAGCATGCCCATTTCAGCCAGCTCTTCACCCTTGAGGCCTTTCGTGACTGCGCCGTAGGGATAAACCTTGGCCAGTCCCAGCTTGCGCGCCCGGCGGGCGACGAATTCCAATACCGACATATCGTCGATAACCGGGTCTGTATTGGGCAGGCAAACCATAGACGTCACGCCGCCGACTGCAGCGGATTCGCCGGCTGAGGCAAGGGTGCCCTTATGTTCTTCACCCGGTTCGCGCAACTGCACTCGCATGTCGACCAGTCCAGGCGCTAAGCACAGCCCTTTGCAATCGACCACTCGGATATCGTCGGGCACCCCATCGGCAAAAAGACTGGGGCCAATATCGGCGATAGCGCGGCCCTCGGTGAGCAGGGCGCCGGTTTCGTCCAGGCCACTAGCCGGGTCGAGCAGACGGGCGTTGATATAGGCGGTTTTTCCGCTTCCCATCACCCGATCCCTCCGTTGATGGCGTCTTGATTTTTCGTCAGCAGCTCCAGGCAGGCCATGCGGACGGCGACGCCCAGTTCCACCTGTTCGCGAATGACGCTTCGGTCGAGGTCGTCGGCCAGGGTCGAGTCGATCTCAACCCCGCGGTTCATCGGTCCGGGGTGCATGATCAGCGCATCGGGTTTGGCGTTGGAAAGTTTTTCTTCGTCGAGACCGAAGAAGTGGAAGAATTCGCGTACGGAGGGAAGGAAATTCCCTTGCATTCGTTCCTGCTGAATGCGCAGCATCATCACGATGTCGCAGTCCTTCAAGCCCTGGCGCATGTCATGAAAAACCTCGACGCCCATTTTGGCGATTGGGCCGGGAACCAAGGTTTTGGGTGCGATTACTCTGACCCTTGCTCCCATGATATTTAAGAGGTGGATATTGGAGCGTGCTACCCGGCTATGCTGGATATCGCCGCAAATCGCCACCGTCAAACCGCCCAACGTTCCCTTGCGCCGCCGGATGGTCAGGGCGTCGAGAAGGGCTTGGGTGGGGTGTTCGTGATAGCCGTCGCCTGCATTGATCACCGACCCTGTTACCTTTTCCGAGAGCAGTTTGACGGCCCCGGAGTCGCCATGCCGAACCACAAGGGCATCGGGATGCATAGCGTTGAGCGTCATCGCCGTATCGACCAGGGTTTCGCCCTTTTTGATCGAACTGGTCGAAACCGACATATTGATGGTGTCGGCCCCGAGGCGCTTGGCCGCCAACTCGAAGGAGGTGCGGGTTCGGGTAGAGTTTTCGAAAAACAGGTTGATGACCGTTCTGCCTTTCAGCAGATCGGTCTTTTTGTCGGCCTTGCGGTTTTGCTCCACATAGGCATCTGCGCAATCGAGAATCTCGATGATCTCGGGAGGGGTGAGCCCCTGAATTCCGAGCAGGTGTTGGTGCTTGAAAAAGCGTTGTGCGTCCCCGGTAGTCATGGGGGCGAACTATACGCCTGCCAGCGTCTTGCGGCAACACCTCCCGCCGATAATAATTGGTAATAATTCGCTGGTCTTGGCGGTCAAAAACGGCTAAACGCTGGGGTTTATTTTCATCCCCGCCAAAAGAGCCATGGTCAGCATAACCGACTCAATCGCCCAGCGGCGCACTTTCGCCATCATTTCTCACCCGGACGCCGGTAAAACGACCCTGACGGAAAAGCTTCTGCTGTTTGGGGGCGCAATCCAGATGGCCGGCGCTGTCAAGGCGCGCGGTGAGCGCCGTCGGGCCCGCTCCGACTGGATGAAGGTGGAGCAAGAACGCGGTATCTCGGTCGCCTCGTCGGTCATGACCTTCGACTACGGCGGTTGTACCTTCAACCTGCTCGATACGCCGGGTCACGAAGATTTCAGTGAAGATACCTACCGGGTGCTGACGGCGGTGGACTCCGCAGTCATGGTTATCGATGCGGCTAAAGGCATTGAGGAGCAAACCCGCAAGCTGTTCGAGGTCTGCCGTCTTCGCGATGTGCCGATTATGACTTTTATCAACAAAATGGACCGGGAAGCCCGCGATTCCTTCGAGTTGCTCGATGAGATCGAGCAAACGCTCGCTCTCGACGTAACGCCCGCCAGTTGGCCCATCGGTATGGGGAAGCAATTCAAAGGGGTTTACGATCTTTTCCAGGACAAGCTCGTTCTGATGGAGCGCAGCAAGGAAGAAAAGCCCGATGATGGCGAATCCTGTGAAGGCCTGAATGATCCAAAGCTCGATGAATTGCTGCCCTCTCATGCCGTAGAGCAACTCCGTGAAGAAGTGGAGATGGCGCGGGGCCTATGCCCGGAATTTGACCTGGAATCATATCGCGAAGGTCATATGACGCCGGTTTACTTCGGCAGCGCAGTGAATAATTTCGGCGTACAGGAAATGCTGAAAGGCTTGGCGCAGATTGCGCCCCCGCCACGCCCCCAGCCGTCGCTTGAGCGTTCCGTCGAGCCGTCGGAAAAGAAGGTTTCGGGGTTCGTCTTTAAAATTCAGGCCAATATGGACCCGAAGCACCGGGACCGCATCGCTTTCGTGCGTATGTGTTCGGGGCACTTCAAACGCGGTATGAAAATGAAGCATGTCCGTAGTGGCAAGATGCTCAATATTCATAACCCGGTGATGTTTCTGGCGCGTGATCGCGAAGTGGCCGAGGAGGCTTTTGCCGGCGATATCATCGGTGTGCCCAACTATGGGAACCTTCGAATTGGCGACGCCCTGACCGAAGGGGAAGAGTTGCACTTTACCGGAATTCCGAGTTTTGCACCGGAATTGCTGCAAAAAGCCCGCCCCGATGATCCGATGAAGGCCAAGCACCTGGGGCGGGCGCTCCAGCAAATCGCTGAAGAAGGGGCCGCCAGTGTTTTCAAGCCGCGATTTGGTTCCGACTGGATTGTCGGCGTCGTCGGGTCGTTGCAATTCGATGTGCTAGCCGACCGAATACGCACTGAATACGACATTCCCGTCCACTTTGAAGCCTCGGGTCTCTATACGGCCCGCTGGGTCGAGTGTGACGATGATTTGGCTTTGAAGAAATTTATGGATGCCAACCAGGCTCAACTGGCCGATGACCATGATAATGCGCCGGTCTTTCTGGTGCGGAACGCCTGGCACCTCAATCGGGCGGGAGAAGATTTCCCGGATATTCGATTCCTGAAAACCAAGGAGCAGGTGTTTTAAGCCGATTTCTTCTTTGAGGAAGAAGAGGGCTTGGGATTATAGATTTCGATTCTGTTGCGACCGTTTTCCTTCGCCGCGTAGAGGGCTTTGTCGGCCTGAGCTAAAAGCGTTTGGAAACCATCTCCAATCGCCATGCAGTTTTCATGCTCATTTGGACAACCGGCGATGCCGATGCTGACGCTCAGAACGATCTGTGCGCCATCGACCTCAATGGGGGTTTCTTCCAGACTTAATCGAAGGCGTTCTGCTGCTTCTTTTGCGCCTTCGATACTGCTCTCCGGCATGACGATGGCGAATTCTTCGCCGCCGATCCGTCCGAATAAATCTTCTTCCCGAATAACGTTAGTGCAAAACTTGGCGAAATGGACAAGAGCGGCATCGCCAGCATTGTGACCATACGTGTCGTTGATGGTCTTGAAGAAATCGAGATCAAGGGCAAGGAGAGCCAAGGGGCGTTGATAGCGTTTTGCGCGGTGCAGTTCTTCTTCGCCCCGATCCAGAAAGTGGCGGCGGTTGGATGCGCCGGTTAGCGAGTCCGTTGTGGCGAACCGCCGTAATTCCTCTTCCATCTTCTTGCGTTCGGTGACGTCTTGAACGACAACCATGGCTTTGTCGACGTCACCTTTGTCATCGTGAATTGCCGTGACGCTGATATCGCCCCAACAGGTTGAGCCGTCTTTGTGCAACCATCTTTTTTCGACGCGGTAGCTGGCGATATCTCCGGCAAAGAGTCCCTCGATACGTTTTTTGCTCTTTGCTTTGTCATCGGCATGGGTAACATCGACAGGTGAAAGGCTAAGAAGCTCGGCCCGTCCTTCCGGTCCTTCATACCCAAGCATTTCCGCCAAATTTTCGTTGATCTGGTCGAATTTTTCATCTTTTGACAAAATGAAAATACCGATGGGGGCGCTATTGAATAGAGCCTTGTGGTGTTCTTCGCTTTGGCGCAGCCGTTCATCGGCTCTTTTTCGGGCGGCGACATTGCGGATAACGCTCTGAACCATCTCCTGTCCGTCGCGTACGATGCGCTGGGAGACGACGTCGACATCGACCAAAGCGCCGCTCTTCTGCTGGATTTGAAATTCCATGTTGGGGAGACGTCGGTGTCCCTCCGATAACATCCCGAGCCGTTTTTCGATAATCTTCCTGTAGGTAGGATTTACGAAGGAGAGTATCTGTTTCCCAATGACCTCTTTGGGGCTGGAGATATCAAGCAGTTTAGCCGCTGCCTGGTTGGCGAAAACAATCTCTTCTTGTCTGTGTACGACAATAGCGTCGGGAGATGATTCAACCAGTTCCCGATAGTTCTCCTCACTTTCCTCCAGAGCTCTCCGGGTCCTGTGATCGTCCGTCATGTCGACGACGGCTCCGGCGATCCAGGTTGCCCGTCCTTCGTCATTTCTTACTGCCTGGGCGTGGACCCTCAGATAATAGGTCTCATCGAGATCGTCGATCATTCTATATTCGCAATCGACGGATGACGCCGTGCCGCGAATATGGTCGACAAAAGCCGTGCGGACTTTTTCTTGATCGTTCGGATGAACCCGAGATATCCATTCGGTGCCGCTTGTTGGCGGGTGCGCCATTTTGAACCGGCTTTTATCGTGGGCCGATATTTGAAGCGCGTCGGTTACAATGTCCCAAGTATACATGAACTCAGCAGCCGCTTCGAGGGCGACGGAAAGTTGCTCCTGGCTGCGTTGAAGTTGCTCCTCGGCTTGTATCGCTTCGAGTTCGATGCCTGCGCGTCCAGCCAGAATTTTCAATAGATAGCTAACGGTTTCGGTGTCTTTCAGTGGTTTCGTACCAAAAATAACGACCAAGCCAAGAGGGTTTCCCTGGCTGTCAAACAGTGGTGCGCCGGCATAACCTTCCGCTCCGCGGTTCGTCAGGGCGATATCTTCGGGAAAAAGATGGGCGACACCGTTCTGATAGATGCACACTTCTTGTCCGACTACTCGTTCGCAGGGGGCCCCCTTTAAATCATAGGTGATTGAAGGGGCTGGCGTACCATTATCGTTGAACGATAGGGATTTGACGTTAGCGCCATCGTCGCTTAGTTGTCCGACCAAAGCCCATTCACAACCTGTCGTCTCGTGCAGAAAAGCAGTCATGGCATCGAGAAAGGAAAGGCCTGTTTTCCCGGCAAACCCTTCGGCGATGGTTCGGAGAATATCCGTTCTTTTACGCCGCTCCGTTACGTCCGTTGCATTGATCAGGATGCATTCTTCGCCTTGGAAATTCAGCAATGTTGCTCTGAAAGCAGCTTCAATGGGGTCCTTATAAAGGTTGCGAATGGACAGGTCGACGGCCTCATTGCTACCCAGACCCTTAAAGCGCTTCATTAAATCTAGCCGCATCTTTTGCGTAATTCCGAAATCCTCGGCGTTAAAAGACTCCAGATGTTTATGGGGAACTCCGAGTAAGTCGGCGATAGCCTTGTTTCCCATTTTCAATCGACCGTCGTTTATGTTGACGAGCAAAAGCGGCGCCGGAGCGGTTCGGAAGAGTTCCGCCAAGTAGGTTTCGTGTTCGCGTAGCTTCTCTTCGGCCTGGGTTTTTTCCTCGATCTCTTGTTTCAGGTTTTCCAGATTCAGAAAGCGCTGTCGGTCGATGGTGTTTTGCTGGTGTTGATTAAAAGCGCCGAACAGGTTGATGCAGCAGATTAGCAGTGCGGTTAAAACAAAAGCGACCGGGTCGGGAGGCAAAACGGCCATGGTTGTTGAGAGGAACAGTAGAGAAATAGTGATGCAGCCAACCAGCATGTTGCCAAAGCGGTGAGGAATGAACAGGTAGAAAGCCAAGGTGGCGACAATGACTGTGATACCGTGATGAAGGATGCTTTCACTCTTGATGATAATCAGAGCGGCTTCTGATAGCCCGATGGTTAAGGCCGAGAGGGTGGTGAAAAAGTCTTGGGCTTTAGGCGTTCCTGCACGCCGGATCATCACATAGTCAAAAAAGAAAATGGCGACGGTAATCGTGCGAACAATAAGGCAGTAGAGTAAGAGGCGGCCAAAATCGACGGCTAAAAGGTCGATAAGGATAAGGGCAAAGTAAAACCCTCCGCCAATAAGCAGAGCTAAACGAATTTTACGGGCCGCTTCTTCAAACGCGCTTTGTCTATACCGCTCCTCTTGATCGGGCGACCAGAATTCTGCGGTTAAAGGCGTTAAAATCCGGGCCGCATGATGTTGCGCCGGGTTTGCCAATCCCTGTACCTGTTTCTTTTTGTTTCCCCTGTGTCCCGTTTTTTTATTCAGTAGCGGAACTTCTCGGTTGACGGGTATCGTCTCATGACTCGGTGCTTGCTGTCGATACCCATTCCGCTTATTTGGCCGTCAATGTTAAGACGCCTAAGGCATTTTGTTCATATTCGGACTGCCGGGTAGTTAGAGGGAGATAGCGTCCTGCGCTCCATAGGGTGCTGAATGAGGCGTAATGAGGGGATAAGAGGTTGCCTGATTGACCTGTCGAATGAATGAAAAGTGAACGGTCCAGGTCTTCGAGATCGTAAATGGCGCGTAGCGAGGCGGCATGAACGTTCACAAACGGGTTTTCTTCATTCTTGATGCTATGTCTTCCGACATTCACCGTGTAAATGCCCCCCGGTGAAGGAACCCGAATATCGAAGAGTTCACGAAGAACCGGGATATTGGTGAACGGTTGATGATCGCTGAGCGCTATATGGGCGTCACCCCAACGCCAAGCCTCCATATTCGGACCGAAACGGTTCTCCAGGTCTTTCAGCGCAAACGGAAGCGCTTGGGCTATCAGCTGTCCGCAGGTTTCTTTTTGGCCCGTCCGTTGGTCGTCACACCAGTGGGATTGCCCGCGGCGATTCTTCAATACGTTAGACATAAAATGCGGTCGCAAATCCCAGGCGCTGGAAAAGATCGGCCCTAGTTCGTCGGCATACACCAGGCGGGTCAATTCGCGCATCCAAGAAGTGAACAGCAGCGGCTCAAGCCGTCCTGATGTCATCTTTCCGTCCCAGTGCTTCAGCAGTTTTAAGGCTGTTTGCGCTCTCTCATCATCGGGAGGATGCGCCAATAGAAGGGGAAGAAACTCCAACGCCATCAGCGAAACCGTGTCGGTTTGGACGGTTTTGAATGAGGCGATGGAATGCATCGGTTTTTCGTTTAGCAGGGCGGTCAATCGGTCGGCCCGGTATGGCAGTGTCCAGTCGTATGTGATGTGGTGGGGATAGCTGGGGCCGGTTATCTTATGGTTGGCGGTCATGAGCAATCCGTCCGCCGGATTGAAGGACTGCGGCAATTCATCAAACGGGATGAAGCCCTGCCAGTCATATTTATCTAACCACCCGGGAACGGGGAGTAGTCCATTGATTTTGTTGTCTTGCTTGCGGGTAGGGATGCGCCCCGGGGCAATATAGCCGATGTTGCCATCCACATCGGCGAAAACCATGTTTTGTTGCGGGGCGTGATAGTTGCGTACGGCGTTTCTGAAGTCCTGCCAATTCCGTGCCGTCATGATGCGAGAGGCCGCTTCTGCTGTCATGTCGTCGTCGCGAAGGGCCGTCCATTGAAAAGCCAAAACATGCCCTTCCGGCGTATCGCTCGCGAGGTTTTTTATGACATCGGAAATGACCGGCCCATGACGGGTGTATCGCAGTGTGAGTTTTACGGGAGGACCATCTTTCACCTTGATGAGCGTATCGCGTGTTTCAAAGGGTTTGGGACCTTCCGGCGTCAAGTAGTGATCGGGGCGGTCGGCAACGATCTTCTCTATAAACAGATCCTGAACGTCTGGGTCTGTGTTGGTAAACCCCCAGGCGATAGATTGGTTCCGCCCCAATACAATAGCGGGAACGCCGGGCAATGTGGCTCCAATAGCGTTGAGGCCTGGGGCTTTCAAATGGGCGAAGTACCAGAGAGCCGGTGCGGCGAGGCCGAGATGGGGATCGTTGGCCAGGAGGGGTTTGCCGGTTTCGCTGCGTGTCCCGGAGACAACCCAATTGTTTGATCCGGCGCCATCGGGAAGAGAGGGTGGCGCGGCGGCTAGTAATTTTTCGGTTTCAAGAGAAATTCCTGCGTACAACGTTTCCAAGTCGGGTAGCTTGATGGGGTTTTCGCCGGGATATGGAGGCATGAATTCCTGCATGGCTTTCACGCCAAGTTTTTTCACCAAGCGGAAACGAAGGAGCTCCTTTCCCCAGTTGCCCCCCAGATCCCAAGCCATCATTTTAATCCAAACCAGGGAATCGGCAGGTTTCCAAGGCGCAGGATCAACCCCGAGGATCAGGAATTCGGGAGGCAAGGGGCCGCCGTTGTCATTTAGGAACGCATTGACCCCGGCAGCGTAAGCGGCAAATGCTTGATTGGTTTCTTCGCTTAAATTCGGCAGGGTTCTCTCTGCGTGACCGTAGACGTCGATGCTGCGGAGGAATTTGTCTTTCGCCAGCGTTTTCACACCAAAAATTTCGGACAGACGGCCCGTGCCAATACGGCGGTTCATCTCCATTTGCCAGAGACGATCCTGGGCATGGACATAGCCAAGGGCGAAAAAGGCATCTTCCCGCGATGAAGCTGAAATATGTGGGATGCCATTGGCGTCGCGCAGGATGGTGACGTTGCTTGTCAGGCCCTCGACCTGAATTTCGGCTGACGTTTCAGGGAGGGAGCCGCGAAGGAAAACATACACGCCACCGCCTAAAATGAAGACGGTTAGGAGCGTCAAAAGGAATGTCTTGCGAATCACGGCGGTAAACGACCCCTGTTGATCTGTTGTTTAGGGCGCGAGATGTTGGGGGGCGATCTTGGCGATTCTGTGACGATCAGTACAGGGTCTTTTGTAAAATGATACCCAAAGGCATGGTCACGGCGGCAATCAGAGTGGTTGCGGTGATGATCCCGGCCATCAATGTGGCGTCGCCACCCATCTGCCGAGCGAGAACATAAGCCGAAGCCGAACAGGGAATGGAAGCGTAGATCAGCCCAACCGACAAGGAGATGCCCTCAAGGCCGAAGGCCATGCCTCCCAGCAGGGTAAGAAGCGGCAATACGACAAGCTTCAATATGGAGGCAATCGTCACATCTTTGGCGTCTTGGCGCATTGCTTTCAGGTTAAGACCGGCGCCGACGGCTAAGAGGCCGATAGGAAGAGCGGCGCGCCCAAGAATTTCCAGGAAACTCCCAAGAACCGGAGGTAGGCCAAGGCCGGACAGGTTGAGACCGGCCCCTAATGCGCAGGCGAGGATGATGGGATTTTTTACGATCTCAATCAAAATATTGCCCCGGCCTGTTTCCGGTCGTTCGGCAAAGCGGGTCAAAACGGTAATTGACAGGAGATTGACCAGGGGAACGATAAAAACAATGCAGATGGCCGTAAGGGTTAACCCAGGCGCTCCGAAAAGGGCCGAAGCGGCGGCCAAGCCGACATAGGTGTTTGGTCGAATGGCTCCTTGAAAGAGCGAAGTAAAGGCCGCGCCGCCGATCCCCAGAGCCGGTTTAAGCGCCAGCAGAATACCGCCGACAATAAGGGTGGCGCATACTAGTGAAGCCGCTAGAGGAAAGATGGAGAGTCCGGAAAGATCGGCGTTTGCCGTATTGACGACCAGAAGAGCCGGGAAAAAAGCGTAGTAGGTGAGGCTTTCCGCCGGTTGCCAAAAAGCATCCGTCACGACCTTTCGGCTTTTTAGAAAAAAGCCGAGAAGGATAAGGAGAAAAATCGGACCGAGTGCGAGAACGACGGCTGTCATGGCTTAGTATAAGGGAAAAGCGAGGGGAAGCCAGAGAGGCAACATCTAAATAGTGTAGTCTTCCGCTTCGAACCTTGCCCCTTGTGTGGTAAGGCCTGCGTCGCGCCAGCCGTTGAGGCCGCCCTCCATATTGAAGAGATTGGTGAAGCCCGCTTGACTGATCTGTTTGGCCGCTGCTGCCGAACGTTTGCCGACGGCGCACATGAAAACCACTTTCTTGTCGGTTAACGGTGGGAAATCGTCGCCGTCGAGGAACGAAAGAGGCAAAAGGACCGCGCCCGGCACATGCTCGAAGTCATATTCCTCGGCTTCACGCACATCCACGAGGATGGCTTCCCGTGCGTCCATCCACTCCTTTACCGTGGCGGCATCCACTTCCGTTACTTGTGCTTCACTCATCGTTTGGCGGTTCCAACATCTTTACAGTCAGTCAGCGCGCATCCTTACTCCCGTCATGGCGCTGCGTCTAGAAGATTATAGCTTGGCTTGCGTCTCGAAATATATGACTAGACCCTAAAGTCCGGTTCCTCGAGTCGCATCCAGTGCGCCCTGAAGGATATAAGCGGCGGCAGCCTTATCGACAACGTCTCTTCGGCGTTTTCTTGTCATATCCACGTCGCCAATGAGAATTCGTTCGACGGCGGCTGAGGAAAGTCGCTCATCCCAGAGCAGGATGGGGATCTCTATTTTTTCAAGCAGATTGGCGGCAAACTGCCGGGTCGATTGGCAGCGTGGCCCTTCACTGCCGTCCATGGAGAGCGGAAGACCGAGAACCAATCCGCCCACTTCTTGTTTTTCGATGATGGAGATTAAATTTTCAGCATCTTTTGTGAACTTGGTCCGACGAATGGTTTCCATGGGAGTTGCAATCGAGCGCATGACGTCGGATAACGCCAGACCGATGGTTTTGCCTCCCAAATCCAGTCCGAGTAGCCTGTCGCCGGTTTTTAAGGCCGCCATCATTTCTTCTAGCGAAACGATTGCCATGACTTTGATCTCCAGATATCTCTTCAGTCCGTACACATACTGCCGAGTATCTTGAATTGGAATGTCTTTTTGCCCAAAAGAAACTCCTAGTTTATGATTTGCCCATGACCGACTTGCGAAAAACCGTTGCTCTGTTTGCTTTTGTTTTTCTGGCCCTGGTGAGCCAGGGAGCTTTGGCTGAGGATTCGAAAGATCCTTTTGAAGGCGTAGAGATGGAGCCGGTAAAAGGCACTTTCATCGTTACGAAAAGCGCTGTCAATTTGCGGGAGAAGCCAGGGACGAATGGGGCGAAACTTAGTAAGCTCGATAAGGATGAAGTGGTTCGGGTCGTCGGTCAGGCTAAAGGAACCAGTTGGTTCGCGGTCGTTCGAGAAAGTGGCGAGCGTGGTTTTTCCTATAACCCGGTTTTTTTAAGAATACTCGATGGCCGGTTATCCAGCCCGTTGAAAGGGCGCGTAACGGTGCAGGATGGTCCCAACTGTCGTTACGAACTGCGTAACGCTAATGAGATCGATCAGGACGATACGGCAGACCTTAAGGTTTCTGATTATTGGGCCGACATGATTTGCAATGTGAACGGCAGGAAAATCTCCTTTACCGCTTTCATGTTTATGACCGAGACGCCTTGGAACATGAATCCGGGCGGTTCCCACCAAATCAGCATGGAGTTAGCCGATGTCGCAGTGGAATACGACAAGGTGATTTCTGCGGTGACCATGTGGCGCTACGACAAAAAAACAGTGGTTTTCGATTCTGTTTCACCGAAGAAATTCAAATCGGCAAAGCCTTTGCAAAGCAAAGAGGCGTCAGACGTTCCCTCAGCGCTTAAGTCGGCCATGGAGGTCGCTTTGAGCGCCTGGAATAATAAACTCTGGGAAACGGTGGCGAAAAAGGAGGATGTGGGGGAAGAGGCCGCTCCAGAAGAAGGTGAAGAGGGGAGGGCTGAAAAAGAGAATTCAGATACTGAAGAAAAAGCCGCCGAAAAGCCGCTTCCCGGTATGGAGCATTCCGGGCATGGCGAAGAGTAGCAGGGGCGTTTAGCCCGCTTGCGGAAGCGTTTGGCGGATGCTAGTTTCCGCCCACTTTTGACGACGGTCCCGAGGGGCCGTCTTTCCATTCCCGGAACCGGTGGAGTTAGGCCGATATGTCGCTTGATAAAGCAACCGTGAAAAATATCGCGTTTCTGGCGCGCATCCGCGTGCCGGAAGAAGACCTGGAGCCCCTGGCCGGGGAGCTCAATAACATTCTCGACTGGGTCGAGCAATTGGGCGAGGTCGATACGGAGGGTGTAGAGCCCATGGCTAGCGTATCCAATGTAACACTGCCTTTGCGAGCCGATGCCGTTACTGGCGGAGGGCAGCCCGAGAAGGTGTTGGCCAATGCGCCGGAAGCGGAAAAAGGGTTCTATACGGTTCCCAAGGTGGTGGAATAATGAGCGACTTCAATAAACTGACCATTGCCCAGGCTCGTGATGGGTTGGCCAAGGGCGATTTTACTTCGGTCGAGCTGACCGAATCCTGCCTGTCCTCCATGTCGGCGAAGAAAGAGCTGAATGCCTTTATTACCGAAACGCCGGAAATCGCTCTGGAACGCGCCAAGGCTTCCGATGAGCGTCGTGTGTCGGGTAAAGCGGCGAGCGCCATGGATGGCGTACCGGTGGCGATCAAAGACCTGTTTTGCACCGAAGGGGTGTTGACGACGGCGGCATCACACATTTTGGATGGCTATACCCCGGTTTATGAATCGAGCGTTTCGGCCAATCTGCGTAATGATGGGGCGGTGATGCTCGGCAAGGCCAATCTCGATGAATTCGCCATGGGCTCGGCCAATGTGACCAGCTACTACGGCAATGTGATCAATCCGTGGAAAGCCGAAGATGGCAAAGAGCGGGTGCCGGGCGGTTCGTCAGGCGGTTCGGCCGCGGCGGTTTCGGGCGATCTTTGTCTTGCCGCCACGGGAACCGACACAGGGGGATCGATCCGTCAACCTGCGTCGTTCTGCGGCATTGTCGGACTGAAACCAACCTACGGGCGTTGTTCCCGCTGGGGCATCGTGGCCTTTGCTTCATCGTTGGACCAAGCGGGGCCGATGACCAAAACGGTGCGCGATGCGGCGATCATGCTGCAATCGATGGCCGGGCACGATCCCAAGGATTCGACCTCCGCCCCCATCGATCTGCCCGATTTTGAGGCTGCCTTGACAGGCGACGTCAAGGGGCTGCGGGTTGGTATTCCCAAAGAGTATCGGGTTGACGGAATGCCTGCCGAAATTGAAAAACTCTGGCAGCAAGGAGCCGAATGGCTGAAAGATGCGGGAGCTGAGATCGTCGATATCTCGTTGCCTCACACCAAATACGCCTTGCCCGTTTACTACATCGTCGCACCCGCTGAAGCTTCGGCAAACCTGGCTCGCTACGATGGCGTGCGCTACGGCCTCAGGGTCGATGGCGACAGCATCGACGATATGTACATGAATACTCGGGGTGAGGGCTTCGGTAAGGAAGTTCAGCGCCGTGTGATGATCGGCACCTATGTGCTGTCGGCGGGGTATTACGACGCCTACTACCGCAAGGCCCAGCAAATCCGCACCTTGATCGCCAAGGACTTTACCGACGCCTATGATCAAGTGGACGTCATTCTTACGCCAACTGCGCCTTCTGCGGCTTTTCCAATCGGAGAAAATCAGGACGACCCTCTGGCCATGTATCTCAACGACGTCTTCACCGTTCCCGCGAGCTTGGCGGGCATTCCCGGTATTTCGGTTCCGGCGGGGTTGTCGGAAAACGGTTTGCCGCTTGGTTTGCAGTTGCTCGGCAAGTCGTTTGATGAAGAAACGGTGCTTCGCGCCGCCGATGTCATGGAAACGGCGGCTGCATTCAGCGCCAAGCCGGGCCAGTAGGGGGAAGAGCGATGAGCTACATCATTCAAGGTGAAACCGGTGATTGGGAAGTCGTTATCGGTCTGGAAGTTCACTGTCAGGTGATCTCCAAATCCAAGCTGTTTTCCGGCGGCTCGGCCTCTTTTGGCGGTGAGCCCAACGATCATGTGGATCTATTGGATGCCGGGCTGCCCGGCATGTTGCCGGTGGTCAATGAGCATTGCGTCGAGCAGGCGGTGCGTACCGGTCTGGGGCTCCAGGCCCAGATCAATAAGCGCTCGGTCTTTTCGCGGAAAAACTATTTCTATGCCGACATGCCGCTGGGCTATCAGATCAGCCAATACGATCAGCCGACGGTAGGCGAAGGGACTATTTTGCTGGAACTGGACGGCGGCAAAACCAAGGAAGTGGGTATTGAACGCCTGCACCTGGAAGCCGATGCCGGTAAATCCATGCATGACCAGCATCCGACCAAGACCTTTGTCGATCTCAACCGGGCCGGTGTCGCCTTGATGGAGATCGTTTCT